>CAZNWH010000040.1:0-19368 GCA_964576765.1 uncultured Hellea sp.
CGCGGCCTTGGCGGCGCCTTGAACCGAAGACGCATCGGAAACATCACAGACGACAATGGCGGTATCGTCGGGTGAGTTTAGACTTTCCTGCGCAGTTTTAAGGCCTTCGGCGTTCATATCTGCCATCATAACTTTGGCTCCGCGCGCGAGCAAAGCTTTGGCTAAGGCCAAGCCAATGCCGGATGCCGCGCCTGTTACAAAAGCGGTCTTGTTGGATATGTCTGTCATGAGATGTCCTAGTTTTTAGGTTCTGTAGGATGGTGTTTGGCGAGAAAGTCAAGCACGGCTTTAGCCACGGCTTGGGGTTGTTCTGGGAGCAAGGCATGGCCGGCATTTTGAACCTCGACGATCTGGACCTCTTGCGGGCATTTCTGTTTGAGCGCGTAAGCATTGGCGGGCGGGGCGATTTTATCCTGCATAGGCTGGACAATAAGCATAGGCACGCCGCCTGCGCAGTGCCAACTCTCATCCCCGTTCCCTTTGGCTTTGCCTTGTGCAATGGCGGTTTTAGTATGCCAGCCGCGTTTCCAATGCGGAGGAATTTCATTGCCCTCGGCGAAAAAGGCTGTGCGCACATCCTTCATGCGTGAATGATAAGGCTTGAGGGGATTGAAGACGCGTTTGAGTGCGGCATCAGCTTCGGGATCAGGCGGGACTTGCCCACCAGCCGCGAGGAGGATGACGGAATTCACTCGATTGGGTTGAAGTGTGGCTATCTGTCTTGCAACACGATTGCCATAAGCATGTCCGACAAGAATCACTTTTTCATCTCCAGCTAAAATACTTGGTGAAAAAATCTTCGCATATTCCTCAAGGTTTTTTGGAGCCTTATTTCTTTTAAGAGATGGAAAGTCGATGCTTTCGACTGAATGTCCATTTGACTCAATGACTTTAGAAAGTTCGATGAAATCACTCGCTTCTCTCCCTGCGCTGGGAAGAAATACGACTAAGTCTCTTGGGAAGTGCATGTTATGAGAAGATAATCCACCATAGAACATAAATGATCCTTGATGATCAGGGCTATTAGGAAAAATTTCTGCCCAATCAAATTTTTGATCTACTGCAGAATTTTCATAAGAACGTGCTTTCACATTTGGCGCAGGACGGAGTGAGTTCACCCAAACCCCTGCCACGAGTAATAAGAGGAGCGCAAGCCCGCCTAATTTTTTCATTACAAAGGCATGGGGCTGTCGTGGAAGATTTTACGCATGAGGGGGATGAAGCTCTCAAGACTATCGGCTTCGAAATTAGGGTCAAAAGCAGGAGCATCCCATTCATCGACGAGCTTGACGGCGTAATCATACCAAGGCTCGTCTTTCCATTGCAGGCGCAAATCCGTCGGCGCGCCCATATAGTGATAATAATGCTCGCCTTGGAAGGCCTGATGATTGCGCAGCACATGATAGCTATCGTCAGAGACATAAGGCTTTAGCATCTCGGCCACGATAGGCCCGTGATTGGGAACATTGATGACTTTCGCCATATCATGGCAAAGCGCAACAACGATTTGCTCATCTGTTGCACCGTCGCGGCGGGCGAGTGTCCCGCACATTAAAGCATGTTGGAGTTGGTCACATGCAAATCCTAATGTCGCATTTTCGAGTTGCTTAAGCATATCTATAAAACGATCAGCTGTTTTAGTGAACTCTTGCTTATGCGCCGCCCCGATTTTCATCCAATCTTCGAGCGTGCCGTCCTGCATCCGCGTGAATCGTGCGGTTTGGCTGACAAGGGCCGGGTCGTTTTTGATGATGTCGTTTAGAATGTTCATACCAATATCTCTGTCAGTTTCTTTCGCATTGTATCAGAAAATTTAGCTGGGCGGCGATTTTTTTCATCCACATAGACATGTACGAAATGCCCTTGGGCTGCGGCGCTGGTTTCATCATTCTTGAACATGCCAATGTCATAAGTTACACTGGAATTACCAAGCTTAGTCACACGCAGTCCGGCATGTACAATATCGGGATATTCTATTGAATCAAAATATTTACAGCCTGTCTCAACTGCAAGACCAATTGTTGGACTCGATTTTATGTCGAGCAATCCATTATCGATCAGGAAACAATTTACGACCGTATCCATATAGAGATAATAGACAGCATTATTCACATGACCATAAGTATCATTGTCATTCCACCGCGTGGGTATGATCAGGAAATGCGAGTAGTCTTCACGGTTAGGCGGTGTTGGACGACTCAAAGTATCGTCTCGTAAATATTGACGACCGCATCATAGGTCATTTCGCGCGCATTATTCATTAAAAGACGATCTTTTGTCATCGCGTCTTTGGCCATAACGGGAATGGCATCGGCTGTAATATTGACCTCTTTTAGAGTCTGGGGAACTTTGGTTTTGTCTTTCAGGCGCAACATTTCGTCAATGAGATTAACACCTGTTTGCCCAACGCCAAGGTCACGCGCGATTTCGCCGTACCAATGATCGGCTTTAGGAAGATTATATTTCATAACTTCGGTCAGAACGAGGGCATTAGAAAGCCCGTGAGGGACATGAAAGAAACCGCCCAGCGGATAGGCGAGGGCATGAACCGCTGCGCATGGGGCGTTTGAAAAAGATTGGCCAGCCAGCATGGCGCCAATCAGCATATCATTGCGAGCCTCGATGTTAGTGCCATCATTGACAGCGGTGACTATGGCATTGCGCATTTTTCGTAAAGCTGTGAGCGCAAGCGCGTCGGATAAGGGATTTTTCAACCGTATAGAGGTGTAAGCCTCAATAGCGTGTACCATAGCGTCAATCCCGGTCGATGCGGTGATTGAGGGCGGTAGGCCAAAGGTTAATTCAGCATCCAGTAAGACTCGGTCTGCGTACAGACTATCAGCCACTACGCCTTTCTTGGCGGTTTTTCCTGTTGTGATAATGGCGACATTAGTGACTTCCGAGCCTGTACCTGATGTTGTAGGGATGAGTAGTAAAGGCAAAGTTGGGCCTTTGGCATTCCCGACACCGTAAAGTGTTTCTATTGGCTGATCACATCCAGCAAGGTGTGCAATAACTTTGGCAGTATCCATGGGGGAGCCGCCACCAAAACCTATGACAAGGCCAGCCTTAAATGCTTTTACCGCTTCACCACCTTTGACGACAATTTCTTCAGGCGGGTCAGCCACAACATCGTCAAAGACCAAAACATCATATCCTGCTGATCTTAAGGCTTCCAGACCTGCGTCTATTAATCCAAGACCACGTACGCCTTTATCGGTAATAACGGCAATACGTTTATTGGCACATAGACCATCGACATAGGCGTCAAGTTTAGCTGTTCCGCCCGGTTCAATCCGAATGTCAGCAACGGTTTGAAATGAATGCATACTGATCTCTTTTGTTCGTAATCACGACGGGTTTGTCTTTACCTAACCTATATCAGAGTATATGCAACTATGTGCATATAAATCTAAGGATGGGATTATGAGTGATTTAAAAGCTTTTGCAATGGAATGTCGAAAGTGGCTCGAGGCAAACTGCCCTGAGGAGATGCGTCAGCCCATAACAGGCGAAAAAGATATTTGCTGGGGTGGCCGTAATTGGGAATATAGCTCGGAGGCTCAAAAAGTTTGGTTAGAACGCATGGCTGCTAAAGGCTGGACAGTTCCGACATGGCCAAAGGAATATGGCGGGGCTGGAATGTCTCGCGGCGAAGAAAATATTCTTAAAAAAGAAATGAAGAAAATTGGGGCTCGCTCGCCTTTGGACAGCTTTGGGATTTGGATGCTTGGACCAGCGCTTTTGAAATTTGGCACCGAAGCCCAAAAAAAAGAGCATTTACCCCCTGTTGCGCGCGGTGAAATTCGTTGGTGCCAAGGTTATTCTGAACCCAGCGCCGGGTCTGATCTTGCTTCCCTTGCCACGAAATGCGAAGACAAAGGTGACCACTTCATCGTCAATGGTCAAAAGGTTTGGACCTCTTATGCCGATAAAGCCGATTGGATTTTCTGTCTTGTCCGCACGGATAACACGGGTAAAAAACATCACGGCATTTCCTTCGTTCTCTTCGATATGGATACGCCTGGCGTAGAGGCACGACCGATTAAACTGATTTCAGGTCGCTCGCCATTTTGCGAAACGTTCTTTGAAAATGTCCGTGTTGAGAAACATAACCTTGTAGGCACTCAAGAAAAAGGATGGGATGTGGCGAAATACCTTCTTACCCATGAGCGCGAAATGATTAGCGGACAACATGAATCCTTTACGCGCCCCTTACATGAAATAGCCGCTGCAACGTTGGGGCTTGAAAATGGTCAACTCTCTGATGTCATGCTTCGTGCGAAAGTGGTTGAAGCTGAAATTGATGAGTGGGCCTTTAGCATGACGCTGAACCGTAAACTCGCCGAAGCTAAAGCCGGTGCGTCTCTGGGCGCGGATAGTTCTATGCTGAAATATTACGGCACAGAGCTCAATAAACGCAAATATGAGCTGATGATGGACGCTGCAGGTCATGAGGGTCTTGAGTGGGAGTCTGAACGCTCGAACGATGGCAAAATGGCTCGAAGCTGGCTACGGACCAAGGGTAACTCTATTGAGGGCGGGACATCCGAAGTGATGCTCAACATTATTTCCAAACATATTTTACAGCTTCCGGGGGCTTAAATAAATGGGCCTAGTATTAAATGAAGACGAAGTGATGCTCCGTGATACAGCCGAAGGGTTTTTCGCTGAAAAAGCCCCCGTTAAAGCTTTGCGTAGCTTGCGCGATGAGGGTGATGAAACGGGTTTTGATCGATCGCTTTGGCAAGAAATGGCCACAATGGGTTTTACCGGCGTCGTGATCGAAGAAGATCATGGCGGTGTTGATATGGGATTCATGGCGGCTGGCCTTATTGCTGAACAAATGGGCCGAAACCTTTCCGCGTCTCCGTTTTTGTCCACAGCAATACTCGCGGCCACAGCGTTACGGGAAGGGGGCTCAGATGAACAAAAATCCCAATGGCTTCCCAAGATTGCGAGTGGAGACACCATCATGGCTTTGGCGCTCGATGAAGGCGCGAAACATAATCCGGTTGGCACGTCTGTAACGGCTGAAAAATCAGGCAATGGGTTTAAACTTAATGGTCATAAGGCGATGGTTATAGATGGTCATGTCGCCGACGCTCTAATCGTTGCAGCGCGCACAAGCGGCAATGAAGGTGATTCTGAAGGTATTAGTCTCTTTATTGTCGACCCTAAAACGAAAGGCGTTTCAACCGAACGCACTGTTATGGTCGATAGCCGAAACGCGGCGCGTATTGATCTCGATAATGTTGAGGTTTCAGGTGACGCGCTTTTAGGCTCTCTTGATGATGGGATGGCCGTTTTAGGCAAAGTTTTAAATGCGGGCCGTGCAGCTGTAGCAGCTGAGCTTTTAGGGGCCGGATCACAAGCTTTTGAGTCGACTGTAGCTTATATCAAGGAGCGTAAGCAATTTGGTAAAATTATTGGCGAGTTTCAGGCCCTGCAACACCGGGCTTCTCATCTTTATTCGGAGATGGAAATTGCGCGGTCGGCTGTTATGGCAGCTCTCACAGCTCTTGATGATCAAGACCCGAAAGCGGAACTTATATGTTCTATGGCGAAAGCTAAATTAGGGTCTGTTGCAAAGCTAGCCTCTCAAGAAGGCGTTCAGATGCATGGCGGGGTTGGGATGACAGATGAATATGATATTGGGTTGTTCATGAAACGCATTCGAGTTCTACAAGAGCTCTTTGGGGACGCGCATTATCATATGAGTAATTATGCCAAGACCAATTCGTTTTAAGTCAGTTTGTTAAGAGAGAGAGAAATGAAAACAGTAAAAGATTCAGACCTTGAGGGCCTTATTGGAACGGAAATAGGCGTCAGTGATTGGGCAGTGATGGACCAAGACCGTATCAATGTTTTTGCAGATGTGACTGAAGATCACCAATTTATTCATATTGATGAAGCGGCGGCACAAAAGACTCCTTTTGGCGGTACTATCGCCCATGGATTTTTGACATTATCTATGTTGTCGAAATTTTCTGAAGGCTCGGGATTAGTTATAGAGGGCACGAAAATGGGTGTGAATTATGGATTTGAAAAAGTTCGTTTTCTGGCTCCTGTGCCTAGTGGCTCAAAAATTCGCGGGCGGTTTAGTCTCAAAGATGTAGTTGAAAAAAAGCCTGGTCAGTTTCTTCTGACTTATGAAGTTTCCGTAGATATTGAAGGACAAGATAAACCCGCCTTAATCGCCGATTGGCTCGCAATGCAATTTACGGGCTAACGTTCAAGCTTTGCTAAAGTTTCGACATCGCCTCGGGCCATCGCGTCTTGGATGTGGCCGGCTAGCGGAGCTGCAACCAACATGGCCCAAAATGTTCCATAAGATGTATCAGGGTCATAAACCATCGAAATGCCAAAATCGGATACTCCATCTCTCAAGAGATTGACATTATGTCCCGGGCTATCCTTCCAAGCTTGGAAAACCTTAGGCCAACTCTGCTGACCTGAAGCAACGTTTTCTGCCGCCGTCGAAAAATAATAAGCTTGGAGCTGAATGCGATCGCTGAAGCTTGAGCCATTTGTACCTGTATGTGAAGCTTCACCACGAACAGCCATATCTTCGGCATGTAGTTTTGAGGCTAAGGTGAGTTTTCCATTTAGACGTAGGGGCTTAAGTCCGTTTTCCGCGCGGTAGTCATTTAAGTCGGTTAGGGAGAGCTTAATATCAAAAGGTTCTGGAACGGTAGAAGGAAATTCAGGGTTTTCACCCTTACCATTATTCAGACGGCAAATCATATCAGGTTTAGAAATGTCCTCTTGATAAATGATTGTCCCTCTGCAAGTCTCTCTATCAGCTTCACAAAGTGCTAAGCATTGTTGCTCTGAGATAACATCTTCAATCCTGTATGTGCCGTCATTTTCGTCAATTAAAATTGAATTTCCATTGGCAGGTATGGAGGATGAAAGGCAAAGAATTATTGCAAAAATTAACCAAGAGATAAGATGATTTATTGAAATATCCATATGTCTGCCTCCTATGATAACACAACTTGGACTTAATATGGTTATAATTGTCTTACTTGTTGGGTTACAAATTCGAGAGGTTTAGACCAGATAGATGAATAATAATTCTTCTCATACATTGCTGTGTCTACAATCGTTCGACGATCCCTCGAATCATAATTGAAGCTTTTTCAGCGTTTTTTGGCAGGGTTTGGGCCTTAATAGCTTCGCCGAATGTCATTTCAAAAGTTTTGCCTTTTTTATTCAGCAGTTCATGAAAAAGCGTGATGTCACGAAGTTCGGCGTTGAGCTTTGTGAACATGTAATAGAGTATGGAATTTCGGGCTTTGATGCGTAAAGGCACTACAGGAGCGTCATATTTTTTTGCGAGCATTGCGGCTGAGCTCTCCCACGGTTTGTCTAACAAACCACGCCACCCTAAATATGCTAGGCGTCCACTTGGAAAAATGACGATGCATTTTTCTGCTTCTAAAGCGCTTTTGACATCGATGAGAGTTTGTCGGGTTTTTGACAGGGATCGTTTATTCTTAACCCATTCAACGGGAATGATGATGTCGCTGGCATGTGGCATGACGCGCAAGGCATCTGCATTAGCCAGAAAGAGATGATCCGGTCGGCGTTCTTTTATGGCTTGGAAAACCGCCATACCGTCGGCCAATCCCGTCGGGTGGTTTGATATAAGAATACAGCGCCCTTGACTTGGTAAATGTTCAAGATTTTTGACAGCTGTTCTGGGACTTATGTGACGGGCCACCATTTGAAAGGCATCGTGTCCGCTCATCGGTCGAATTGCATCAGCCAAAAAGACCGCCGCGTCATAGGCAAGCATGCGGTAGAGTAAAGGGCGAACAGCTTGGAACAGTTTCGGACGAGCCATAAGCTTTGGCGCTCGTTCGGCTATAAGTTGTTCAACAATATGCATATCGCCTATTGACCAATTACCTCGTAATTGGCAAGCGCCTGATATGTCAAAGCCAATCAATGTTCTGTTCCTTTGTACAGGTAATTCTGCGCGTTCAATTTTATCTGAAGCGCTTCTAAACGAACTGGGGCAGGGTAGGTTTCTAGGCTGGTCAGCAGGAAGTCATCCAAGCGGAAAGCCGCACCCTGATGGGCTAAAAGAACTCAGGCGGCGTGGGCATCGAAGTGATATATATCGTTCGAAGTCTTGGGATGAGTTCTCTGAAGGTATTGAAATGGATATTGTCGTGACAGTTTGCGATAATGCAGCCAATGAAGTTTGTCCGGCGTTTCCTGGACGACATATTACGGTACATTGGCCTGCGAAAGATCCAGCTCATGTCGAACCTCTAAAAGTTCGACAGAAAGCTTTTTCGGAGGTTTATGATATATGCCGCGCCAGGATCGAAACTCTTATAAGCTTTTCCGTAGAAGATTTGCAGGATAAAACTAAGCTTCAATCCATAGCCAAAATAACGGCATAATTATTTGTTCATTGGTCATAAAAAAAGCCACTCCGAAGAGTGGCTTTTAAAGCGTATTATATATAAAAAACTTACTTTTTGCGTGTGTTAGGTAACCACTGTTGAAGTTTCTTACCTGCCCACTCACGTCCGCCTAGACCGAAGGCGATCGCGCCGCCAACACCAGCCGCAACAGCTGCTGCCATGACAGAGTAACGGAAGGCTGTATCAACAATACCTTCACCAAGCTGCATAGTCTCAAGACCCATGAATGTGACGATGATCATAGTCGCATATTTGATAATCTTACCAGCAAGATCGCCAGAAGTTTGAGTTACAATTTTTGAAACAAAGTTAGCGATGAATAAACCAGCTCCAATTATAACGGCACCAAGAACAACGCGTCCACCAACTTCAAGCAGTGTATTAAATACATTTGTAAGTTCAGGGATGCCTAAAGCTTTCATGGCTGCAGTTAAGCCCATTAAAGCAATACCTATGAAACCAACATTTGCGATAACATTTGAAGGAACGAAGTTTGGTCCGTCACCGTCGAGGCTTGCAAGTGAAGCTAAAGAGTTATCGACACCAAGCGCAGGTAATGTGCTTTTCGCGAGATTAGACACAAAACGTCCGATAAATACGAAGATACCTAGGATAATTGCGGCACCTATGATGCGTGGAATATAACCAAGAATAGTATTTAAAAGCTCTGAAACAGGTCCGGATACACCAGGAATGTCCCATATGCCGATTGCTGTAGCGGCGGCTGTAATCGTTACGATAGCAGCTGCTAATATGCCTGCACTTTTAGACAGTGATGTGGATTGAGTACCTTCAACGGTGTCGCCGCCTATGCCAAATCTGGACACAAGGTTGTCTACTTGGGCCGCTTCAAGCGTTGATGTGAGGGCCTCTTTGACCACTTTTGACAAAAGTATGCCGACACCCAGAACAAAACCACCAATAGCAAGCTGTGGTATATAGCTAAAGATATTATCCATCATGCCGTTCAAGAAACCAAGTTGGTTAGACAAAACAGGGAATTGGCTTAGTCCCATAAGAATGAAGATTAACCAAAGAACCCAAAAAACAGCTTTAGATAATGATTTGCCGATATTGCCGCCAGTTGTCTTGGCTTTGCGGCCAATACCTGTACGGTTAATAGCGCCTGCGACGATTGCTGCCGCAATTTTAGAAATGAAATAGCCTATGATAATTGTCAGCAAGGCGACAACCGGACCGACGGCCCCGGCGGGCAAAAACCCGAGATGTTGAGATAGTTGGTCCATTTATGGTCCCTCCAATAAAGTTTCAGCCCGAAACTGGGCCCCCGTGCTACGCAAATCACATAGCTTTGTATTCTTCATGTATAAATGTTAACATGAACAGAAGCTAAACGAAAGGTTAATGCTTAGCTTTTAGATGTTGACCCTTTAGCTGGCTATTCTACAAAAAACAATCACTTTTACGGTTCTATAAACCTTACAGAAAACCACATTATGATAGTTTCGAAAGAACTTAGAAAACGCATATCTGCGGGCGAGCTAATTTTTGACGATGCTCAAATGAAAGCCGCGCAAGAGCTAGATAATTTACAAGTTAGATTAAAGACGACGCGATCAAAGCCTTGGTTTTTTTCACGGAAGACTTCCAAACCAAAAGGACTTTATTTGTGGGGTGGTGTTGGGCGCGGAAAATCTATGCTGATGGACTGGTTTTATGAAACAACACCTGTGTCTGCTAAGCAACGGGTTCATTTTCATGCCTTTATGCTCGATGTGCATCAGAGGATAACTCATTATCGCAAGAGTAAAGAAGGAGATCCAATAAAACCTGTTGCAGAGGACATAGCAGAAACAGCTAAATTATTATGTTTTGATGAGTTTCACGTCACGGATATTACTGACGCGATGATCCTCTCTCGTCTTTTCGAGGCTCTTTGGTCTAGAGGCGTGGTCGTTGTTGCGACGTCAAATCGGCCGCCGGATGATCTTTATAAGAACGGGCTTAATCGTGCGTTATTTGAACCCTTTATTAAAATGATGTCCGAGCACCTCATTATTCATGAGTTCTCCGGGGATACGGACCATCGTTTGCGGCAACTGACTGCGGCCCCAGTTTATTATTCACCATTGGGAGCCGAATCCGAAGCTGCGCTAGATGCAGCGTGGCAAAGATTGACGGGCGCGGCCAAAGGGCGAGAGACTGTATTAAAAGTACAGGGAAGAGACTTAGTTTTAAAACAAACAGCTGCAGGGGTTGCGCGTACGAGTTTTAACAGACTCTGCGCACAGCCATTAGGGGCGGCGGATTATTTGCGATTGTCACATGCATTTCAAACCTTGATATTAGAAAAGGTTCCGCAAATGGGCCCTGAAAAGAGAAATGAGGCCAAACGCTTTGTGACCTTGATTGATGCGTTATATGAAACGCGAACAAAACTTATAATGAGTGCTGAGGTGGTCCCGCATGAACTATATAAAGGTGGGGATGGAAGCTTTGAGTTTGAACGCACAGCTAGCCGTTTGGTCGAAATGCGAAGTGCCGATTATTTGGGTATGCGCAGAATTTTGGAAGCATCAGCTTGAGATAAAACTGTAATGTTTGGAAAGTTTGGTTCACATATATTATTTTAAAAATTTTCATTTGCGTGATTATTATAATTATAATTTTTTTATACATGCACGGGTTATTTCGGGTGACTTCAGGCCAGCAATCAAGAAAGATTCTCCCTTTCCAGCACTCTATATAAATAATTTGTATTAGGCTGGGCGTATACCCCATTGCGACTCGCAATTATCCTCGCTAAAGACGCGTTAAATTTAGCCATCCCCATAGGAGAATTTCATGGCACGTGCAAAAATCGCCCTTATAGGCGCCGGTATGATCGGCGGTACACTTGCTCACATCGCGGCCCGCGAAGAACTCGGCGATGTAGTCCTGTTCGATATATTTGAGGGAACAGCCAAGGGAAAAGCGCTCGACCTCTCAGAAGCGGCTCCTGTTTTTGGTAAGGACTCGAACCTTAGAGGAACAAATGATTATGCCGATATTGCAGGCGCTGATGTCTGCATCATTACGGCGGGGTTTCCGCGTAAGCCGGGCATGGACCGTAAAGACCTGGTAGGTAAAAATCTTGGCGTGATTAAACAGGTTGCTGCTGGGATTAAACAATATGCGCCCAAAGCGTTTGTTATATGTATTACCAATCCGCTGGATGCGATGGTTTGGGCTTTGCAAAAGTTCTCAGGCCTTCAACCCCGTAAGGTTGTCGGAATGGCTGGCGTTCTCGATAGTGCGCGCTTTCGTTATTTCTTGGCCGATGAATTCAAGTGTTCTGTTGAAGATGTTCACGCCTCTGTTCTGGGCGGCCATGGTGACACAATGGTACCGTTAACGCGTTATTCGACAGTGAACGGCGTGCCGCTTCCAGACCTTATAAAAATGAAATGGACAACTCAGGAGCGCATTGACGCGATTGTTCAGCGCACTCGCAAAGGCGGCGGAGAAATTGTTGGCTTACTAGGTAATGGTTCTGCATTCTACGCGCCAGCTGAATCTGCTATTGAAATGGCGACATCATATTTGCGCGATAAGAAACGTATTTTGCCTTGTGCAGTGCGTCTTTCGGGGCAAATTGCAGGCGTTCGCGGCCTTTATGTTGGCGCGCCAGCCATGATTGGAGCCAAAGGCGTCGAAAAGGTCATGAATATTCGCTTGAAAAATAATGAACGTGAAATGTTTATGAACTCCGTAGCAGCTGTTGAAAAAATCATCGCCGAATGTCAGGAAATGGAGCCTGAATTACGGGATTAAATGAACATCACATTTTTAACCCGGCTTTCAAGCCTGATTTTTATAGTCTTAATGGTAGATAATGTGGCTTGAACTAAATCGTCCGCAGCTATCTTGATCAAGAAGAACACCTCACTTTCAATAACTGGAGGCCGTATGCATTACCAAATTTTTTGTAAAGGGATATGGCTTCTCTCCATAACCATTTTGATGGCCAGCTGTTCGTCCCAAACCTCTGGTCAAAAAAAACAAGTCTCAGGGGATTATATGGCTAAGGGATGGCCAGCTAAAACTTTGCCCGAAATTTCAAAAGGACTCGAAAGTGGCGAGATCACATCTGAAGAGTTAGTCATGTCTTATTTAACCCGGATTTCAGCGATAGATGAAAAGGGTCCAACGTTACAAAGTATATTAAGTTTGAACCCTGCGGCTTTGGATGAGGCGAGGGCAATTGATGCGCGTAGAGCAGAGGGTGAAACATTGCCAGATTTGGCGGGTATACCGGTTTTCCTAAAAGACAATATTGAGAGTAAAGACCAAATGCCTACTACAGCTGGCGCTTTGGTTTTAAAGCATAATATGACGAAGCGTGATTCGCCTTTGGTGTCCGGATTGCGGGAACGAGGGGCCATTATTATGGGGAAGACAAATTTATCTCAATGGGCAAATTTTAGATCAAACAATTCAGTTTCAGGGTGGTCCGCTCTGGGCGGACAAGTTCGCAATCCGCATATGTTGGACCGCAACCCATGTGGCTCAAGCTCTGGGACAGGCGCAGCTATTGCGGCGTCTTTAGCGGCGGGCGGCGTTGGAACCGAAACGAATGGGTCCATAATTTGTCCATCTAATGTGAATGGTTTGGTTGGGTTTAAACCGACAGTTGGCTTGGTGCCGCAAAAATACATTGTGCCTATTTCTGTGTCTCAGGATACAGCAGGTCCAATGACTAAATCAGTCAAAGGTGCGGCAATGATGCTTTCAGCGATGGCTACAAATGATGCTGGAACGACGTTAGGTAAAGATTATGTAACTGGCCTTAGCGAGACTTCTTTGGAAGGTAAGCGGATAGGGGTATTACGGTTTTCTGAAGGGACTAACCCTGATATTCTCCTTCTGTTTAATGCAGCCATAGAGGCCTTAAAAGCTGAAGGCGGCACCATAGTTGAAATTGAGAGTTTCGATCTGTCCGCAGAAAATTATGGTCAAAAATCTCTTGATGTGCTACTCTACGAATTTAAAGATGGTCTCAATAATTACCTAGAAAATTCTGCACCTTCAGTCACTTCAAGAACGCTTGAAGACATTATCGCATTTAATAATAAAAACGCGAAAATTGAATTGGCTGTGTTTGATCAAAGCCTATTCGAACAAGCACAAGCAAAGGGCCCATTAACAGAACCAGAATATATTGGCGCGCGTGATGATGTGCGCCAAGCAACTGGTGAACTTGGTATAGACAAATTATTAGCCGAGCATAATGTTGATGTCCTTATTGGACCTTCAGGTCCCATTTCTCCGCGTATAGACCCAATCAATGGAGATGTTTGGCCCGAGTGGGCCGGAGCGGGATATCTTGCGGCAGTGGCGGGCTATCCTCATCTCACGGTTCCCATGGGGGATGTTCATGGTATACCGATTGGTCTGTCATTTATGGGAGCAAAAGATAATGATGCTAAACTATTGTCCTATGGTTATGATTATGAGCAGGCGACGCAGATGCGACCAACACCGCAATATTTAAAATCTGCTGAAGACCGCCTAGAGTTACAACGCGCTATGAATTCTGAATGAAATCAGATGTTGTAAAGAGATAAAATTTAAAGGCTAACTAACATGGAAGCCCAAGGTTTTTGAGCATGACATGACAGGGCTTTTTTTGTCGAAAAGATGAAAAAGGAACCGGGTGGTGTCAAAACATATGAATCAAGGCGGTGTTGTTCATAAGGGTTGAATCATGACTTTTGCGAACTTTTCCTTATTCGCTATAGCGCTGGTAATTAGATGACGGCTATGGCCCTACCGTAGCCTTTATCAGTATCAGTGAATTCTTATAGGATGCTAAAAATGGGGCAATTAATTGAGGTGTGCGGTGAAAGCCTTAAGAGAGGGCGCTGTATTTGTAAGGGGCGTGTTAAGGGCAGATGGTAGTCATTGTTTGAATTATTTTGCGGCTTTAAAACCTACTTTTAAAACGTATAAAGTAACAACTTAGATAGGGACAAATATGAATAGGGCCGCGTTTATCACGTTCATACTCCCAAGAATGCTTTAACCGGGGTCACTTTGTTTTTTATTCTCGAGGTAAACTGCGGGTCTATGAGTTGGATTCATAGATTTATCCAAATCAGGCTTTGCATCTTGGGTCGCCATTCTATATTCGAAAGAAAACATAAACAGCGCTGGTAAGGGCCTTTTTTTCGGGTCTTTACTGTTTCCATGGCACTTTACATTCATGCCGGGCCGACGTATGTTCGAGCTATGTTTCAGTTAGGATCGATCTAATTAGATCAACGTGTCTGACCTTTAGACCAATAATTATTCCTAATGAGTTGATCATGCTATGCGAATTTCCGAGTTTATATATGTGATTGCGGCGCAAATAACGATTTCTAGTGGTTGCGACTCGGATAATGTCTGCCTATAAGCCCCCTCTAAGTCCGAGGTCCCGGTGTGGTGCCTCTTTTAGCAAGTGAACAACGACGGACCTTTTTCATGAACATACACGAATATCAGGGCAAAGCTGTCCTCAAAGAGATTGGCGCGCCGGTTTCAAAGGGAATTGCTATTTTCAAGGTTTCAGAAGCCAAAGCGGCAGCGAAAGAATTAGGCGGCCCATTATGGGTAGTAAAATCTCAAATCCACGCAGGCGGACGCGGTAAAGGTAAATTTGTTGGTGCTCCTGAAGATGCCAAAGGCGGCGTACGTTTGGCATGGTCTGTCGATGAGGTTGTTGAAAATGCTCAACAAATGCTCGGCGAGTATTTGGTCACGGCTCAGACAGGTGAAGATGGCAAACAGGTCAACCGCCTTTATATCGAGCATGGCTCTGATATTGAAAAAGAATTTTATCTCTCGATCATTATCAACCGTGAAACGTCACGCGTGTCTTTCATTGCATCTACCGAAGGCGGGATGGATATTGAGCAGGTTGCCCATGATACGCCTGAAAAAGTTATCAATTTTGACGTTGATCCTGCGACAGGATTTATGCCGCATCATGGCCGCAAACTTGCTAAAGCTCTGGGGCTTTCAGGGGATTTGGCGAAACAAGCCCGCAAACTTGGGCAGACACTTTATAACGGCTTTCTGTCCAAAGACATGAGCATGCTCGAGATTAATCCACTTATTGTGACCAAAGATGAAAAGTTGCACTGTCTCGATGCCAAAATCAGCTTTGATAATAATGCCCTTTTCCGTCATCCTGATATTGAAGCTTTGCGCGATGAAACAGAAGAAGATGAAAAAGAGATCGAAGCGGGAAAGTATGATCTCTCATATGTGGCGCTGGATGGTAATATTGGCTGCATGGTCAATGGCGCAGGTCTTGCTATGTCGACTATGGATATCATCAAGCTTTATGGCAAGGAGCCTGCTAACTTTCTTGATGTGGGCGGCGGTGCAACCAAAGAAAACATTGTAGCGGCGTTTAAAATCCTGACCTCAGATGAAAAAGTCGAAGGCATCTTAATCAATATTTTTGGCGGTATCATGAAATGTGACGTCATCGCCCAAGGGACTGTTGATGCGGTCAAGGAAGTAGGTCTTGAAGTGCCACTTGTCGTCCGCCTCGAAGGCACGAATGTCGAGGCTGGTAAAAAAATCATCAATGAAAGTGGTCTCAATGTGATTGCGGCGGACGATCTTGACGATGCGGCCCAGAAAATTGTCGCGGCAATTGGAGCGTAATCATGTCAGTACTAATAAACAAAGACACCAAAGTTATCACTCAGGGAATGACGGGTAAAACCGGGACGTTTCATACAGAACAAGCCATGGAGTATGGCACCAATTGCGTGGGGGGTGTCACGCCGGGTAAAGGCGGAACAACTCATTTAGGGCTTCCCAATTTTGATACAGTAGCCGAAGCCAAACATGCAACAGGCGCAACGGCCTCTGTGGTTTATGTCCCGCCGCCCTTCGCGGCTGATTCAATTTTAGAGGCCATTGACGCCGAGATGGAACTGATTATCGCGATTACCGAAGGAATTCCGGTTCGTGATATGATTCCTGTAAAACGCGCTTTGCAAGGCTCTAAGTCGCGTCTTGTCGGCCCGAATTGCCCGGGTGTTTTGACCCCTGAAGAGTGTAAAATCGGCATCATGCCGGGTAAGATTTTCAAAAAAGGCACCTGCGGCGTGGTCTCGCGCTCTGGGACGCTGACTTATGAAGCTGTCTTCCAAACGACCCAAGTTGGCCTTGGCCAGACAACGGCGATTGGTATTGGCGGTGACCCGATTAACGGGACGAACTTTATCGACTGTCTTGAGCTCTTCCTCAACGATGATGACACGAAGCAAATCATCATGATCGGTGAAATTGGCGGCTCTGCCGAAGAAGAAGCGGCAGAATATGTGGCGCATATGTCTAAAAAAGGTATCAAAAAGCCGATGGTTGGCTTTATTGCTGGGCGTACAGCCCCTCCGGGACGGACAATGGGCCATGCTGGCGCAATTGTGAGTGGCGGAAAGGGCGGCGCTGAGGATAAGATAGCGGCAATGGAAAAAGCAGGTATCCGCGTTTCCGATAGCCCGGCGAAGCTCGGCGTAACAATGATGGACGTCCTCAAGGGATAAACTTGGGACCTATTGAAAGGTTCAGACTATGGCTGACGCCAAACCCCGATCTAACTATAATCAATCTATGATTGATACGCTGTTTTTGGACGGCGCGAATGCTACTTATATTGAGCAAATTCAGGCACAATACGCTGCCAACCCTGATAGTGTTGACCCGAGTTGGCGAGCTTATTTTGCGCAGGTTGGCGAAGAGACAGAAAATGCCAAAAAAACAGCCGAAGGTCCCTCATGGAACCGCCCGTCTTGGCCGCCGGAACCTAATGGTGAACTCACCGCTGCTTTAACTGGGGATTGGGGCGCCGCCGCCGTTGAGAGCAAAGTCGCGGCCAATATGAGCGGGGCGTCAGATGAAGATATACGTCAAGCTACCAAAGACAGTTTGCGCGCACTTATGCTTATTCGGGCTTACCGCATGAGGGGGCATATGATTGCGGACCTTGATCCTTTAAATCTTCAGATAAAAGACCCGCATCCTGAATTAGAACCGTCGTCTTACGGGTTTACTGATGCGGATATGGATCGGGAAATATTTATTGATGGCGTGTTAGGTTTAAAGACAGCGTCCCTTAACCGTATATTGGAAATCTTGCGGCGGACTTATTGTTCGACTTTTGGTATTCAATTTATGCATGTGTCAGACCCTGAAGAAAAAAGTTGGCTGCAGCAGCGTATTGAAGGCCCAGATAAAGAAATCAGTTTTACTAAAGAAGGTCGTCGTGCAATTTTACAAAAATTGATCGAAGGCGAAGCTTTTGAGCAACTTATACATAAACGCTATCCTGGCACGAAACGGTTCGGCATTGACGGGGCCGAAAGTCTGCTTCCGGCCTTAGAACAGATCATCAAACGGGGGGGGCAGCTCGGCCTAAAGGATATCAATTTCGGCATGCCGCATCGTGGACGCCTTAACGTTATGGCCGCCGTCATGCAAAAACCCTATTCAGCCATATTTTACGAGTTTCTTGGGGGTGTAGCAGCTGGAGCTGATGACTTTGGATCAGGAGATGTGAAATATCATTTAGGGGTTTCCGATGACCGTGAATTTGATGGTAATAGCGTGCATCTTTCTCTTGCGCCTAATCCGTCACACCTCGAAGTGGTTGCGCCAGTCGTTATGGGTAAAGCCCGGGCGAAACAACAAATGGCGTCCGGAACCTATCAATCTCATAGTCCTGAACAAGTTATGGCTGTTATTTTACATGGGGATAGTGCCTTTGCAGGACAGGGCGTCGTTATGGAATGTTTCCAGTTAAGCCAGCTGGTTGGGTATCGAACTGGCGGTACGCTTCATGTGGTTGTCAATAATCAAATCGGATTTACAACAACTCCAAAGGAATATCGTTCAGGTCAATATTGTTCAGATGTTGCTTTTATGGTCGAAGCACCTGTTTTTCATGTTAATGGAGATGACCCGGAAGCGGTTGTCTTTGCTGCGCGCGTCGCAACAGAATATCGCCAAAAATTTGGTAAAGATGTCGTTCTCGATATTATTTGTTATCGCCGCTATGGTCATAATGAAGGGGATGATCCGTCTTTTACTCAACCGCTTATGTATAAAGCTATTGATGATAAGAGTACAACGCGTGAAATTTATGCCCAACGCCTGATTGCGAATGGGGATCTTACCCAAGAAGATCATGAGAAAGATGTTGAGTCGTTTTATGATTTTCTCGATCAAGAATTTGATAAAGCCAAAGCCTATGAGACCAAGGCACCGGATTGGTTGCAAGGCGTTTGGCAAGGTTTGTCACTTCCGGATGAAAAAGATGATAAACGAAAAGGTGATACCTCTGTAGATATTAAGCGTCTGAAGTCGATCGGAGAAAAAATCACAACAATACCTAATTCTGTCAATATTCATCGAACTTTAAAACGTATCATTAAAGCACGCGCTGATAAAGTAGCTTCGGGCGAGAATATCGATTGGGGTTTAGCCGAACATTTGGCATTTGGTACCTTAGTCACCGAAGGCCACCCAGTGAGACTATCTGGCCAAGATTCAGAGCGCGGGACGTTCTCTCAGCGGCAGTCTAACTTTGTCGATCAAGTCGATGAACATAAATATACGCCGCTTAATAATCTTGATGCCGATCAGGAATATTATCAGGTCTTAAACTCGCACTTATCAGAAGAAGCTGTTTTGGGGTTTGAATATGGATTTTCTGGAGCATCCCCGAAAGCATTGACCATTTGGGAAGCTCAGTTTGGCGATTTTGCTAATGGCGCTCAGGTTATGGTCGATCAATTTATTTCATCCGCTGAACAAAAATGGCTTCGTATGTCAGGCCTCGTTATGCTCTTGCCGCATGGATATGAAGGACAGGGGCCAGAACATAGTTCGGCTCGCCTAGAAAGATATCTGCAGATGTGCGCCG
>CAZNWH010000041.1:0-18561 GCA_964576765.1 uncultured Hellea sp.
TAATATCAGGCTCGCCTGGCCAAATGACGATACGTGTCACTTGCTCTTCCTCTGTCACAAAAATCTCGCTTGTCACGGCATCCTGCACGCTCATCCCCACTTCATGAATTGTATTTTGGGATCCACTGACGAGGTGGTGATAATCTGGCAGGTCTTCCCCCTCAGAGATCAATCTATAGGCACAAGTGCGTGGCATCCACTTAAGCGCAGCGACATTATCAGGTGTTAAAGTGACGCAATCGGGGACTTTCAGGCTCCTATTTTTGTAATCAGTGCATTGGCATGTATTCGGATCGAAAAGCTTGCAAGCGACGTCTGTGATGTAAATCGCAGCCGTATCTTCGTCTTCCAAGCGGATACAACAGCATTTTCCGCACCCATCGCACAAGCTTTCCCACTCTGTTGGGCTCATTTCCGCCATATTTTTGGTCTTCCAGAACGGAAGAATTGGTTTGTCGTTCATGAGAGTCGCATATACATATATGGAAGAGATGCCAACATACCGTGCCGATATCGATGTCGCAAACGACAATGAACGCCGTAGAAAGCGAAATATTGCGCTGTCTATCTTGGCGGTGCTTATCATTATTGCTACATTTGGCTATTTCCAAACCCGATATTATCTAATGAACGGCCTTCCTGATTTGCCGGACAAGTCCACGATGTGGGAAATGAATCTCGAGCCCAACCTGACTTTGCTGGATAAAGACGGACGAGTTATTGGTCATCGCGGCCCTTATCTGGGCGAACCGATGAAACTTGCCGATATGCCGGACTATGTCTCCAATGCTTTTCTCGCGATCGAGGATGAACGCTTTTACGATCATCAAGGCATCGACAATAAAGCCATTCTGCGTGCCATGGTCGAGAATACGAAATCAGGCAGCAAAGCCCAAGGCGGATCAACCCTGACTCAACAGCTCGTCAAAAACATGGTCCTAACACCGGAGAAAACCTACCGTCGTAAATTTCAAGAAATGTGGCTTGCCCGTGAAATGGAACGACGCCTCTCTAAACCCGAAATTTTAGAGCTTTATTTAAACCGTATATCATTAGGCCCGCGTGTATTTGGGGTGGAAGCCGCGGCTGAAAAATACTTTGGCAAGTCCGCGCGCGATATTACGCTCTCAGAAGCGGCCTTACTCGCGGCTCTTCCCAAAGCTCCTTCACGATACGACCCCACAACAAATTATGATGGCGCCATAGCTCGGTCAATTTTAGTGCTCCAACGAATGGTTGAAAACAACATGATTAGCTGGGACCAAATGAGCGCAGCTGAAGCAGCCCCTCCAACTATTATTGGTGATTCAGAGACTTTGATTGACCCCAATCATATAGGCCATGTATTTGACTTCATTGCCGAGCAAGCTCAAGGACTTGTCGGTAGTCAGCACAAAGACCTTATCATCAAAACAACACTAGACACTAAGTTGCAAAAACAGGCCCATGCTTCTGTGACAAAAATTCTTGAAAAGAATGAAAAGCATAAAAAAGTCACTGAGGGCGCTCTTGTTTCTATTGATACACAATCCGGGGCTGTCCGCGCGATGATAGGCGGACGCAGTTATCAAGACTCAAAATTTAACCGCGCCGCGCAGGCAAAACGCCAACCTGGAAGTTCCTTCAAAGCTTTTGTTTATGCCGCCGCACTTGAAGATGGCTTCACGCCAGGAACGATAAGGATAGATCAACCTACGGAGATAGCCGGATGGGAACCTGAAAATTATACTCAACGTTATCGTGGTCCCATGTCTATCAGGGAAGCTTTAAAACTCTCTATCAACACAATTGCCGCGCAAGTCGGTGCAGAAGTTGGCCCAACACGTGTGGCAGCCATCGCCAATAGGTTTGGTATTACAACAGAAATGCGGCCAGAATATTCTATCGCTTTAGGGTCATCCGAAGTCACATTATATGATTTAACATCCGCCTATATGGTTTTTGCAAATGAAGGCCAAAAATATAATACCTATCTTATTGAGAGCATCTCAAACACAGCCAAAACGCCGCTTTATACACGTCGGCATATATCTCCGACACGCGCTTACTCGGTTCCATATGCCCGGCAAATGACGTCCATTCTGAGAGATGTCATTGATAGCGGCACAGGACATGGAGCCCAATTAGGCGCGCGGCAAGCCGCTGGAAAAACAGGAACATCTCAAGATTACCGCGATGCTTGGTTTATTGGTTTTACCACTGATTACACAACTGGCGTATGGCTGGGTAATGATGATAATTCCCCTATGCGAAAAATTACTGGAGGCTTATTGCCAGTAGATACGTGGAAAGATTATATGCGTGCAGCTCATAAAGGACTTAAAAATCGCCCCTTAAGTGCGCCTGATCCATTAATTAACGATCCCGAAACATTACATCAAATCGCGTTTTATGATGATCTAGCCGAAGCTTTTACATTGGAACGCGAGATGGCCAGCGGAGCAAAATCTTCCGGGGGACCTCCGCGATCCGCTGGACGTTAGCTATATTTAACGTCATTCATTTAACACTTTGTAAACCATAAAATCCGAATATTACCGCAAATAGGGCTGAATACTATGCTGCGGAAAACAACATCGATATGTTTGATCTACCTTTTGGGCCTTACGGCTTGCGTATCTGTCACCGATAGAATTCCTACCGTTAAAATTGAACGCAAAAAACCTAAAATTATCAAAAATGTAGCAACTAATTTTCAATCGCCTACAGTGCAACCAGCAGAAGCCGCAATCGTTTGCGAAAATGATAATATGCGCCGGCGATCATCCGATGGAAATTTGAATAATGATATGGCCCGTGTTTTGATTCTAGAAGAAAGCAGCCGATCTTCAAATGTGATTGCTGATATCGAAGTGAATTGTCGCGATTATTTTCGCAATAACACGCGCAGAGTTCTTACCTCACAGCCACTTACCACAAGCGCTACGCCAACGGTTTACACTTCTTCGAGAGTTATACAAACCCAAACTCTTCCCATTCAACAAAATATTCCGGCGCCCCAAGCAAAGATCATAAAAGCATCGTCTAATGTTCAGGCGGCTGATGGATATTATTACTCCATAAAAAAAGGTGATACGCTTTATCGTATCGCCGAAGAGAACTGTGCGTCTGTAAAAGACTTATCGTCACTTAATGGCATAATTGATCCCTCAAAAATCGAAATCCACCAAATTATTCGCTTACCTGCTAAAAAGTGTAATGCGAGGAATTAAGCGCTTAAACCGCTTTGAGTCGTCCTCCGCCATCTTTATTTTTCTTATTTGAGTTTTTAGCTAATGGTTTAAGTGTATCTGTCGCGGGTCGCTTAACCATAGATGATCTAGCCGCCTCTGAAGCAATCATGCTTTGACCAATACTGACGCCGCCAATAGCTGCATAACGTTCCAGCTTTTGTTTTTGAACCTGATTAATTTTGCGAAGAGTATCGATATCTTCCATTGCAGCAGAAAACTTAGAATTAAGGTTTTCAAATTCGACTTTTGAGCGTGCCATAGCCCGCGCGTTGCGTTCAAGTTCATCCGCTTTACCTCGGAATCGTAATTCATTGCGATCATTGCGCTCACGCTCAGTTTCCAACTGGGTTCGAAGAGTGATGATTTCCTCATCAAAATGCGTCGACATATTATCTTTGATACGGACCTGTGTATTCAGTTGCTCAATTCTGCTTTTCAAGGCCAGAGTTTCATCATCCCGCCTTTTAAGCGTATCTTCATAGACATTTTTTTGAGTTTTGAGGTCATATTTTGAATTCTCAAGAGCCCCAGACGCTTCAAAAAACTTTGACTTCATATCATTAAAATCAAGACGTAAATTCTTTAGTTCAACAGTAGATGTATCATTTTCTTTAGTTTTACGTTCAAGTCGTGATGTTAATTCTTCAGTATTTTTCTGAAGCTCCATAACACGATGGTTTAGTGATGATAGCACCGCAGCTTGCTCAGCTATTTCATCTTGATAATTTTGATTTGCTAAATGTAACGACGACATTCGCTCATCTTTTTGATTCATTTTGCTAGACAGATTTTCTATTTGTCGTCCTTGTTTAAGGAGCTTTTCGTGTTCAGTAACCTCTCTATCTTTGCGTTGGGCAATATCAGCTTTCGCTAATTCAAACTTTTGCCGCATTTCACCATGTTGTCGTTCAAGATTGACAAGTTTACTTTCTTGCTCAGAAGCCCAGCTCGTCTTTTGCTCCAGTTTCTTTTTTACATCCCCTAATTCATTTGTAAGTGAAGAATTTTCCGATTCCAGCCTATCAACATGCCGTAGTCCGATTTCCATTTTAGCAATTGTTTTGTTCAATGACGCCATACGTTTGGCAGCTAATTGCTGCTGATCCGAAGCCATTTTAAATTCATTTGTCAGGAAATCTACTGATTCACGTGCCGACTGGATATCTTCATTACTGGCCGTTTTCCCCGTTAACGCAGCAGAAGGTTTATAAATTGGCTTAGTACTATTAGAAAGCAGAAGCGGTTCACTATTTTTTTCACGTTTAAAAAAGTTCATAATTCCCCCAAAGGAAGTCCTGTTACAAGCTGGCTTGCTCGAATCAATATGTTAACGATACATAAATGCGCTGCCGCAACAAGCGATAAGACTAAGGACTAGCCTGATAATCGACCCATTATTTGGAATTTTGCAGCTTAAATATAATGTTATTTGCGACTGACAATAACCTAGTCCTCACTGTATTGTTACGCTGGAGTAACTTGCATGCTGGCCTGTAATCACGGTAGATTTATATAAATTAAGGATTGTCTCTTTGCCAAACTCACTCTCAAAACTCTTTTTTGCCACCTTTACGGTAATGTCTATTATTTTGGCTCAAACCTTGCCTGCATATGCACAATCTCTTTTACGTGATACAGAAATTGAAGAGACATTAAGGGATTATACAACCCCTATTCTTCAGGCTGCAGGCCTTACCCCCTCAAGCGTAGATTTGTATCTCGTCAACGACGCTTCTCTCAATGCATTTGTAACACGCGGTCAGAATATCTTCCTGCATAGCGGAATTATTCTAGAATCGGATACGCCCAACCAATTAAAAGGCGTGATCGCGCATGAGGCCGGACACATTGCAGGCGGTCATATTGTGCGAAGTGATTATGGTAACCGCAGTGCATATGGTGCTATTTTGATTGCCGCCGGTATTGGTATCGCAGCGATCTTAGCAGGAGAAACTCAAGCAGGGGCCTTAGTTCTTGGTGGTTCACAACAATTCGGTGTCATCGAAGCCCTTGCTTACTCTCGTGTTAATGAGTCCGCAGCAGATCAATACGCTGCAGAATATATGGAACGCACAGGGCAATCAGCCCAAGGATTAATTGACTTCTTCGACAAATTCAGAGCTCAAGAAGTTTTATCTCAAGCACGTCGTTATCCCTATTTTCGAGGGCACCCCTTATCAGCAGACCGTATTGACGCCCTAAGAGAAAGAGTCGAGGAAAGCGACTACACACATAAAATTGATACAGAAGACCATCAACATCGGCTCGATATGGCTAAAGCAAAGCTTCGAGGCTTTCTAGACGGACCTCAATTAGTTTTTTCTTACTATCCGCCATCCGATACATCTAAACCTGCGCGTTACGCGCGGGCTGTTGCTCATTTCAAAGGAGCTGATCTGGGTAATGCCATTAAAGAAATTGATAGTTTGATTGCCGAAGAGCCCGAAAATGCTTATTTCTATGAACTAAAAGCACAAATTTTATATGAAAGTGGGCAAGGTCCAAAGTCTATCGCTCCAGCAGAGCAGGCTTTGGCCTTAAGGCCTGACTCACCTTTACTAAAACTAGCCCTAGCCCAAGCGCTGCTTGAGAGCTCTGAACCCCCTAAAGTCGAAAAGTCTGTAAAGCTCTTAAAATCCGCTCTTCAAACTGAGCCTCAAAATAGCTTTATGTGGTACACTCTGTCACGAGCATATGGTGAACTCAACCAAGAGCCTCTAGCAAAATATGCTGTAGCTGAACAAGCCTATGCGGTTGGTGATGTGCTACGAGCCCGGTCATTTGCTAAGCGCGCGCAAGAAGACCTTCCGCGCAATGAGCCTCAATGGCGACGCGCTTCAGACATTATAGTCATTTCAGATGCTGAACTTGCCAAAAAACGTAGTAAACGCCGTAAGCGCAAGCCCCTTACTTTCAACACGACACAACGATAGATTTGCTGGTAAGCGAAACTTTACGTTTCGCCTATAGCCAAAGCCTACTGACTTAGACTAAAAGCCATTAAATTATATTATTGATGCGGAGCTCCTCATGAAATTTTTGACCACCACAGCTATAGCGTTTGCTCTTATAGCGGTCTCCGGCTGTGCCCAAGCTGGCCCATCTTCAGGCCCGGATATGAAACGCGCGGATGTTGAGCAAATTATCCAAGAATATCTCATGGAGAATCCTGAGCTCTTACGTGAAGCTTTGATTGAACTCGATAAAAAAGAAGACCGTGCTTCTCTTGCAGCTGTTTCTGACGCTTTATTTAAAGACCCAAGAGATATTTCTATTGGTTCAAAAGATGCCAAAGTTACCGTCGTTGAATTTTTTGACTATAATTGCGGGTTTTGCAAACAGTCCTCTAACTGGTTGAAAGGTGTTATGGATAAATATCCGGACGATGTACGCGTTGTCTTTAAAGAACTCCCTATTTTGGATGGCCGAACAAAGACTTCACGTAATGCTGCGAAAGCTGCTCTTGCGGCAGGGCGTCAAGGTAAATACTCAACGATGCATTTTTCTTTAATGGCGGAACGGAGTTTAACTGAAGATCGCGTTTTTCAAATTGCTGAGAAAGCAGGCCTAGATATCGAGAAATTAAAAAAGGATATGAAAGACCCTTCCATGGATCGTCACCTGGAAGACGGTTTACGCCTTGCCAATAAAATACCATCCCTAACCGGAACCCCGTTTTTCGTCATTAATGATAATTTTGTTAATGGAGCCAATACGAAAGAGTTGGATGAATTGCTCAAAAACGCACTCAAGGGCTAAATGCCTGCCAGTGCCGCAATATCCATAATTATAGGGTCGTGACCTGTAGCCTTTGCAAACTTGATCATGTCCTGACTTGATATCGCTGTAGTTGCATCATTGAGCAGTGGATGAAAATTGACGATATCATGTTCTGTTAGACGCTTATCGATGATTAAGGTAACTTCGCCCGAAAGATCATTCATCACAGAAAATAAAGTCACTGATCCTGCAGGCACTCCAAGTTTCTCAAGTAACATGTCTGGTTTTCCAAAAGATAAGCGCTTACAGCCTAGCTCTTGATGTAATCTATTGATTTTCACTTGCGTATCACTTTGTGCGCAGATGAGAAAAAATGCCCCTGCTTTGTCTTTTAAAAAAAGGTTTTTCGTATGCCCGCCCGGCATTTGGGCTTTAATGGCCGCACTCTCTTCAACCGTAAAAACGGGAGCATGGGCAATCGTATCATATGCAATGTCTAATGAGTCTAGTTTTGCATAGAGATCTTTTCGCGTTGCTATCATTTCATACCTTTTCAGAATCGTATTTTGTTGGCAGACTAAGCTCATGTCACAATCTAACCAACCCTATCTCGATATCTATACCATAGATGAGAAAGCACCACCTCTTATTCCGGGACGACCGCAACGCGACTGGATGGATGTTTTCATAGAGAGACAACCCTATAGGTGTCTGCCTATGACAATGGCAAATTCAACGGGATGGGAATTAACATGCCCTTTTACAATTGATATAGAGTGGAATGGCGGTCCCGAAGCAGAAGATTTAAAAATTACATCCCCCGATAAAAAGGCCCATATATCAGGATTAGCGCAAAGCCATTTTCGATCCGGTATAGTGACATTCCACACAGGCTACCTTTTTCGAACGCCGCCCGATTGGGCCATATGGTGCGGGGGTCCTCCTAACTGGCCAAAGGATGGCATTTATGCCCTCTCAGGCCTCGTTGAAACGGATTGGTTGCCCTATCCCTTCACTATGAATTGGCAAATGACCCGAAAGGGCAAAGTCAGATTTAAAAAGGGAGAGCCCTTTTGTTTTATCACCCTATCAGAACACCGTCGTCTTGATGTCGTGCAACCAAAAATAAAGACGCTTGAAAGTGATAAAAAGCTCAGTGCTGACTACAAGGCATGGAATAGCTCTCGAAGTGATTTTCTCTTGCGAATTAAAGCCCGGGAATCTGAGGCGACGCAATCGGGTTGGCAACGTCATTATATGAAAGGCGAAAAAGTAAGCGGGTTAGCAATTGAAGCCTCCCACGATACTAAACGACGTCTGAAGACACCGAAAGATTTACGCGGCGGTGCTTTGTTTCAAAAATAAACCAATGCCGAGCTTGAACGCCATATGAACACAGCTAATTTACGACACTCTAAATATTTTTAGTTCACTTCCCATTCACCCCATAACCCTCATGATACTTTTATGATGAAGGGGGACTCATCTAGCGGGGGACAATGTTGGAGTGAACATGGATGTTCTCTTTATACTTATCGTCGGAATTCCAGGATGGTTTATTTATAAATCAGCGACAAAAAAGAACCGTTAATTCCTTTAATCCATGCCCTCGGCTTCCATAGCACGTCGAGCGGCTCGAAAACATTCAAGAGATTGAGGAACGCCGCAATAAATAGCGATGACATGAATAATCGCACGAAGTTCTTCTTTGCTCACGCCATTTCTTATAGCGCCTTTGCAGTGCAGTTCCCATTCATGCATTTTGCCTAACGCGCCGATCATTGTCAGGTTCATCATGGACCGAGTCTTGTTATCAATAACGTTATCGGACCAGCCAAAGCCCCAGCACCATCCCGTCATTGCTTCTTGAAAGGGACGAGAAAAATCATCTGCTGCTTCAAAATTTTTTTCAACATAGTCCTCGCCTAAGACTTCTTTACGCTTCGCAAGACCTTTTTCAAACATGCTATCTTTCACAGTTTTGTCCTAACCTTCTATATTACATCATCTTATGACGGATAATAATTGCATTGAACAGAGCTCTTGCTAATCATAATGCGAACTCTTTCGAGGTAATTATGACACCACAAATTCGAAAACTTGTGACCTATGATGAAGAAATACTCATTGAAGGGTTTAAAAAAACGCCTCAACCTTGGCGCATGGTGGCTGTAGCGGCCATTATCAAAAATCCTTGGGCGGGACGCTTTGTCGAAAATCTAAAACCGGAAATCATGGCCTATGGGCCTATCTTGGGAGAGCTTCTTACCAAGCGAATCACGGCCTTAGTGGGTGGAGGGGAAAATATAGAAGCTTATGGAAAATCTGCAGTAGTAGGTCAGAACGGTGAAATCGAACATGCCTCTGGTCTTATTCATACACTACGGTTTGGAAATTTTTTCCGAGAAGGCGTGAAAGCTAAATCCTACCTCTCCTTTACCAACACGCGCGGGCCAGCCAATGCTCCAATTCACATTCCGCTCATGGATAAAAACGACGCAGGTCGGCGTTCCCATTATCTGACAGTTCAGTTCTCTATTGCCGACGCGCCCGGTGCCGATGAGGTTGTTATAGCCCTTGGCGGGGCGACAAGTGGCCGGCCACATCACAGGATTGGAGATCGCTATCAAGATTTAAAAGATTTGGGACATGACGTTGAAAACCCTGCCGCGGTATAAATCTAATCAAGGCATAGCCTATACCAAAACTGGGAAAGGCCCTTCACTTGTTTTCATACATGGTGTGGGACTACGCGCAGAAAGCTGGGGACCGCAGATAGATTATTTTAAGTCCCGTTTTACAGTTTACGCCATTGACCTGCCCGGACATGGAGATAGCAACTTGATTAAGAAAGACTCTCCTGACATAAACTCTTATTCCGAAGTTATAGCGGCCTTCATAGAAAACGAAACCACTCTGCCTGTCGTTATTATTGGCCATTCCCTTGGCGCGCTAATAGCGCTTAATATCGCGGATAAGCATCCCGGCCTGTGCAAGGGCATCGCCGCTATTTCAACGATATTCAACCGAACTTCGGATGCCTTTGTGGCCGTTAAATCACGTGCTAAATTTATCCGTGATAACCCAGAGCAAAATCTCTCAATCAGCCCCCTTCAAAGATGGTTTAAGGATCAAAGCTCTTGGCAAGCCCAGCTCTGCAAAAATATGATCGAAAGTAATTCACCTAAAGGCTACGCCGATGCTTATGGTGCTTTTGCTAATTCGCAGGGCTGTAGTGAAGCCGGGGTAAACCAATCCAAGCTCCCTCTGCTCTTTGTTACTGGTGAAAAGGATTATAACTCTACACCTGCAATGTCCGAAGTCCTTGCTAATATAGGCCAAAACGCCACTGCAGTGATTATAAAAGAAGCCAGACACATGGTTCAATTAAGTCATTCTAAAGAGACTAATACGGCCCTTGAAGCTTTCTTCGAAAAAGCTCAAAATAAGCACAAAGTATAGGGGAAGATTGGTGGAGTTCTCACTTTTCGTACATATGGAGCGCACTGATGGCTCTCAAAGCCATGCCAAATTATATGAAGAGTTTGTCCAGCTTTGCATAATGGCTGATCAAGGCGGTATGCGTGCCGTCTGGACAGGCGAGCATCACGGCATGAACTTTACTATTGCACCAAACCCGTTTTTAAATTTGGCTGATCTCGCACGTAGAACTGACAATATACGACTAGGTACTGGAACAATTGTTACGCCTTTTTGGCATCCAATAAAGTTAGCAGGCGAAGCGGCGATGACCGACATTATCACAAATGGCCGTTTGGAAATAGGTATGGCTCGTGGTGCTTATAGTTATGAATATGAACGCCTACGCCCTGGAATGGATGCATGGGAAGCCGGTCAGCGAATGCGCGAAACGGTTCCGATCTTGCGCAAATTATGGGCTGGAGATTATGCCCATGATGGAAAGTTCCATAAGTTTCCAGCAACAACATCCTCTCCCCAACCTGTTCAAGATGGCGGGCCTCCGCTTTGGATTGCTGCGAGGGATATTAACAGTCATGAGTTTGCCATTGAACAAGATTGCAATGTCCAAGTAACGCCACTCTGGAACGGAGATACGGAGATTGAAAGCTTGATGGAAAAATTCATTGCGGCAAAATCATCCAAAGGACAAGATCGCGATCCAAAAATTATGCTCTTACATCATGGATATGTTGCGACGGATGAAGACGATGTTGATGCCGCTGCTAAAACTCTGAGTAAGTTTTACTGTTATTTTGGATCATGGTTCCTCAATAAACGTCCTGTCAAACAAGGCCTTATCAAAGAATTAAGCAATCAAGAAATGGCCGATATGCAGATGTATTCCCCCGAGGTTATGAAAACAAATCTGAATATCGCAACAGCGGACAATATGATAAAACAGCTCAAACACTATGAAGCTTTGGGCTTCGATGAATATTCGCTTTGGATTGATTCAGGCATGAGTTTCGAGCAGAAAAAAGGATCATTGCGTCGATTTATCGATCATGTCATGCCTGCTTTTGCTTAAGGACAATAATGACCAAACCGCATTATAAGCTCTACATAAATGGCGAGTGGCTGGAGGGCAGCACTCGGCAAATCATGGAAAGTCATAATCCCGCTAAAGGTGAAAGTTGGGCCAGCTTTTCGTGCGCTTCGCCCGAAGATGTTGCCCGCACGGTTAAAGCAGCACGGCAAGCCCTTAATGATCCCAGCTGGGCCGGACTTACGGCAACAGCCCGCGGCAAGCTTTTGTTTAAACTCGCCGACCTCATCGAAAGAGACGCTCAACGCTTGGGTGAAATTGAAACAACGGATAGCGGCAAATTAGCTAAAGAAACAATCTCCCAAACCGGATATGTTGCCGATTATTATCGGTATTATGCAGGCCTTGCTGATAAAATTGAAGGTGCTACTTTCCCTATTGATAAAGCGGATATGCACGTTTTTACCACCCGCGAGCCCATAGGTGTCGTTGCAGCCATTGTTCCTTGGAATGCTCAAATGTTTTTAGCCGCAACAAAGATCGCCCCCGCCTTGGCGGCTGGTTGCACAGTTATCGTCAAAGCCTCAGAAGTCGCGCCTTGCGCCATGTTAGAGTTTGCAAAACTGTTTGATGAGGCAGGCTTTCCTGCGGGTGTAATCTCTATCATAACAGGAGATGCAGACGGGTGCGCTATTCCATTAACGAGCCATCCCGATATAGACCGTATTGCTTTTACGGGCGGGCCGGAGACTGCCAAACATGTTGTTCGTAATTCAGCAGAAAGCTTTGCGGTTACAACGCTTGAGCTTGGCGGCAAATCCCCCATACTTGTTTTTGAAGATGCCGACATTGAAAGCGCCGCAAACGGATTAATTGCCGGAAACTTTGGTGCTTCAGGACAATCCTGCGTGGCCGGCTCACGCGGTCTAATTCACCGCTCTATTATGACAAAAATTATAGACGCGATAAAAGAAAAGTCCGCACCTATCATTGTAGGAGACCCGCTCAAGACCGAGACCCATCTTGGCCCGCTATGTACAAGCGCTCAAATCGATAGAATAGAAAACACATTAACCAAGGCTATATCACAAGGTGCAATCATTCATTTTGGTGGTCAGAGACCCGATAAACCCAAAAAAGGAAATTACTTTCTGCCAACCCTTGTTGAATGCCCTCATCACGACGTTGAAACGCTAAAAATTGAAATGTTTGGCCCAGTCATGTCTCTTGTTCCCTTTGACACTGAGGAAGACGCCATAGCTATGGCAAATGACACGATTTATGGTCTAAGTTCTGGGGTGTTCACGCAAAGTCTGTCACGCGCGCATCGTATCTCTAAACAGATCCGTTCAGGCATCTGCTACATCAACACCTATCGCGCAATTTCGCCCATTGCGCCTTTTGGGGGTTTTAATAAATCCGGATATGGCCGAGAAGCTGGCCTAGAAGCTGTAAAAGATTATACACGAACCAAAACTACTTGGATAAACACATCTGAAAACCCCATGGCTAATCCCTTTGTCATGCGCTGAGGACAAAGAATGACGACTAAAAATAATGAACTCGTTATAAAGATATCTGATAAGGGTTTTTATACAGGGTTTAATCCTATCGTCGCCCTTGGGTCAAAAATACTCATTGGCGTTTTAATCTTATGGGCTGCCCTGTTCCCTGAACAAGCCAATACCTTTTTTCAAAAAACCAAAGACTTTGTGAACGCCTCATTTGGGTGGTGGTATATGTATGTCGTTATTTTTTTCATTCTTACCTGCTGTATCTTGGCGCTTTGGCCGACGACTGGAAAATTACGGCTTGGAAAAAGTGATGAACGTCCGGAATTTTCTCGATTTTCATGGTTCTCAATGTTGTTTGGTGCTGGCATTGGCATCGGGATGTTGACCTTTGCTACGGCAGAGCCAATTTATCACTTCACCAATAGTCCCGAGATCATCAAAGGGCTCGCCGATAGTCAAAGCGCAGAAGCTGTCAGGTCTGCCTATAAATGGTCTTTTCTACATTGGGGTATATCTGCCTGGTCTTGTTATGCTCTGGTCGGTCTGGCCCTTGGGTTTTTAGCCTATTCAAGGGATTTACCTCTCACTATCCGTTCTGCTCTACAGCCTCTATTTGGGCGTCACATGTCAGGCCTATTAGGGCACATTGTTGATATTGTAGCCGTCATAGCCACCATTGTCGGTATTTCGGTCACAATTGGTTATGGTGTATCCCAATTTGTATCAGGGTTACAAAACATCACGGGAGCCGGCTGGATGACTAAAGCAGACGGCACACCTCAGCTAAGTGTTATGCTGGCTTGTTTGTTGATCATCGTTGGAGCCTCTACACTCTCGGCATTATCCGGCGTAGGGCGCGGCATTAAGTGGTTGTCGAATTTGAATATGGGTTTGTCATTTTTCATCATCCTATTTCTGCTTATATTCGGCGCAACCGCATTTGCCTTTAAAGCATTTTTTGTCGGGCTTTGGGATTATCTCTTGGCCTTACCCCGCATGAGTGTTGAAATCTGGAGCAATGACGGCAGTGAAACTGGTAAAGCCCTTGCTAATTGGCAAGGCGGGTGGACAATCTTCTATTGGGCTTGGTGGGTGGCTTTCGCACCATTTGTCGGCGTGTTTTTCGCCCGCATTTCAAGAGGGCGTAGCGTACGAGAATATGTCTTAGGAACGCTTATTATTCCTTCTCTCATGTGTTTTGTTTGGTTTGCGGCTGCTGGCGGTACAGCTATAAATCTCGAACTTAACGGCGCCGCAGGCGGTACTATTCTGGAGGCCGATACATCGGCACAATTATTCTCAACAATCAATGTTATGCTAGCACCGCTTTTGGCAAAACTCATGTCAGTTGTTATTGTTGTGCTGCTTTTGACCTATCTTGTAACCTCAGCTGACTCGGCGGTTTTGGTTATTAACACTATTGCCTCAGCCGGACATGAAAGCCCTAAAGGCCGTATTCACATTATCTTCTGGGGCGTAATATTGGCCTCTGCGATTGGTGTTTTGCTAGTGGCAGGCGGCTTGGACGCGATTAATGCCGCTATGATTGTTGGTGCCTTGCCTTTCTCGGTTGTTATGGCTCTTATGGCGATTGCGCTCATCAAAGCCCTTATCCGTGATGGTTTAGCCCAGAAAAATACGTCGAAAGACTAGAGCTTTCACTTATTACGGCTGTGCGCGAGTTGAGCCTGTATTGCCATATGACGTTTTCGGGTCAGATCATATTTGATAAAACAATAAATTGCCCCAAGCCCGAACAGAAGTGCAATAACAATTGAAATTGTCGCGAGCCCATCTATTTTTTCTTGCGGTACAACGCTAGGATCTGCCTGTTTGGGGAATCTAATCGCTGCCAAGGAAATCGCTGCAATTAAAGTTCCCATGGCAAATGTCATTTTTTGCGCAAAGGAATAAGCCGCTGATAAAACCCCTTCTTGGCGCTTGGTTGTCAGCAGTTCCATTTCATCAGCAACATCGGCCAGCATGGAACTTGTGATAATGATAATCCCGGTCAGGGCAGAGAACCCGAGGGCTTGTGCTACGGCAAGGATCGGTAATAAGCTTGGATCATCTAACGCTGGCATAAGGCTTAGTTGGTAGGCCAGATAAGGTAGTATACCGCATATAAAATATATTACTGCGAAAAAGATTGCAGCAGGTCTTTTATCCATTTTGGCAGCTAAAACTGTGGCAAGGATAACGGCGGGGATAAGTGATATAAAGGGCGCTAGACTGAGAAGTAATTTTCCTTCTTGGGATAATTGCCACAGATAAACACCCATATAAAGGCTGAGCGCGCTCCCGGCCCCGTAGAGAATAAGGGTAAGACCAAATCCGCTGCACAGCCACACAAAGCTTTTAATATTTGCCGCAAGTCGTAACTGACTAAAGGTGTCCTTCCAACCCGTACGTTTATCCTCCGTATAACGCCTCAGGTCAGGGACTTTATGACGTGTACCGTAAACACAGATAATAGCACCAATGATACCCATAATCGCCAAGGATGCTACCAAGGGAGCATATCCCGCTTTGTTCATCATACCATCTTCGAATTCTGGCGTTTCAGGGAGGAAAACAATGAAGGCCAAGATGAATAAAATCATATTGAAGATATTATTGAAGAACTCCCGCACGGCCGTGATTGATGTGCGCTCATTATACCCTGTTGAAAGCTCTGCCGAGAGCGCGTAATAGGGCACGCCATAAGCGGTCATGCCCAACCTAACAATCAAGGCCAAAACCAGCATCCATATAAAGAGAGCGGCTCCTCCCAAAGACGCAGGCGGAGCAAATAACAGTGCTAAAGCAATCGCACTCGGGAGGATAGACCAGAGCATGAATTTATGACGGCGCCCCCACTTCTTGGAACGGTAATTATCCGATATTTGTCCCATAACCGGGTCTGTAAAAGCGTCGACAAAGAGCGCAATGATTGTGACTAATCCCACCAACAGAACCGGCACACCCATGATGTTGGAGAAAAAGAATAAGAAGAAAAAATGAAAGAGCATGTTCTTCACAGAGAGAAGACTATGTCCCATGCCGTAAGCTATCTTCGTAGGTATAGAAACCTGACGTTTTGCTTTTCCCGAAGATTTCACCTCAGTCAAAATCATCCCCTTGTTTTTCTGTGACTAAATCAAATGCCCGTACTTATGTCAAAACAATCGCTCGACTAGAACCATAGAGCGGATATAGTTTCGTACATGACCAAATCACCTAAATCCATTCCCCGTATCTCTGGCAATAATTTCCAGCCCGAGATTATCAAAGAGCGGCAAGACTTTATTGTCCGCGAAACTGGTGTCCAAATTCCACATATTGCCCATAGTTCAATTGATCCGCAAAGCCTGATCGGAAATATTGAAAATCCGATTGGCGGGGCGCAGATGCCATTAGGTCTGGCCGGTCCTATCCTGATTGATGGCGAACATGCACAGGGACATTTTTACGTCCCTATGGCCACCACAGAAGGTACATTAGTCGCGAGCTATTCGCGCGGAATGCGTATCCTTTCGGCCTGTGGCGGAGCAAAGACAACAATCATAGAACGATATATGCAGCGCGCGCCCGTCTTTCATTTTGACAGTGCGAGGCAGGCCCGCGATTTTAGCCCGTGGCTCAACGCTAATTTCGATGCCGTTAAAAAAGCTGCCGAAGCGACAACCACTGTCGGTAAACTCTCCCATATCGAAGAATATGGCGTCTCGAAAATGTGGTACACACGCTTTAATTTTACAACAGGCGACGCGGCTGGGCAGAATATGTGTGGGAAAGCCGCACAAGCCGCCTGTAAATGGATAGAAAAAAACTATCCCGGAAAACTTCGCTTCACCCTCTCTGGTGCGATTGATACGGATAAGAAGCATTCTCACCTGAATACTTTGCATTCTCGCGGTGCACGCGTTGTTGTCGAAGCCACGTTAAGCCGAGATATTGTCAAGCAAATGACCCGCGCCGAGACGCGTGATATGTACCGTGCCCGCCAAGTCTCGATGGTGGGCGGTATGCTCGCGGGCACCACAAATAACGGCGTACACTCGGCTAACGGTATTGCGGCGACCTTTATCGCGACGGGACAAGACGAAGCCAATGTCGCCGAATCGCAGGCAGGCATTACCTATGTGGAGCTACTCGATAATGGCGATCTTTATTGGTCGCTGACTATGCCCTCCCTCATCGTGGCCACATATGGTGGTGGAACGGGACTGGGCACACAGCGTGAATGCCTGGAGATGATGGGATGTTACGGCAGCGGTAAAGTGGAAAAGCTTATCGAAATCATTGCTGGCACGGTCTTGGCCGGCGAAATATCGCTCTCATCAGCCGTCGTCGCGGATGAATGGGTTGAAAGCCATGACAAGCACGGGCGAAATCGACCTTGATTTATCTTAAGGCCCTACATTGACATTTCACGCAACTGTGACTTTGTAAGCTAGAAAATCGTGCCTATAGGTTTGTATAATGTTAAAAACCACGCCCCTATATCTAACCTTCATAACCTTAGCTCTGGCCGGCTGCTCGCCCGCCGCTCAAGATACACAGGCCGCAACGAAAGCTCCGCTGCAGACCTCGACGATCACAGATACTACTACTGTTAAGCCCGCGGAAACTCCAAGATATAAAATGGCGAATAAGAGCTCAGAGCAAGCCGCTGATAGCTTTATTAATAAACGCTATTCGATTAAAGGGTCCTGGTCTGTAGATAAAGCAGATGGCCAGAACATAATCAGCTTTAGTGATGATTTTAAAACCAAAGGTGGACCGGATTTGAAAGTCTATCTCTCAACCCGCACAATCGCAGAGCTGGAAAATGGCGACGTTGAAAACAGCTCCGTAAAAATCAGCGTGCTGAAATCAAATCGCGGCGAGCAGAGCTATATCGTACCGACAGAACTTAACCTCTCTGATTATAAGAGCGTCGTCATTCACTGTGAGGCTTTCTCTATGATTTGGGGCGGGTTTAATCTGTAAGTTTTACCTAGTCGATTTTCCTTTAGCGATTAAGGTGCCTCTGCTAAACCCGACCTATGGTCGATCTTACCCAACTTATCTCCCACCGTTTTCGTGGCTTTTCTCCTTATGAAAATACACTAGCGGGATTTTCCGCCGCACTGGATTTTGGTGTTTTAAATCTGGAATTTGACATTCGCGTGGCCAAATGCGGCACACCTATGATCTATCACGATGAATATGCGCTGGATAAAAACGGCAATCTGCATCACCTTTGCGATGTCATGGCCAAAGACTTCAAATCCCTTGGCGGTATATTCGAGCGTATCTCGCCTGCAGAAGAGCTCTTCGCCATAGCGGCGGCCCATAAAAACCAAGACGCCAAGCTGCTCATAGATATCAAAGATGCAGGCTTTGAGACCGAAATTCACGCCCTTGTCAGGCTCAATAAGTTGGGCTCCCGCGCTGTCTATGTCTCATGGGTACCTGAAGCGCTTTACGCGCTTTATGATCTGCATCCCGAAGCCGATTTCTGCCTCTCCCATTGGTGCCAATCGCCGGATGCTAAAACTCGTAAAATCCATAGAGTCTTTAAAGCAAAATCAGGCCATGTCCCGCGCGCGAACCGAAGCCTTGTGCATGGCGAGCGCTCGGGCTGGTTCATTGACGGGCC
>CAZNWH010000042.1:0-13951 GCA_964576765.1 uncultured Hellea sp.
TAGAGGCCGCATGCGCGTGCCATGACCCGCCGCCATGACCATGGCAGTTTTAATCATGCTCATTGGAGTGCCTCGGGAAGGTGCCGGGCATACCAATTGCGAATATCAGTTAAAATCGGATGGGAAAGATCATCATTTAAATGACGTTTAACACGCGGTAACAAAGCACGATATTGCGGTTTCCCAAATTTCAGATCTGCACGCACCGGAAAACCCAATAACTTTGTTCCACGCTGCACGCTCAGCACCGCATAAGCCGCACGAAAATCAGTATCATCCATAAGGCCTGCTTTTTCACAAAATCGCGTGATTAAAATATCTTTGAGGTCTGGCGAAACATCGCGCCGAATATCTGTAATTAAAGACATGAGATCATAAGCGGGATGCACAAGTAATCCATCTTGGAAATCAATTAACCCAACGCGAGATATTGCTTGCCGTTCAGGTAACCAAAATAAATTTTCAGCATGAAAATCCCGCAAAGCTAACCCCGGTGCATGTGCTTTTAAATATTTGAAGCTTTCCTCATATAAGGCGTAAAATTCTTTGCGGATATCGCCTTTAAACTCATATCCAAAATCTTTGACATACCAATCCAGGCACAGATCTGTTTCGGCCAATAAAGCCGTGCTATCATAGTCCCGAATACGCCATGTCTTTCCGCCGAACTCCGAGACAGATGGAAAGGTCGAGCGGTAAATCGCGGCCAGCGTATCCACGGCCGCTTCATAAAGTTTTCGTTCTTTGGACGGGTCATTTTCTATCACCCGCGCATAGAGATTACCCCCCAAATCTTCGAGCAGCATAAAGCCGCGCTCTAGATCAGCAGCTAAAATTTGCGGCGCGGAAAACCCGCGCTTGGTCAGTTCATTGGCGATACACGCAAAGGCTTCAGGATTATTTCCAGCTATGCGCGCCAACGCATTATATCCCAGAGTCCGTCTCTCCTCCACGCTCGCCCCGTCCGGTTCGCTCGGCATTTCCGCGCCTTTAGGCGCGTCCATCAATACGGCGCGTTTTTCTCCCAATATGAGTCGCTCATAGCGGCGCGAAGAGGCATCCCCAGGAACTGGCGTTCGAATGGCTTCATCCCATTTCGCAGATTTGAGAAAGGCCTGAATATCGGTTTCGCGCTTATCCACCTTACATATCTCCAAGGTCAATATCTTCAAATCCCGTTAATTTAGCGACCCGCCCCTCACCCTCGAATTGGATGTCAATTTCCAGAACATCTTTTGGCAGGAGAGACTTTATTTTATCCGGCCATTCAATCACACAGACGGCCTCATCAAACGCATCCATCAAGCCCAGCTCATAGCCTTCTTCGGGGCGCTCCAAACGGTACAGATCGCAATGCCACAGCTCGAAATCTGGCAACTCGTAAGTTTGCACTAATGTAAAGGTCGGGGACGGCACATCAATGTCGCCCAAAACCGATTGCAGCATACCGCGCACTAAGGTTGTCTTGCCCGCGCCCAAGCCCCCTTTCAGGGTAACAAGATGACCGGGGGATAAATGATTAATCAAACGCGCACCAAGGGCGAGCGTTGCGCTTTCATCGGGAAGTTTAATGGACTGCATGCGGCATTGATACGCGCTTGCAAAATCATCGCAAGCCCTTACATAACATTTGGGATTAATACAGGACGGATCACATGCCAAAAATCACATTTATCGACGCGGCTGGCACGTCGCGCGAAGTGGAAACTAAAAAGGGGACGTCCATTATGGAAGCCGCCGTACAAAACATGATTCCCGGCATTGACGCCGATTGCGGCGGCGCCTGCGCCTGCGCGACTTGTCATGTCTATGTGGCGGCCGATTGGATGCCTAAGCTCAAAGCCAAAGACGATATGGAAGACAGTATGCTCGACTTCGCCGAAGAGGTGAAGGATAATTCTCGGCTATCGTGTCAAATCCTGATGAGCGATGAGCTAGACGGGATTACGGTGTCTACGCCTGAGAGTCAGTAAGCTGAAATCGCAAGAGAATTGTTAGTCAAACCTTCTGATTTCGTCCACTTCTTCAGACGCTTCTTCAAAGTCTCCAGAGCAATGGGTTTTGACATATAATCATCCATACCTACCGCAAGGCATTTTGCCTTGTCTGTGCTTAAAGCATGAGCTGTTAACGCTATGATAGGTGTATGCGGCCGGCCCAATTCTTTTTCCATAGCTCTTATTTTAGTTGTCGCATCAAACCCATTCATCACGGGCATTGAAATATCCATAAGAATAACTTTTGGCGAGAGTAATTGCCATTTTTCTATAGCCACAGCTCCATTGGGAACGATTTTATATCGTAAATTAAGCTCCTCCAAGATATAGTGAATATAGAGTTGATTGGTCTCATTATCTTCAGCAATTAAGACATCAATAAGCTCGGTTTCAGTTTCGGGAGGATGGGGTTCTACACTGAGCACATCTGGTTTGGATGCCTCATGGTTTTCCAATGCAAGCTCATTACTTTGATCGTGAACGGGCAAACTTATATCGTTCTCTTTTGGCGCATACAGGGTGTCTGTTATAGCTGAAACAAGTGTATTTGCGCGTGTAGGTTTGGTTAGAAAATGTTCTACTCCTATCCCAACAAGACGGTTTTGCAATTCACGTTTATCAACAGATGAAAGCATAATAATTGGCACTTTTTTATAGTCTTCATGCGCTTTGACTAAGCGGGTAAAATCTTCGCCATTTTTTTCAGGCATTTGATAATCTGTAATAATTAAATCAAAGTTGATGCCTTTACCATGGGCCTTATCTAAAATAGCCATAGCCATATCGGAGGAGTTCGCCGTCACAACCTTACAGTTCCAATGGCCTAATTGTTCTTTTAATATTTCACGATTATTTCGATTATCATCGACGACCAAAACTTTTGTACCCGAAATATCAACTATTGGCGTATTCGAAACGACAATATCCACATGATTTTGCAATTCTAACGTAAAGATAAATGTAGATCCCTCACCTACAATACTTTCAACGTCAAGATCGCCTCCCATTAAACGGGCAAGTTCTCTTGCAATATTCAATCCAAGCCCGGTGCCCCCGAACTGACGGGTTGTGCTATTATCGGCTTGATTGAATTTTTCGAAAATCATAGCAAGTTTTTCTGGCGCGATACCTATTCCGGTATCTGAAATGCTAATGGTAAGGTGGGTTGATGTCTCTCTGGTGGTTCCTTCGACATGAATTAATATATGACCATCAGAAGTAAATTTAACGGCATTTCCTACAATATTTGTCAATACTTGCCGAATACGCCCAACATCCCCAATATAGCTCGCGGGCAATTCGGGTTGTATTCTCAGCAAAAGATCAACATCAGATCCGTTAATTTCTGATGCCAGTAAGGCCATCACATCTTCTATACAATCGCGTAGAACAAAAGGGTTGGGGTCAAGCAGTAATTGGCCGGCCTCAATTTTAGAAAAATCTAGAATGTCATTTATAATCGTTAGTAGCGCGTTCCCTGACCTTTGAATAACCTCTACAAAGTTTTTTTGTTTGGCCGGGAGCTCATAATTCCCAAGAAGTTCGGCCATGCCCAGAATGCCATTCATAGGCGTTCGGATTTCATGGCTCATATTGGCTAAAAATTCGGATTTTGCACGGTCCGCTAAGTGAGCTTTTTCCAGTGCCATTTTGTAATCTGTGATATCCGTGTAAATTACCGCGATATCTTCATCGTCGACATAATAGACTTCAATACGGAGTACTTTCCCGTCCGCCATCTTTCGTTCAACTTTATATTCCCCCTTTTCTTGAAGGCCGTTGATCATATAGGCAGAAAACTCCTGCCACGTTTCTTCCTGTATTCGAGTTTTTTTCTTTAGAATCGAGAAGATTGAAGACATAGTTGTTAATGATTGGAAGGGTAATTCAAAATAAATTTTGAAAGGCTTATTCGCGTATTTGAGTATCGTTGCGTCATTGTTAAGCACGCAAAACATCTGGTTCAAATGATCTAAAGTATTAGTTATCGACAATACAGTCATAGAATCTCCATCTTTGACACGACAAAGAGGCCCCTACCCCTGTTAAATTTAAATAAATATTACACTGGGAATAGGGTATAAAGTTACGTTTAATTGAAGGTTAATTTTGGCGATAATTAGCTGTCATTCATCAAGTTTTATGTCCGGGAAAAAAGACACTTGAGACTTAACAATACCACAACTTACTAACTCGCATTAGCAAATAATTCAGGATGAGCTGCATCTGTGGCGGCTTCTTTGGGTAGATAAACGGTAACATGTGTGCCTTCGCCTTCTTCGGATTCAAGTTCGACCCAACCTCCATGACGCTGAACAAAGCGCTGAACCAGAGCAAGGCCAAGCCCCGCCCCGCCGCGGCTACTTTCAAAGGATGAAAAGACCTGTGGCTGACGCTCACTCGGAATGCCAACCCCGTCATCTTTCACCCAAATCATGACCCCGCCGCCATCGGCTTTTTTACCTCCAAGCTCTATCACGCCGCCAGGTTTCGTAAAGCGAAGGGCGTTAGACATGAGGTTATAAACAATCTGTTTTAAGCGCGTTTCATCGGCGCGAATAACACCTATATTTTTATCGCATTTTAATTTGAGGCTAATTTTGGTATCCTCTGCTTTCGTCGCAACATAATCCAGAGAGTGTTCCAACATGTCATAAATATTGACATCACCTAAATCCAGATCAAGCACATTTGCTTCTATGGCCGCGATATCAAGAATATCATCAATCGTTTTCGCCAAATCCTCGGATGCCGATTGAATAGCAAATATATATTCGCTCTGCTTATCCGTCATCTCTCCTGCCCCACCATTTTGCAGGAAATCAGAATAGCCTGAGATTGTCGTCAACGGCGTACGGAGTTGATAACTCACATGGCCTACAAATTCTGATTTCATCCGGTCAGCTTCTTCCAAAGCCTCTGCACGTTCTATAAGGGCGGCTTCTGCCTTTCGCGCAGACGTGACATCATTAAACGCGATCAATGTCGCCCCGTCGGGTAAGGGGCGAGATAGCCATGTTAATTTGCGGTTATCTTTGCGATCTATTTCTCCGTCGACATGTCGCCGCACATCCGGATTGGGATCTGTAACCCGAGCTTTCAAACCATCCCAAAACTCCCGATCATTATGGAGAGGCCGAATGCGGTTAATGATATGCGCAAAGCGCGGGTTATTTTTTATACTATCTTCAGGAAGATTCCAGAGCCGTGAAAAGGCCGAATTGGAAATTTTAAGCCGCCCATCAGTGCCAAAAACAGCAATAGCTTCACTGAGCTTATCCAGTGTCGCCTTTTGAACATTTATTAAAGTTCCGAGCTGGCTTTTTAATGTCATCGAATCCGTCATGTTGGAAAATAGCAGAGATATGCCTCCATGGGGATCTCGCATGCGAACCAGCCTTAAAGTTCGTCCATCAGGTAAAGCCCAAAGCTCATCAGGAGTCTCTTCCGGCCATTCCGTATAAAAGGCCATTTCTTCTTTTTTCCACGCCGCATAATCTGACTTGGCTGGGAGTAAATTACGTTCACGCAGATGGTCAAGCCAATCACTATGGGCTGGACGATCTCTGAACCAGCCATCTTCAATTTGAAACAAAGCCGCAAATGCTTTATTATGGAAACTCATGCGTTTATCCGAGCCGAAGATAACAATAGCTTCATCCATCGCGTTAAGCATCTCATCATGGGCCTGAATATGACGGGTCAATGTTTGACGTAGTCCTTCCGCTTCTGTGGCATCCATCGCAATACCAGCAACGCCGCCTGACACCGGAAAAAGATTAACATAGGTAGATTTATTTCGTCCACTCAGCACAATATTACGCATATCTTCAACGCGTTCATTAGTGCTTAATGTCCTTTGAGCCTGATGTTTAGCTTCATCATCCAAATGCGTCTGTTGTTCGAGGACTTCGCGGACATTTGAGGCGCCAACAGCATCCACATAAGCGTCATTCACCCAATTGATCCGTCCTGCATTTGTCATGCGCCAAAGAGGAAACGGAGCGCGGCTCATCATTTCAATAAAGGCAATGGGATCAACTTCTGCCGTAATTCTGTTATTTTCAAAGCGTGAAATTGCAGTCCTTTCATCTTCACCGCGAATAGAGGCATCTTCAAGCCAGAGCACAACTTGACGACCTGCCACCCGGCCATCAGCTTCAATGACATTCCCTTCCGGCAGTATAATTGATATCGAAAATGGAGCCCCACTAGAGCGAAGCTTGGCGGTATGGGCCCGTAAGGTTTCCGTTTCATCGGCTTCACTAATCGTATTTAAATCGGCTAAGCCATTTAAAATCCGCATGGCGGTATCTTTTGAACGACCCGGTTCTGCAAATCGCATCATTGAGGCAAGAGCTGCCGGTGAGCCATAAACTTTTGGCTGTCCCCAATCTGTATTCGGGTTAGGGGCGGTCTCTTCCCAGACTAAAATAAGACCAGGGTAAGAGCCAAAAATGGAGTCCATATGGCCGATTTGACGGTCAAGCTCGGCGCATTTAGTTTTCCAATTTGATCCCCCCTCTTCACGAGAGGTAAGTCGGAAAGCATAAATCGAGGACAGCACAGCTAATAAAACTGCCCCTGCTGTCACGATAAGGTTTATGTCCACTGTTTCTAACAAGCAATATCCCCAAAAATCACTTTAAGGCTTAGCCTGAAGACTAGGTCGTGAAAAGCTTAGATTTAAGTATAGGCTGACAAAGACTTGTCAAAGAATTCTAAGCTGCAATTTTTTCGATTAATTGTGCTAATTCTGTGGTGATTTTTTCAACCTGAACCGCATCATCGCCTTCTGCCATAACCCTTATTAAAGGCTCAGTCCCAGAGGCACGGACTAAAACACGACCTGAACTTCCAAACATAGATTGAGCGTCTTTAACGGCGGATTTAAGTTCCGCACTTTCCATAGGAGATACACCAGAGTAATGCACATTTTTTAGGAGCTGCGGGACGGGGTCGAAAAGCTTAAGGACCTCACTGGCCGGGCGGTCACGCCGCTTGATTTCTGCTAAAACTTGTAAGGCGGCGATTGTGCCGTCTCCGGTTGGAGAGAAATCCGTCATCAAAAGATGGCCAGATTGTTCTCCGCCAACATTATAACCATCTCGGCGCATACGCGCCGCCACGTGACGATCACCAACAGCTGTACGGATAAAGGTCAATTTATGATCTTCAATAAACCGCTCTAGGCCAAGATTAGACATAACTGTTGCCACAATACCGGGCTTGGATAGAAGGCTGTTTTCCTGCCATCCCGTACCAATCAACGCTAAGAGTTGGTCACCGTCAATAATTTGGCCTTTTTCATCACACATGATCAGCCGATCCGCATCCCCGTCTAGGGCAATGCCCAGATCAGCACCAGTTTCCAAAACTTTTTTGGACATTGTTTCTGTATGCGTTGACCCACAATCGGCGTTAATATTCATGCCATTTGGAGAAACCCCAATCGGAATAACCTGATCAGCTCCTAATTCCCAGAGTGTATCCGGTGCCGTCTTATAGGCCGCCCCGTTAGCGCAATCGATAACAATTTTAAGACCATCCAAGCGCATTTTTTTAGGGAAACTCGATTTTACGATTTCAATGTACCGAGCCTGAAAATCCTCATATCGTCTTGCGCGGCCTAATTGTTCTGAAACGGCCAACCCTTCTTTCCATTTCTCTTCCATAAAGCTTTCAATTTCAAATTCCGCTTCATCCGAAAGTTTTTGGCCGTTAGGTGCAAAAAGTTTTATCCCGTTATCTGTAAATTTATTATGCGAAGCGGTAATCATAACCCCCAGATCAGCCCGTAAGCGTCGCGTCATCATCGCCACGCCAGAGGTTGGGAGTGGCCCGCAAAGTTTGACGTCCATACCCACCGAGGTAAAACCGGCGACAAGGGCCGGTTCGATCATATATCCAGAAAGACGTGTATCCTTACCGATAACGACGCTATGTCGCCTATTATCTCCTTGACGAAAGTACTTACCTGCCGCCATGCCAAAACGCATAACATTGTCAGGCGTCATTTTACCAATATTGGCCCGGCCTCGTATACCATCCGTCCCGAAAAACTGCTTCTTTTTGCTCATATCACCCTCATGTGCCAATTGCGCCAAATTACACAGCCATGTCCTTTAGCTGTGAAATATGACGAAAAAGCTAAAGAATCAAATATAAGGCGCAGTCTTTACTATTATCAACGAAGGCTGGTTTATAGCTTATCCGTCCGCTCGCCTGCTTTTAATTTTTCAACTATCTTTTTAACGTCCTGAGCCGCGGCTAATTTCGTCACAAGAACCGCTCCGTCTTTGACGATAACTGCAAGACCATCAATGCCAACTGTCGTAACCAATGGCCCGTCTGTTTCAATCAAACTGTTGGCCGTATTATGGGCTATAACATCTCCAGCAATCGCATTACCATCTTCTCCTTGCTTAAGAGCATGTAGTGAGGTGAAAGATCCAATATCATTCCAACCAATATCACATGGAACAATGGCGGCTTTATCTGTTGGTTCCATCACGGCATAATCGATTGACTCCGATGGGCAATCCTGAAACGCCTCTGGTTCAAGATCATATTGTATATTTTCGATGTGAGCGGCTTTATAAGCCAAACTTGCCTGTTTAACGATATCAGGATGGAACTTTTCCATTTCTGACAATAAGGTTTGCGGAGAAAAAAGAAATATACCCGCATTCCAATAATATCCCCCGGCATCAAGGTAACTTTGGGCTGTTTTAGCATCCGGTTTTTCTTTAAATGCAAGGACAGAGGACACCCCTGGTGTGATGGTCTCACCTTGTTGTATATATCCATAACCCGTCTCAGGCCCTTCGGGCGTTATCCCGAATGTAACAAGTTTATTATTCATGGCCGCTGGCATTGCAGCTGCAACTGCACGCCGGAAAGCACCCGGTTTTGTGACGTGATGATCAGCAGGCGAAAGTAAAATAAGTGCATTTTCGTCATGATCCAGCGCATTTAAGGCTGCTACAACGGCGCAAGGGGCGGTGTTTCGCCCGACAGGTTCGACGATAATAGCGCCTATATCCTGTCCAATTTCCTTCATTTGAGCTCGAATGGGCTCTACATGAGCTGCATTACAAATAAAGACAGGCTCATAAAACAGCTCTCCGGAAAATCGGTTTGCTGTCTCTTGCACCATTGTTTCTTGCGTAACGAGTGGCAGAAGCTGTTTAGGCATAGCCTGACGCGACGCTGGCCACAAACGACTCCCGGCACCTCCTGACATTATCACCGGTATTATCTTCAACTCATCCACCTTCATTAACCCCACATAGATTAAAGGTAGTATTTACGGTATTGACTATTTATAGGGCGTTAAAATTAGTGGTTATAAAATCACTAAGAAAGTCACCCCAACGCCTAAGTTCCGAGCGTTACCGTCCCAAACCTATAGCGTAAAAGGACACGACAATTTTTTAGAACGCCGTCCTTTGGAGGTTGGAATGTCCAATTTTTCACAGCCGTTCTAGACGCAGCTTCAAACAAACCATCCGGTACGGACCGTTCGACTTCAATACTTTCAGTTCGACCCTGCGCATTGACATCAAGACGCATGATCACCCATCCTTGTCGTCCAGAATTAAAGGCGCGCCGCGGATATATAGGCAGGTCGAAATTACGCGCGGCTAGTGTCTCTCCGCCCAGACAATCATCCGGATTTGAATAACCTTTCACCCATGGGTCAGGCGGATATTGGCTACGCGGTTTAAATACCTCTTGTGTCGCACAGCCCGCGAGGACAGCTAGTGAAATAAAGGCCAAAGATATTCTGGCCCTAATCTTACTCATCTTCACCAAACCGGCTCTCCACCAGCGTAATAAGCGCCTTAATCGCGTCAGTGGCATCTTCCCCTGTCGCGCTGATAGTTATCTCTTCCCCGCAGGCAGCTCCTAATAATAATAATTCCATGACGGAGTCAGCTATAACCGTTTCCGCACAGACATCATTATGACTTCTGACCAAAACTTGGGACGTAAATTGCATGACACATTCCATGAATTTATTCGACGCTCTGGCATGTAAGCCGCGTTTATTCACGAGTTGTACTGTCGCTGTTAAGGTTTGTGTCAAGTTTCGCCTGCTAAAATTTTAGACGCGATGGCAATATAACGCTGTCCGGCATCACGGGCTTTTTCAGCAGCTTCCTCTAAGTTAGTTGTCCGCCGCGCTTCTGAGAGCTTTATAAGCATCGGTAAATTAACTCCCGCCAAAACTTCAACTTTTCCATCGCTAAGCATAGATATAGCAAGATTAGACGGCGTGCCTCCGAACATATCGGTGAGTAAAATGACGCCATTATCATCATCAACCCGTTTAACAGCCGCGCGAATATCATCACGGCGGCGTTCCATATCGTCATCAGGCCCTATACATATAGCCTCCATATTGTCCTGAGGGCCGACAACATGCTCCGTTGCCCGGCGAAGTTCTGTCGCCAATTGACCATGCGTAACAATGACAAGTCCTATCATGGACATTTACTCATTCTCTCCATTGGCTTGTGTCCGAAACCAGACAGACACTTAATCAAGATTTTACCGAATTGGAAAGTCTTTTATGCGGCCTTTTTTAGGTCTTTGGTTTTTCGTTTACGTTTTGACATGTGTGGCCCGCCTCCTTGGGTTTGGCGCGGAATATCAATGATAAAGCGCGCCCCTTCAACCTGACCATTGGCCGCGCTTTGACGGTTCTCTGCCCAAATGCGGCCTTTATGGGCTGTGATAATTTGGCGGCAAATCGCAAGGCCCAGTCCGGAATGAGAGCCAAATTGGGATCCCTTAGGACGCTGAGTGTAAAAACGGTCAAAGATCGTATCAAGATTATCTGCCGGGATACCCGGACCATCATCATCAACTGTGATAACAACCCGTTCACGGCCCTCGGACATTTTTACGCTCATATCCAGCCGAATTTCGCCGTCGACATCTGAAAATGTGTAGGCATTGTCGATCAAATTACGAAGCACTTGCGCGAAAGGCGTTTCAAAGGCGCGAATATAAACCGGAGTATCAGTATCTATACGGGTAACATTCCTGACAGTCGGGCCATCTCCGCTGCGGGTTTGGTCATAAAATTCTGTGATATTATCCAGAACTTCAGCAATGTTCAGAGTCTGAGCCGTCTCGCGCGCAAGATTAGCATCAACTTTTGACGCTTTAGATATATCAGTGATCAACCGATCCATCCGCGAAACATCTTGCTGAATAATATCAATAAGTTTGTCGCGCTGCTCATCTGTAGCGGCCGATCTTAAAGTGTCTGAAGCCGAGCGAAGCGAGGTTAGAGGGTTTTTAATCTCATGGGCGACATCAGCGGCAAAATTCGCAATATCATCAATACGGCTGTATAGCCCTTGAGTCATATCGCGCATTACTGAGGATAAATCGCCGATCTCATCCCGGCGTTTTGACAAATCAGGGATAGAATCGCGCTTTCCACTAGATTGTGTTACGACTTCAGCCGCACGGGCCAATTTGCGCATGGGACGGGTGACAAAAAGCGTGAGAGCCAAAGAGGACAATAATGTAACCAAAAAGGCCAAACCAATTATCGGCGCCAAGGCTTTTCGTTCTGTGCTTATGATTGCCTCAACATCATTGCTTTCAACGGTCACGACGCCGAGAACTTGCTGTACGCGCTTAACGGGAAGACTGACAGTGACAATAAAATCATCGTCTTTTGTATAACGCTGCCCCAGCATTTCATCCCCTTCCAGAGCTTTGCGAATATCACCCTTTAAATCTCGTCTCAGACGCTCGCGACGGCTTTGTCGCCATGGTAGATCATGAAGGGTTTTATCAAACCAGCGCTGAAGCTTATCCTGCCAAAGCTCTTGCCGCGTGGGCTCAGGAATTTCGGGAACAATAGGATCAAGCATTGAAACAGAAATCGTCTCATCCATAATCTCTGTATCTGCCAGAATTAATCCCTGTCGATCATGCAAGCGCACACGCCAGTTTTCAGGCACATTAATCCCGCGAAGAATTTGGCGCGCATTATCGACATCGAGCTGCGCCGCAGAGCCATAGCCCGTCGCATCTTCGCCCATAACCGTTGTAATGGTTGAGGCGAGCGAGCGCAGATTTTCGACCTTAGCCTCGATTAAGCCGTCTTGAAAACGGTTCATGGCCAAAGACCCGGCCACCAGAATAAGTAGCCCGATCAGGTTAGAAAGAAAAATATTACGGGTCAGCCGCGACGTCAGCAGGGAGCGCCGCGGGCCGCGTCGCCGATCCTGTATCTTAATCCGCCCTCCTGCAGACGAATATAGCTCTGATGACACCCGGTTTTTAGGCTTCTCTATATTTATATCCGACACCATAGAGTGTTTCTATACCATCGAAGCTCTTATCCGTCTTGCGGAACTTTTTACGCAATCGTTTGATATGGCTATCAATGGTTCGGTCATCGACATAGATTTGATCATCATAAGCCGCGTCCATTAATTGATCGCGTGATTTCACATATCCAGGGCGTTTAGCCAGACTTTCCAAGATTAAAAATTCCGTAACCGTCAATCGCACGGGATTACCGTCCCAAGAGCAGGCATGACGATTAGGGTCTAGGACAAGCTTACCGCGGCGAATGACTTTATCATCGCCTTCTTGCGGAACCGGCATTTCAATATTGGTCAGTGAGGCGCGTCGCAAAACCGCTTTGATACGCTCATTTAAGAGCCTTTGGGAGAAGGGCTTTGTGATATAATCATCAGCCCCCATATTCAGGCCAATGGCTTCGTCAAATTCGTCATCTTTAGAGGTTAAAAATATGACGGGCAGATTGGAGGTTTGGCGCAGACGGCGTAAAAGCTCAAGCCCGTCCATGCGCGGCATCTTGATATCAAAAACGGCCAAATCAGGTGGGCTGGCTTTTAAAGCTTCAAGCGCACTCACCCCGTCATGGAACTTACGCACTTCATAGCCTTCCCCTTCGAGAAACATCGAGACAGATGTGAGAATATTCTCATCATCATCAACCAAATAAATTTTAGCCATAGATTTCATTCCAGCCCGGCGTGGTGAATACGCCTTCTCTTTTACTAAACTCATTGTCTGCATGTCCTCAACCCTTTCTGACAGTTTTGATGAAAGCGCTTTAGACGTGCAATGTGGCAAGGCTTTGACCAAAACCTGCCTTATTTTGGACAAATGGGTTATTGCCGATAAGGGACTAAGTCCCTACATAGCATTCATCGGAGAGAAAATATGACCCTGCTACAATCCCTTATCACATTCTTTATAGGCCCCATTTTAGCCCTGATATTTTATGTCCTCATAATATATATGATTTTTTCTTGGTTGCTTGCCTTTAATATTGTCAATCTTCGCAACCCAATTATGCGGCAAATTTATGATGTCGTCCGCAGTATCACAGAGCCTATTCTTAACCCCGTGCGTAGATTTGTACCGCCGATTGGGGGATTAGATATGGCCTTCTTAGTCGTAATTCTTGTACTCTTCTGGCTCAGAGGTTTCGTTGTCCCAATGCTTTATAATCTAGTCGGTTAACCCTCAGCTAAATTGGCTCCATTTATTAAGCCGGGTTCAATCTCACCTTTGTGCAGCTAGGCCGATCTTTCCTATGCTTGGGATAAGTTTAGTCATTCAGTCTAAGCCGCCGCATCATCAGCTTATAACGCATAAAAAAAGTTCCATGCTGGTCTGCAGCATGGAACTCAAAAATGAGGCTTTGAAGCCTAAAATTTTCTATAGCTTAGGAGCCATACCGTTTTTTAACGGCTTCGGCTTCGCCTTTTGCTTTGTCGACTGTCCCTGAACCGTAAGAACTAGCTTCTGCTTCACCTTTGGCGGCTGTACCCGAGCCATAAGAACCGGCCTCTGCTTCACCTTTGGCGGCTGTACCTGAGCCATAAGAACTGGCTTCTGCTTCACCTTTGGCGGCTGTACCCGAGCCATAAGAACCGGCTTCTGCT
>CAZNWH010000042.1:14051-18371 GCA_964576765.1 uncultured Hellea sp.
CTGTACCTGACCCGTAAGAACTGGCTTCTGCTTCACCAGTCGCTTCAGGTTGGGCTTGATAGGTTGAACGCTGATAGCTAGGTGTGCTGCTAGACGTTACTAGACAAATACCGCCTGTATAGGTCGATCCAGCAGGGCAATTACTAGGGCCCGCATTTGCAATCGGGCTCATGCTAAATGCAGCCACGACCATCGGCGTAGATACAAGCAATCCTTTGGAAAGCTTTTTCATCAATTTGTTACGGTTTGGTGTATTTTCGCTCATATTAATCTCCTAGAAATATCTCTACCAAATTTATCGGCATCAACTATGTTACTTTATTCGGTCTGAATAAATGGTTACCTCAAACAACACAATCCCATTAGCAGATTTCAGCAAACACATCGCGTCAACTTTTCGTGATTTCTTCCCATCACGAACATTGTATAAACCCTGAGACAATAAAAATAAGTGCAATGAAACCCTTCAAATAGGTTGGATAATTTTGACGAAGCAACACTTAAAACGCCGTTATTGGTTGGCTGGACGTCGTGAAGCGTCACAGGACGAATTCTTCGTAGAGGCCTTGGATTCTAACGTTTGGGAAGAAGGTGACGCTGAAAATTGGGATAGTTGCTGGTATACTGGCATGCCTGATCCAAAGGTTTTTGAACAACTTGACGCTACCAAATCCATCAATCACATCCCCGGAAATAACGGTTTAACCATAAAGGATTTCCTCCATAATACGCTATCCTCTGCTCGCTCTCGTTTACGGAGCCCAAAGCGCAAAGCCCGCATGAGTTTTTTCCCTCATGTTTATTCCATGCCAAATCAATATCATGACTGGCTGCAAAAGGCCTATGATCGCCCTGAGCATAAATGGATATTAAAACCGAAAAACTCCGCTCGCGGCGAAGGTATTGAGGTTGTCAGAGACCTTGCCGATGTACCGCTAGATGACAGATTTATGGTACAAGATTATCTCGATAAGCCTCACCTTATAAATGAACGTAAATATGTGCTGCGTCTTTATGTACTGATCTCTTCGGTCGAGCCGCTACGGGTCTATCTCTATAATGAAGGCTTTGCCAAATTGGCTTCTGATCCCTATGATCTTAATGATCTGGACAATCCATTTTCACATCTAACCAACCCGGATATCAATGCCCTTAATAGCGACGCAGAGGCACCAGTGGTCTTTGTCAGCTTAGGCGTTTATCGGCAGTGGCTGCGCGATCAGGGTCACGATGATGAAGTGTTATTCAAAAAGGTTCGCGATCTCGTAACCTTAACATCAATATCCGTTCGCGACAGGATGCGCGGTCGTCTCCAAGACATTTCTACGCCAACAAATGGCTGTTATGAATTAATGGGCTTTGATTGTTTTATTGATGCTGATGTTAACCCTCATTTACTGGAGTGCAACCTTAGCCCCTCTCTCGACGTCTGTTCCGCGCCCGAAGATGGCGGGGATATCGAAAAACAAGTCAAGGGTCAGCTCGTCCATGATATGGTTTCATTGCTTGGCCTTAACCTGCCGCCTCAGGTGATAAACGGTCAAAAGGCTAATGATATAGATAATGGTGATATAGATAATATTGCCGCGCAGGCGGACGCCGAATTGGCCCGCGCAGGACAGTTTACGAGGGTATTCCCGGCCCAAGACACTGTTGAAGATTATCTCTCTTTTTTTCCGGTCCCGCGCTATGCCGACATTGTCTTGGCACGCCATGTGCTCGGAAAAGACCCTAAACCCCAAAGTCTCACCCCTGCTCAAACCACTGAAATCATAGCTGATGATGAATTGGCGCTTTATAATGAAAAAACTGGAACCTTATTTAAGCCAAGTGAATTATCAGGCTGGATTTGGTTGCAGGCCGCAGATGGCGTGGCGCCTCAAGCTATCGCCAAAGAATTACTGGCCGTTCATTCCGCCTCCCACGGAACACCTAATGCGCAGGAGCGCTGGCAGATATATAAAAATGTATGGGACGTGCTGGCTGAATGGGCTCAAATGGGCTTGTTGCAACATAATGAAGAAGACCCCCACACAATCCCTATTGAGAAAAAACTGCCGGACATTTCACCTCCCAGCCCCGTTCGCGCCGGAACACGCTGTGCCATGTTAAATTACGGCACGCCAATATTGGCTAAAACATTGGCCCCGCTTTTTAACAAAGCTTCCGCATCTGCTAAAGTAGATGTTACGGTCAACTTGCAACGAGCAGAGAACGGCTATGCCTTAGCGTTGGGGTCCAAAATTGTGGCCACAGATGTAGGGTTGAGCGACATTGGACACGTCGTTAGCCGTACTTTGTTTAATGAGGCGGCGAGAAGCGAAAAGGAAATCGCCTTGGCAGGAACATGGGTTCAGGTCTCTAAGAATCAAGCAGACTTTTTCCTAAGCGGTCACGAAAGTGAATGGGATGGTGGTCTCACATTATTATACGCGGCCAAGATAAATAAAAACATTTCAGGCGGAGCGGTACTCAATTTAGAAACGAAGACTTTAACCCCAATTGGATTGCCTATCGCCGTAAATGACACAACAGTAGACAAGGCAGACCTTCTTAAAGATTTAACTGCCTCTGGCACCGTGCAAAAGAGACACACAGGCGGTCGAGGCCGATTACTCGCCTCTACTTATCAAGGCCGCGGTGAGGCCTTTTCGTTGCGCCGGCTTTATATAGAGAGCCGCGAACTCAACACCGATGCTTCAAAGCCAGTCATCGAAGCCGCGGACCACCACCCCGCGCTAGCCGCACTCCTAAACGCAGCTATCGGCGAAAATGGCGCCGCTCTAACGGGCTCGCAGATGCAAAAGTTGAATAGCTGGTTGACGGGGATTGAACCTCATATCGTAAGACCCAGCGATATGGCGGCAGCAGTAGAACATCTAGAAAAATAACCCTTTTTGACTCTTCGCTACAGGTCTTTAAAGTCACGCCCACCTGAAAAATAGTAAAAAGGTATGTCATGGGGTGGATTAAAAAAACGGGATTAGGCCTTGGCGGGGTTATTGTTCTGGGCGCACTTGGGGGGTATGTTTGGTTTTGGGGTAAACCTGTTGGCGTGAATAATTATATCAACAAAGCCTCCTTTAAAATGGTTGCGGACAGTCCAGAACTGCTCACCTATATGGGTATGATCGATAATACTCCGCTTGATTTTCATAGCGGCAAGCTTGCCGATTATACTAAAGCCCAAGAAGAGCGCACGCTCGAAAAGCTAAATGAGGCCCAAAAAGGATTAGCCAAATATGGGCCGGATGGATTGGAGGGACAAGAGCTCTTGTCTTGGAAAATCACGCACTGGTTTTTTGAAGACCAGATCAATAATGCCAAATATGAATATTCCGGCTACCCTGTCACGCAGCTCTCAGGCCCAACTGTCAACCTTCCGCAATTTCTCACCGATACGCATGCTATTGTCGACAAAAAGAGCATTGAACGGTATTTAAGCCGCATTAATGAGTTTGGACGAGTCCTAGGCGAGACGAAAACTCGCATAGAAGACTATCGCGATAACGGCGTGGTAGCTCCAAATTTCATTATCGAAAAGATCCTAATCGGTCAGCGTAGTTTCATTGAAGGCGGGGCGGCGCAAAACCCTTTAGTTAAAACACTCCCGCTAAGACTAGACAAAGTTGACGGTCTTTCAGCCGAGCAAAAAACTGATTATGTTGCCCGCGCGCAAGAGCTCGTTGCAACCAAAATCATCCCCGGATATGAGGCCATGATCAACCTGCATGAAGAACTTTTGAAAACAGCAAATTCAGATGCGGGTATCTGGCGCCTTCCGCAGGGAGATAAAATATACGAAGCCGCGCTGCGCTCTAATACGACAACTAATTACACGGCCGATCAAATTCACGCGACAGGCTTATCCGAAGTTGCCCGCATTGAGGCCGAAATGGCCACCATTTTAGCAGGCGAAGGCCTAATCGAGGGCACGGTGACCCACCGCATTCAAGCCTTGATGAAAGACCCGGATCAGATCTTCCCCAATACGGATGAAGGTCGCACCGATATGATTAAGCTCTTGGAGGAGATTAATGAGGACATTATGAGTAAAGCCGGGGAGTATTTCATTACGCTGCCCCCGCAAAAGCTTGAGATATTACGCGTACCGGAATATTCGCAAGACAGTTCCCCCGGTGGATATTATAGCGGACCTTCACTGGACGGAAAACGCCCCGGACGCTTTTATATCAATCTCAAAGACACGGCCGATAATCCGAAATGGACGCTACCGACATTATTATATCACGAAGCTGCCCCGGGTCATCATTTCCAAATCAGCCGTGCCATGATGATCGAGAAAGTCCCTATTTTACG
>CAZNWH010000043.1:0-18251 GCA_964576765.1 uncultured Hellea sp.
GTCTGACCTGAAACACTCGGGTGATAACGACCATTTATGTAACTTCGCTGTAAATCCAGCACTGAGTTGGCATTATATTTACCGGGGAGGTCAAAGCCTATAGCGGCCTCCGTTAAGGGACTAGATTTCATGTTTAAACTCCAGATACCAGTATATTAGCTGCGCCAATTTTATCGCGTTATAACAGAAGCAACCAATAACGCGAATGGACTCAATCTCGGTCCATTTGACACAACCGAGGATGCCGTCATTCGGTTTCTCTGCACAAGCTGTCGGTCATGAGTCGTGGCCTTTGATAGAAAAAATCAAAGTCAAAATTCTTAGTCTACGCTAGGTGAAACCCTGACCCCAATTAGTTCGGTGATTACGCCTGACAAAGGTTAAGGCATAGTCTCACTAAAATTACGATACCTTCCCAAAAACAATAGCAAAGTTGCACCGATAAGAAAGCCTCCAGCCGCAAACATCAATGCATTATTATAGTCAAGTGTTTCTCCCTTAAGTATGTTAAAGAGGAGCGGGGCTGTACCAGAGCCAAGTCCAAAAGCTGCGTAAACGAAGCCGTATATTCGACCATAAGCCTTCATACCAAGATAGCGAGAGACTAAAAATGCCATCATATCTAACTCTACGCCTGCAGCTATACCCACTAGGACTAGGGCAAAAGCATTTAACCCTACACCCATATTTCCCATCAAAATGAAACAGCCCAATATGGGAATTGTTATGAATATAAACGCCACTAAGGGCGCCCAAATCCTGTCGACTAAAAAACCGCCGACTAGACGTCCCACAATCACTGAGAGGCCTATAACTCCAATACCAATAGTTCGGCTGGCAGCATCTTTAGGCGTGTACCCTTTATCGAGCAAAATGTTAAAACCATTTGCGATAATTCCTGAAACGGCTGCTCCAATGATCAAGAAAGCAAGTAAGATAATCCAAAATCGATAATCTCGTACAGATTGGGCAAAAGATAGCCCCGGTAATTCAATACTATCCGTCACGGAGGCAAGCGCAGCTTCTTCCTTATCATCACGGAACATAAAATAAGCCAATGGAAGAGATATCAGTAAAGGCATAGCCGCGATACCCAAATAAGCAACACGCCACCCAAACCCATCAATAAGACCTTGAATCAGCGGAGGGGCAATAAATCCGTATAGTCCGGTTCCAGTTAAGGCGATACCTAAGGCTAAACCACGTGATGAGTTAAAGTTATTAACAATCGCTTTTGACCATGTGATGGGTAACGTCCCAGACGAAAACAAGGCTAATAGAAAGAAAATTCCATAGAGAGAAAGTGGACTTGGATTCATTAAGGCAAAACATGCGGTACCTAACCCCAATAAGATAATAGATGGCAATAATACCCGCCTCGCGCCATATTTATCGGTCAGCTTGCCTGCTATTGGCGCGCCGAATAACACCCCCATCGTCATGGCTAAAAATCCAGCCTGAATTGTCTCTCTGCTCCAACCAAACTCTTTACCGAGTTCAGGACCGATCACAATAAGCGCCCAGTAAGGAAGCGGACTTAAACACAGCGCAATACCAACCAAGGATGACAACACAATAGGCCACCCCTTTACCCATTCGGAAGCAACATGATTACTTTGCGATATCTCAGTCATACCTATCCCGACTTATTGTATCTTTAGTCTATCATATGACCATGATGGAGAGTTAGCGAGGGGATTTTGACCTATGACAATTAAAACTTACAGGCGCGCTGTTTTAGCTGGATTAATTATGACGACAGCAGCAGCCCTCCCAGCTTGCCAATACTCAGTCAAAAGTTTGATGCAAAAGTTCTTATTCTAGGAACGGGTCACTCAACTCTTCATGCAGCGCGTCTCTTAACTTCGGGGAATAAAGACGTCTTGTATTTGCAGGCAAGCACATGTCGTATTTACACACTGGAATGGAAAGCGCGATGGAATCTGCTGAAAACGCCGCCTATAGCTTGCTGGAAATGTAATTACAGCATAAACTGATTTCCATGACGATACTACGCGGACATTTAGCCGAAATGGCAGCTGGGCACAACTCCCCTGAACTTAGTCACTTATTTGACGAAGGCCGTGAACGTCATTTTGCGGCGGGAGAAAACTTAATGACTGAAGGTGAAACTACAGATTATTTTTTCGACTTACTTGACGGGACAGTCGCTTTGGCGCGTAATGGGCGCGATGGAAGACGTCAAATTCTCTCATTTCTCGGGGCCAGACAGTTTTTGGGCGCAGCATCAACCGAGCGTTATCCAAACCTAGCAACAGCTCTCACCCCGGTTGACGCGATATGTTATTCTCGCCCCGCTTTAGAAAAAGCTTTAAACTCAACCCCCGAATTTGCCTCTCAGTTTCGCATAGTCCTTACCCGCATTCTCGAATCCGCCCATGATCACGTTTACACAATCGGCCAACGTTCTGCGATTGAACGTGTCGCCTCCTTCCTCCTTTATTTGCGCGCAAACCAAGCTAGATTTTCGTCAACGGGTCCAAAAGAAAAGTCAGAACATATTGATCTACCTATGACACGGCTTGATATTGCCGACTTTCTTGGCCTAACCATCGAAACCGTTAGCCGTGCTTTTTCAGCTTTAAAAAAAGCAGAAATCATAGGTTTCACAGACTCGCACTCTTGCGAAATTCTCAATATAGAGAAAATCCGAGACCTCGGGGGGCGTGAAGATTTCACAACGCACCGAGGTAGAGCCTAAATTCAATATCCTTGAGAATTCTCAACCCTCTATAATTTTCATTTTGTATGGAACGTAAAAGCGTTGGAGACAAAGATGACGACCCCGAAAACATCAAGTGAACTCAAAGAACTGATGCCCGTTTTAGCGCGTCATGAAGGGGTATGGGAGGGTATATACCGTCACTACGATAAGGATGGAAACAAAACCGATGAACATAAATCTCGCTTAATTTGCCGCTTTCCAACAGATGGACCACATCTTTATCACCAAACAAATTATTATACGTGGGACGATGGACGAACAGAAACCCGTGATTTCCCAGCACAGATTCGCGATGGACGCCTTTGGTGGGACAATGACTTCATCCAAGGTTGGGCGGCCGATATGGAGCTTGACACAAATGGACGCTCAACGGTCTTAAATTGGACGCGCACAGGGGATCCTGATTTATATCTTTATGAAATGATCCAGATTTCAGATTGCGGAACCAAACGTGCGCGCACTTGGCATTGGTTTAAAAATGATGAATTATTTTCGCGCACATTAGTTGATGAGCGTAAAGTGAGTGATGATTGGACAGGTTTGTAATTTCATAACAAGTAAGTAACGAATCATACGCCGGTATGTTATCAAGCTGAACATCTAAATGAGAGGATACTTCACACTCGTACCCCTCGTATAGGGGGTATAATAGCAGTAGGTATTTACTAAACTATCGGCGCCAATCACCAGATTTACCACCTAGTTTTTGAGTGAGCATGATGTCCCCAATAATCATATGCTTATCGACCGCTTTTAGCATATCATAAATTGTCAAACAGGCGATAGACACGGCTGTGAGAGCCTCCATTTCAACACCGGTCTGACCTGCTGTTTTTGTTTCGGCATACACGGTTAAACCAGGCAAATTTTCGTCAGCCTCAATGCGGACATTGACTTTGGATAGTGGCAGTGGATGACATAGTGGAATGAGGTCACTTGTTTTTTTAGCGCCCATAATGCCGGCAAGTTCAGCCACCGAAAATACGTCACCCTTTTTATTATCCTCCTGCTCTATCAAAGTCAGTGTCTTAGCCGCCATCTTCACCTGCCCTATCGCGACAGCCTTGCGGTTTGTAACAGCTTTATTCGACACATCAACCATGGCAGCCCGGCCAGTTACGTCAAAATGGGTTAACTTGCTCATCAGACTTCCCCAAAGCGCGGCATAAGATCAATCATATTGCAAGGTCTGTGGCGGCTATCCAGCTGAGCTGCAATCACTTTGTCCCAGCCATCTTTGACTGCCCCATTTGAGCCTGGTAAGCAAAATATAATTGTGCCTTGCGCGAGCCCGGCGCAGGCTCTGGATTGCAAAGTTGAAAGCCCAATGGTCTTGAAACTCTCCTGATGAAACACCACAGAAAAACCGTCTATTACCTTATCAAAGAGAGGCATCACAGCTTCCACCGTAATATCTCTGCCAGTAAGGCCCGTCCCGCCTGTCGATATTACGACGTCAACTTTTGGATCATCCATCCAGTTTTGCAGCTGGGCTCTAACACCCTCAATCGTATCACGGACAATTTCTCGCCCCACAACTTTATGCCCCGCCTCTTCGATGCGCGATTGAAGTATGTCGCCTGATGTATCATCTGCGCGCGTACGTGTATCAGATACGGTTAGAACGGCGACAGTGACAGGTTTAAAATCTAGGTTTTCATCAATTCCCGGCATCAGCTTTTCCATCTTTTCTTATCGCTCATATCTTGAGTGCGCGGTTCAATCCAGTTTTGTTTCCCATCAATAGATTCAGACTTCCAAAATGGCGCTTCTGATTTAAGGAAGTCCATTAAAAAATCGGCGGATTCAAAGGCGGCGCGGCGATGAGCGCTAGCTGTTGCCAGAAAAACAATAGGCTCATCAGCAGACATGACGCCCACTCGGTGGATTATTGTCCAGCCTATCAGCGGCCAACGCAATTCGGCTTTGTCAGTGATACGCTTTATTTCAGCCTCTGTAAATTTCGGATAATGTGATAATGTGAGAGATAGGTCTATCCCCTCACCTCTCACCAAGCCCGTAAACGCTACAATAGCCCCAGCGCCCGTCACGGCCTCACGAAAGGCTTTGTGAGCTTGCTCAGGGTCAAAAGGCTCAGGCGTGATATGAAGAAAGCGCGCGTTCATCATCCCCCGCTCAATGGAGACATAAAAGCCACTTCATCGCTGTCAGTTATCATGACATTGGCGGTTATGATAGATTTGTTCACCGCAATACGGTTTCCGGGTTTGGCCAGCTCTTTTGCCAGCAATGGGTTTTGAGTCGATAACCAGACAATCAAGCTATCCGTATCCGCCACCCCCTTGGGGCAAGGGATTGAGATATTATCAGATGCATCGCTTAAACGACCAAAGAACAGGATATTCATTTTGCGTAGTCTGCCCATTTAGCCAAGCTTTCTTGCGTATCAATATCTTGTGCCTGACAAGAGGAGAAGGATATTTTTTCAACATTATCCATTTTGAACATTGCCTTGGCCCCGATTTTGGGATCGATCGCTGCCATTTCGCTAAACATAGACCGTTTTATCGCGATAGGTGGCATAAGATTATCTCCCAATTGGCTAATTGTTTTATTTGTCCCTGATATCAATATCTTCTCAAGATGTTCACCCGTTATAAATGGCATATCCCCGAGCAGAACAATAAGAGAGTCATATGACCCACTAATCGCCGTTTTAGCCGCTAGGGACAAAGAACTCCCTTGTCCCAATGAAGCCTTAATATTGTCGATGACACTACAATTAAAACTTTCAAATAAAGCGCGTCTGTGTACAGAATTTTCTGGCACGATACCATAACGAGATTTAAATGGCAGACCAGAGGCAGCTTCGATAACGTGTTGTAAAACAGGCTTTCCAGACAGATCTGCCATAAGTTTATCCTCATGCCCAAAGCGTTTGGACGACCCAGCGGCCAATATAAACAGAGCTGTGTTCACAATCGTCCCTTATCTTGGGCTACCTTAACAATTTCGGCAAGAGTAGAGAGGGCCAAGAGGTTGGCATCTCGCATCGACGGAATAAGGCCGATAGGGCCACGAATACGGTCAAAATTCGTAGCTGTCAAACCTCTGTGGCTTAGCATCTCTTGGCGGCGCGCATGAGTGCGTACGCTTCCCATAGCCCCGATATAAAAAGCTTCACCCCTTAAGGCTTGCTCCAGCAGAGCCCCTTCCCAATCATGATCATGAAACATCAAGACAACCGCAGTCCATGGATCATCATTTACATCTGGCGGAGTACTAGGGTCAATCAAATGATCTGTGCGCAGGTAATCAGTCATACCTGTTTCAGGCGATTGAACATGCACTTCAAATCCTGATTGAGCGGCCTGCTGGGCCAACGCATCCATTGCCGCGCCGCGTCCAGCAAGTCGGAGACGTAATTTGGGCATGTAACTCCATTTAAAATCCGTAATCTCTAAATAAGCCTCTCGCCGATTATCCAGTTGGTCTAAAGCCTGTCTAATATGGGCTTTATCCGGGTTTGGAATTATTAAGACTTCTATGGCTCCACCGCAGGGCAGATCAATATCTTTAAACGGGGATCCTTCTCCATATAAAAGCCTTGTTGGCTCTTTGACCGTTCGGGCTTGAAAAATAATATCAGCATCAACGCATCCATTCGATATATAGCCTGCGACCTCATCAGTCGCTACGGCCATAAGCGCGCCTTTTGCCCGCATCGACCCTCCGTGAATATCTGTCACGCATACAAGCGCAGTGTCTTCGCTGGATGTTACAGTAAACCTCAAAACATCAACCGCATGATGGAAACTCGTCATTCGGTCTTGGTAAAGCAGATATTCCGATATATCCAGTTGATATGATTTCTGTGAACACCGCTATTTCAAACATAATCGCCCATCGCGGCATAACCAAAACCGTATCAGCCCCCTTAAGCGAAGCTCTGGGTACCAGACTTGCCAAAAATGTGACGGCAAAGGTTACGCTCCCACCACGAGATGCCTCAGCTATGGATGGCTACGCCGTCAGATTAGCAGATGTGCGAGCAAAAGCTTCAACTTTGAGAGTTATCGGTGAAGCCCCAGCGGGTTCGCCATTCAAAGGCAAAGTAAATCAAGGTGAAGCCGTACGAATATTCACGGGAGGAGCCGTTCCGCCAGATGCGGACCATATTGTTATTCAAGAGAATGCCATTCGCAAAGATAACCTACTGACGACCACAACCGATTATGAAACCGCTCGCCATATTCGCAAAGCCGGCATTGATTTCAAAACTGGAGACATCCTTATTAAAGCAGATACGCGTCTCGCGCCTGCGCATATTGCTTTGGCTGCGGCAGCTAATCATGACGCCCTTCCTATTTTCAAACCACCTGTTGTGGCACTTATTGCCAATGGTGATGAGCTAAAACCTCCAGGATATGAGGTCGAAAAGGGTGATATTATCAGTTCAAATGCTGCCGGCTTAGGCGCGCTCATTCTATCATGGGGCGGGAACGTTATGGATATGGGCATCGCCAGTGATAGTGTCGAAAGCATCTTAGCTCTGATAAAAGCCGCAAAAGAAGCTGATATTATTGTCCCTATTGGCGGGGCTTCGGTAGGAGACTATGACTTCATGCGGACAGCTTTTAAAGAGGCTGGATTAAATTTAGTTTTTGAGAAAATAGCGGTGAGGCCCGGAAAACCAACATGGTTTGGAACGCTAGGCAACCAAACTGTTCTTGGCCTCCCCGGAAATCCAGCTTCGGCGACTGTTTGCGCACATCTTTTTCTAAAAATTCTTATGCATCGCGCCGATAACATCTCCACACAAAAAGCCGTTTTAACACAGCCTCTACCCGCTAACGGACCGCGTGAAACGTATTTGCGAGGCCACCTTGAAGTATCCGATAAAGGCATAACGCAAGTTATGCCCTTCCCCCGTCAGGATAGCTCTCTGCTAACGCCTTTTGCTAGAGCGAATATTTTGCTACGGCTACATCCTGATACAGGCCCATGGGATAAGGGTGATCTCGTGGAAGTAGTTTCACTCAACTCCTAGGCGAAAACTATTCATATTTTTCGTTAGAATATATAGAAGGTCTATGGAGGTCTCATATGAGAAAATTATTAGCTGTTAGTTTAATATCATTCGTTTTGAGCGTTCCTGTTTTCGCTTTTGCGCAAATGGATGAAATAATAGTTACGGCACAAAAAGGACGGACAACAATTTCAACTTACGATGAAATATCCGTCTCTGTAGTCAATCCCTATCAATATCGGACAGATGTTATGAAACTCGTTACAGATGAGGTAAATAATGTGACTAAAGCACTCGGGCCTGAATATAGAGTAATGCTATCCGGGCTTGATAAAGAATTAAAATGGGTGCGAAGCGGCGATCTTAATCTCGCTTTTTACTTACCTTACACTTACGATATTATTTCCGATACATTACATTCTATCCAGCGGGTTTACGAAGACTAACCCAGCAGGTTTTTCAGCGTTGCAATCAAATCAGCTTCACGCCCACGCGGACCCACAAGCTGCGCAGAAATCGGAAGACCATTTGCATCTGTGCCTATCGGAAAAGCAATCGCGGGCCTATTCGCAAGATTAGCAAAGGCTGTAAAATCGGCCTGATTAGCAGGTACTGGATCACCGAATTTAAAGGCTGTTTGAGGGGTTGTCGGCATAAGAATAAAATCAGGAAAACTTACTTCACGAAGCATTTTTACATGAGCATAGGCTGCGTCTATCTTTTCTAGAGGAAGATCACGGCCATATTCAAGCATACCCCGAAAGAAATCCGAAAACCCTTTCGAATTTTTCTCCAACATGGGCGCATGATAGGCATACCCTTCTACCTCTGATATGATAAGGCCCATACGGCGTGATTTTCCAAACTCATAGGGCACGAGGTTTGTTAATGGAAGCTTTCCCAGTTTAGATACAAAATCATCGAACACGTTCTTTACATGAGGCTCGCACTCAACCTTTTCTCCCCAATCTAGCACAGTAATAATGCCCTCCTTACACTCGCTAAAATCTCTATCACAAATCACTTTAGTCATACGGGCTACATCGTCGAGTGAACGGCCATGCACGCCAACTGTGTCCAGCGTCGGGGCGAGCGGCATAACGCCTTGAAGCATTTTAGGGTCATGAGAAGGTTTAAACCCCCAAAGCCCGCAATAGCCCGATGGAATTCGAACAGACCCCATTGTATCTGTTCCTAAGGCTAAATCCACTTGATTAGCCGCAACAGCTGCTGCAGACCCTCCGCTTGACCCTCCGGGGGTATAGCCTTGTTTAAGAGGGTTGAATGTTTTACCAAACCACGGATTATCTGTTTGCGCTCCCAACGCCCCCTCTTCCATATTCAATATAGCCGAAACATTATAGCCTGCATCGCGAAGCCGCTGGATAACCACTGCATCACCATCAGCAACCGTTTCGCCATAAGCTTTTATACCTCCATGACAAACGTGCCCGTTCACTGCGATATTGGCTTTCACACCAACATGTTTTCCTGCCGATTGACTCGGAATAACTTCTAAAATCGCATTGATATTTTGGTTCATCTAAAACCGAGTATCTACTAGGCGGATAGGTTTTTGGCGCTCATCGACCTGTGTAACATCGCCCGTTGTCCCCATAGGAACGAGTTTGACACTCATACCAAGACCGAGTTTTTCCTTTAGCAACGCCTCATATTTCGGCGTAAGTTTCATCATCTGGCTTGATTTACATTCTGCCACCACTGTCATTTCGTCCCGGCCCTGCTCATCTCTATCGACCTGACAATAGAACTCACCGCCAAAACTATCAATCTCTTCCATCAGGGGACCAATGGCTTGCGGGAAAATATTTATTCCGCGAAGTTTGATCATATTATCCGAGCGGCCAAGGAACCCTTCAATCCGCTGAAAGTTTAACCCTAACGAAGATTTTCCTATCCGCACAGCCGAAACATCGTGGGTATTAAACCGAATGATCGGATAGACATCATCTTTAAAAAGACATGTACAGACCATATCACCGCTCTGCCCATCTTTCACAGGTGAGCCCGTCTCAATATCACATATTTCGAGATATTGTGCGTCTTCCATAACGTAGAGGCCGTCCTGATCTGGGCCTTCGCCCGCAATTGCACCCGTATCACCCACGCCGTACCAATCGTAACACTCTGGCCCGCCCCACATCTCGGACAATGAGGCTTTGTCTTCTCGACCCATGTGACCCGAAATGGTTCTAATAGGGATATCAACACCGGGTTCTAAACCTGCTTCTTTCGCGACCTTGGCCAGTTTCTTAATGTAGTCGGCAAACCCAACAATGGCTGTTGCGCCGTAATCAGCCATCATTTGAACTTGTTTGACAGATCGCGTTTCTACGCCTGTTCCCGCCGACACAAAAATAGCTTGAGTCCAATGTGTCACAGCCTCGCGCACATAATGACCACCATTTATAGGGCCGTGTCCATAGACAGAGTGTACCACATCACCGCGTCCAATACCTTGAAGTTTATAAAGTCTTGCCAAGAGTAGGTTTTGAACCTCACGTGTTTTAGGGCCAAAAATTAAAACTTGAGGCTTACCCGTAGTCCCCGATGTTGTATGAAACTTTACGGGTGGTTGTCTGTCAGGAAGGTAGCTGGCCAAACCACTAAAGTCGCCAAAAGGTGGATTGCGATTAATACTCGCCATAATATCAGATTTATCAAATGTAGGAAGTTTACGGATATCAACCAGACCTTTTATGTCGCCTGCTTCAATACCCTGACCACCCCATAGTTTTTGATAAAAAGGGGTTTGCCAAGCCCGTAATAACATCTTTTTAAACAGACGATCTTGATGGGAGAATAATTCATCCCGGCTTGTGTTTTTGGCAAAAGTTAAAAATTCATCCCCAATAGGATGATCCGCACGCAGCTCTTCCGGCTTTACAAAATCAAAATAGGTCGCGTTCATAGTTTAAAAGCCGGAGGCCAACGAAAAAAGCTCGCTGCAATCCTCTGACTGCTCCAAATTATCAGTTAGCTCTATGAGCCTATCAGCGATGGAGTTTGCATTGACGTCGCTCAAAGCTGTGTCTTTAAAACCAAATGCTAAGCAACTTCTGAATTTCTCAAGATGCTGCTCACGGGATAACGGGTCAGTCGGAGAGCCAAAAAGCTTTCCAATCATGGCTATTTTCTCATCTCCATTTTTAAGACGTGCTGTCATAGACTGAGGTATAAATTCTGCAGGGTCAGTAATATGATTTGTCTCGATATTAATTTTTTTGGACGCGGCTAAAATTTTCGAACTCTGAAGGTCAGCCTCCGTAAAATCATCCAGCCCAACTGTCCCCCGCATCAAAACAATAGAAGCTAGATACGGAAAGCATAACCTCGCATAATTGGCTGTCATGTTTTCAAGAATAGGACGGTTGACAAGGCGAGGGATAATAGGCGGAGCCGAAAGAACCAACTCCTCCAAGTTGTCAAATGTCATCCCTTGCTTCATCAGCTCTTGCACCAAAACAATCGCGCCTTGAGCCGCGCGACCCGTAGGAAACGGTTTCCAACTCACTTCGGTAATACGGTGGATTTTCCCAAGGCGCTCTGCTGCCCCTTGCCCATCGGCTTCATCTTCAAACATTTTGAAATAACCAAATGGACCTTCGAGAGAGTTTTCAGGGCCGAAGAGACCTGCTTGTGCCAAGTCACATGCGACGACGGCAGCTCGTGCCGCTCCGGCAATTTGTACCGGGAGTGTCGGTTTCCCTTCGACATGGGCTTGCATCACGCCTGCACATTGCGCGAGGGCGCACCCCATGGCAGACATCGCCGTCGCTTCGTCGAAACCACGCAAACGCGCTATCCCGAGGGTTGCGCCAAACAAACCAGCCGTCGCCGGGCGGAAAAACTTTAAGGGGGACGTAACAGCCACGCCAAGTTCAACCGCGACATCAACGGCGACAATGACGGCTTCCATCAAGGCCATTCCCGTCACATCATTTTGGCGTTCAGCCTCCGCGGAAATTGCCGAAAATATCGTCGCCATCGGATGAACAACCGCAGGCTCATGGACGCAATCATATTCCATGGAGTGAATTTGAAAGCCGTTCAGATATGCCGCCGTTGCAACAGGTGCTTTCATTTGACGCCCCCATAGGTGGGCATCGTCTCCCGTTCCCCAAGACATCGCCGTTTTAAATACAGCTTCATTAAATGGCGCGTTCGAACCCGCAATGCCAACACCCAGACTATCGAGTATAAAAGTCTTGGCTGCATCATAAGCGCTGTCAGAAAAGACCGATTGCGTCAGGGCGTAGTGAGCGAATGTACGGGAAACTTTACTCATGGGAGCAGGCCCAGATAAGGCTTTAAATCGCCCTTTAAAGCAGCGCGTGATAATTGCTTTGCTTTATCTTCACCCATACCCACATGTGTCAGCAACGTAATAGCTTTATGAATAACCGCCTCTTCGGACATTGGATATTCTGGGTCACCATAGGCGTCTTTTGCAACGAATCGCTGACCACCAATTATAACAGCCGCACCATAATGGGCAGGATAAACTGCCCCGAACTCTTCACTCTCTTTTACCTGCACTCGTTGTCGAATCTCACTTATTAGTTCTCGTTCATTTTTTTTACCCGTGAAATTCCGGTCTTCATCAAAGTTGGAGATTTCTGACGATACATCAAAGTCAGAAAGGATAGGCTCACCTTTGGCCAAAGCCACTGCAACACTGTGTTGAATCGAAAACTTCGCTTCAATTGTTGTGTCAGGGTTTGGACGATCACAAAACTTTAGAGCATCAGGGTAAGTTTCAACTATTACATCTAATCCCAAAGGCATAGTACTTTCCCATGCCTTCAAAGCCGCATCAATAGCGGGATGAGCATGACGACAGGCGGGATAAGGTTTCAGGCTTGTTTCATGGAGAAGCCACCATGTATCAGGATCAATCAAAACATCTTCCGGATTTGCTCCCTGACACATGGCAGCAAAAAATCCTTGCTCCCCCTCAAGAATAGAGTGCGGTCCTTGGAAGCCTTGCTTAGATAATATGGCGGCTAACACCCCTGCATGAGCGGCATGACCTGCATGGAGTTGCTTCGCCATTGAATCTGGTTCGTGCCGTGTTTGCCACAAACCCGCTGCTTGCGTACCCGCAAGTCCCAATGCTGAAACCAGATCGCTCTCCTCTAATAAATGACAGGCTGCTGCCGCCGCGCCGAAAGGGCCACAGGTTGCCGTGTTATGCCAAAACGCATAATGCCCGGTTCCGACCGCTCGACCGATGCGAATGGTAGCTTCATATCCCACCACAATCGCGTCAAGAAAGTCCTTTGCACTTGCACCTATATGCTCAGCCATAGCTAAAGCTGCTGGAATAACCGTAGGGCCAGCGTGTAAAACGGCGCGTTTATCGACATCATCCATTTCAAGCACATTACCAAGGCAGCCATTATGCAACGCAGCCATTAAGGGCGACGATTTAGTTACCCCTATACGGGTGCAGTTGCCGATTTCGTCTGGAAAAGCTGTTGTTATTTTCTGCCCCGCAGGCTCAGCCTGTCCTGCTACCGCACAACCCGTCCAATCCAAAAGCAAAAGCGACGCACGCTGGCGATCTTTATCTGAAACCGGACGGGCTAAAAGCTCCGCTAATTTTTGCGTAATTGTCACTCTTGATAAAATTCTATGTTAGCACCGTCAGGTGTTTTAACCTGAAGAGTCCCATACGAACTCTGCCCAAGAGTTACCTTGCGTGATTTTAGTTTTTTTCTCGTATCCTCAATATCCGAAACAGGAAACCTAACTTTAACAATACCCGTATGTTTATCATTACAGCGATCAGAATAATTGACACCATCTTTCATTTTTTCAATATCAATCATTTCCATACGGCCCCATTCAAGCCCCATCTTAGGTGTCATTATCGCTGTCTTATACGGAATTGAACTCGTCAATTTTGGTGGAATTCCCAGTGGCATGATTTCTTCTTTTTTTGAGACATAAGGTTTGCCATAGAAGAAGGTATCAAAGCCCAGTTGTTGCTGAAAAAAATCATATCCTGCATCTCTGTCCTCCACCATTTGCATGACATTAAAAGGCCGCGACAAACGCTCAAAAGGAGGAAAAGCTTTTGGTATTGGCCTGACTAAGCGTTCATAGAGTTGAACCCGAACCCCTGTTTCATGTGTCAGAACAATAATGTTTAATTTGGACGGCCCAAACTCAAGATAAGCCATTTCCGTCAATGGCGTCCAGCCAAGAGCTTCGGCATCATTGATAATAGATGGTAGATTTTTGGCCCGCATCATAAGCGAGAAATAACACCCTTTGTCCCAAGCTCGGCTGGTGGCTGGCCGTGCTGGGTCGGCCTTACCTATTTTCTTTAAACGAATATAGCTACCATCGGCTCCCTGCCCTCCTAATAACAAATTTGTCTCTGTTTGCTCTAGAGTTTCAAATTTGCCAATCTCTTGAAATAAAGGCGCTATATCCTCGAATTTCTCCACATTAATGACGACCTCCTGCCAAGGCTTATTCGTAATTGCCGCTGGTTTGGGACGTATGGATAAATCGGTCCATTCAGTAGGCGAAATAGTTTCAACCGGAGAGCAGGACATAAACCCTGTGATACAAAAACTTATAAGCCCCGTAATTCCAAACCTTGTCATTACTGACCCCATTAAGCGCAAGCTCCCTCAATCATCAAGTTAGCCAGAATTCCCAGTGATACCAACTTTATTTGCGTAAGATAATGGCACCTCCTCCAGATCCGTATTCACGATCGCATTCCAGCGATTGAGAAAGCCAAACATGGATATCACAGAAACAATTTCTACAATTTGAGCATCTGAATAATACTTTCTCATATCCGCAAATTGCTCATCAGTAACTTCACTCGGCGTCATGGCTCCAGCTTGAGCTACGCGTAGAGCCGTGCGTTCACCCTCAGTAAACAAATCTGATGTTTCATACTCCCAAGCCGCTAGAATGCGGGCATCGTCTTCGCCCTGTTCATGCGCCCCGTGCGCCGTGTGGATTTGGCAATATTTACACCCTGCCGAAGTTGACGCAATATGCCCTATCAAGCGCTTCAATCCTTGCGAGATTTCACCCGGCGCATAGACAGCTCCGCACATGGCAGCTACACCTTTTAATATCCCAGGATTTCTCGCCATGTCGTAAACATCATTGGGTGTGAACCCCATCATATTATGTGCAAACTCGAAAAGTGGTTTTGCTTCATCTGGAATGTCTGTATCAGTCAATCGTGGTAGGCGGGACATTAGAATCCTCTTTTTAATTTATCTGTATGTTGCCCGAATTCAGGTAAGTTAAATGATATCTGAGCAGGTTCATTCGAAAATCGAATTGGGTTTTTGATATGAGTTTTCCCGTCTGACTTAATCACAGGCGCCCCCTCTTCTGTTAGAGCCGTATGAAGTGGACGAATGACCGACCAGCAACAGTCAATGTTTTGAAAAATATCTTCCCAGTTTTTTTGAGATTTTGTTTTAAAAGTTTGGGTCAAAAATTCTTTGACCTCCTCTTGTTGACCTACGGGTTTCTTCATCTTTTCAATGAGGTCAACTCGGTCAAAATAATTCAAAACATTAGTCACAAATTTCAGCTCGCTACCGCCTAGAACAATATGCCCTCCATCTTGGGTCTCGTAGATATTGACAAAAGCATTGCCCCCAAAGCTGCGCATTTTATTCCGTTTGGGCTGGCGGTCATGTGCAAAAATAGTACCTGTTACATTAGGCACCCAAGAGAGCAAACTATCATACATCGAGATATCGAGATAATCGCCTTCGCCTGTTTTTTCACGCCGGTAGAGCGCCATCAAAATACCCGAAAATGCGTGAAGCGAAGCCGTTATATCAGCGCTTGGCATCGGTGTTAACGCAGGTGCTCCATCCATAGACCGCGTTAAGTCGGCAGTCCCAGTCATAGCTTGAACGACCAGATCATGGGCGGGTTTATCTTTATATTGTCCGTCTTGTCCAAAGGCCGAAATCGAGCAATAAATAATACCAGGATTGATGGCTTTAATTGACGCATAATCTACGCCTAATCGGCTGACAACGCCGGGACGAAAGGCTTCGACAAAAACATCGGCCTCCGTCGCAAGCTCTAAAAATTCGGCATGTTGTTCGTCGTCTTTGAGATTGACTTTATAGCTCTTTTTTCCGCGCGCAATGTTGGTGAACCAGACTGAAGTTCCATCCACATATTTTTCGCCCATAGCACGGGTGGGTTCACCCAAGCCATTATCCGGCTCCACCATGACAACATCTGCGCCGTGATCCGCCATCATCATAGTCATATGCGGGCCTGGTAAAAAGGCCGAAAGGTCTAGAACTTTGACGCCATCTAATTTCATAACGTGACGCTAACCTAGAAGCTCTTGTGTGTCAGCCCCAAGCTCCGGTGAAATACCTCCCTTCAGGCGCTTGCCGTTATATTTATAGGGCGAAGACATGAGACGAATTTTCCCGTTTTCACAACCCTCATGGTTGTCTTCATAAATCATCTCGACTTCGGCGACATAAGGGTTCTCCATGGCTTGCGCGATATCATAGACGGGAGCAGCAGGAACATAGCCTGCAAATTTTTCCATCCAATGCGCGACTGTATTGGTTTTCATCACGCCCTCCATTACCTCTTGAACGACAATACGGTTTTCACGTCTATTTTCCATCGTTACAAATCGTGGATCTTCTACCCATTCTGGATGACCAAGACGTTCTGCAACTCGTTCCCAAAATTTTTGAATTTGGCAACAAAACATGATCCAGCCATCACCAGCTTGCATGAGTTGACTGGGAACCATTGCCGGATGTGCCCCGCGCGGTTGGCGCGTGACGATATCGCTGGCATTGAGGTACCAAGTCGCAGGATAAGAAAGTTGATGCAGAGCGGTATCAAAAAGCGAAACATCAATATCGCTGCCTTCACCTGTACGGTGCGCGCCAAACACAGCGGCAACTAATCCCGTGGCAAACAGAGAGCCTGTCATGAAATCCACCATAGATAGACCGAAACGCACAGGTGGCCCCTCAGGCTCCCCTGTTACGCTGCAAAACCCGGCTTCGGCTTGCATCAGATAATCATAGCCTGGCCAAGCTTCACGACTATTCCCCCGCCCATAGGCCGAAAGGTGTGCACAAACGATTTTCGGATTAATGGATTTGAGTGACGGATAATCAATATTGAGTTTGGCTGGCAAGTCACCGCGCAAATTATTCGAAACAGCATCGGCCGTTTTAACTAACTCTTCAAAAGCCTTGCGCCCTTCCTTGGATTTTAAATCTAATGAAATTGATTTTTTATTACGGTTAAAGGTCTGGAAAAACTGACTGTCTTGATCACCAATAAGGTGCGGAGAGACAAAACGCGAAACATCCCCCCCCGTTAGCGGATTTTCGATCTTGATAACTTCTGCGCCCAAATCCGCTAGAAGCTGAGTTCCATAAGGCCCCGCGCCATATTGCTCTACCGCGATGATGCGTATGCCTTTGAGGGGCAGGTTTTGAGACATGACTTCGTCCTAAATTTTATTTCTGGCGATCTGTTGTTTCGCTATGATTATCCGCTGCATTTCATTTGTCCCCTCGCCAATACACATGAGCGGGGCTTCACGGAAGAGGCGCTCGACGGGGTATTCTTTGGAATAGGAATAGCCGCCGTGGATACGCATCGCTTCAAGGCTATTCTCGACTGCAGCTTCGGAGGCAAAATATTTGGCCATACCCGCTTCCATGTCGCAGCGTTCGCCTGTGTCATAGGCGCGTGCCGCGTCCAGCGTCATAAGTTCCGCAGCTTTGGCGCGGGTTGCCATTTCGCCGAGTTTTAACTGGATGGCCTGATGCTCGCATATTGGTTTACCAAATGTCTTACGCTCTTGAGCGTAACGCGTCGCCTCTTCGAGCGCCCGCCGCGCAATCCCGACTGAGCGCGCCGCAATATTAATGCGGCCAAGCTCAAGACCACCCACAGCCATGTAAAATCCTTTGCCTTCTTCGCCGCCGATCAAGTGACGCTTGGCATCAAGGCGATAGTCGTCAAAGAAAAGTTCACCACTATCTATCCCTTTATAGGCCAGTTTTTGCATTTTATTGCCAGTCGTATACCCCGCATATTTTTCGCCTGTGTCAGGATCAACTTTGGGCGTGATAAACATGGACATGCCGCGATAACGCGGGTCGCTATCGGGGTCGGTTTTTACCATTAAGGCAACCGCCCCGCCCTGAATGCCATTGGAAATCCACGTTTTAGACCCATTGATAACATAGTGATCTCCGTCTTTCTTGGCGACGGTTTTAATGGCTTGCAAATCAGTCCCTGCATTAGGCTCCGTAAGACCAAGTGCCCCGCGAATCTCACCTGAGCAAAACTTTGGAAGCCAATAATCTTTTTGAAAATCCGTACCGTATTTCTCAACAACTGTCGCCATCATCAAATGGGAATTAAATATCCCAGTCAAGCTCATCCATTCTTCGGAAATACGTGTGACGATTTTGGCGTAGGTTGTCGCCGATA
>CAZNWH010000044.1:0-17956 GCA_964576765.1 uncultured Hellea sp.
GTTTATTCTTGAGGATTGGCTATTGTTCTAAGGTCTGCAATTCCCCCTATAGTGGCGAAAAATACTGCCCCCCCTACAAGCGAACATTAAACACCTAAGAATCCCAACTTGTCAGAGGAACGCCCAGAACACTACGATTTACGGTAATACCAAGACCAGGTGACTCTGGGGCTCTAACTCCGCCGTCTATAATAGGGGCCTGAAAATCAGCTGTTTCAACCGTAACCATATCTCTTACATCCAGAATACATTTCAGAAGATGTGGCGGAACGGTTTGTCCCAAATGAATGATTCCAGCAAAGGCAATAGCTGACCCAACAGTATCTTGAACACTCATGGCCAAGCCCGCCGCACGGCATATATCTCGCTGACGGCGGCAATGAGTTCTTGCGGCGCGTACCCTAGCCGTCATTCCAACGACCATTACCTGCTGGGCAGTGGAACACAGGACCGTATCTAACTTAGGTCAATACATAACTGCCAAAGTTCGATTCTCTACATGTTGAAATTCTGGCCTATAATTTGGTTAAATAAATCCTAACGTTAACCATAATCCTTAACGAAGTCTTAACGATAAGCGTAAATATTTATCTCGAAATTTGAACAGGATGATTAAATGTCAATTTTTTTAAAGTTAACCGCAGTAGGTGTTATATCTGCGCTAATTCTGGTGCCGAGCTTAATGTTGTCTTCAAAACCCAGTGACGAAAGCACCGCAGCTTCATTTGTTGCAGCTAATGAAAGGGCCTCAATCAACACTGTTAATAACCATGAAGAAGAGCAACCCGTTATTAAAATTGCGAGCCTCTCATTAGGCGCGGACAATTCCCTAAGGGAGCCCGTCAGCTATGCCAAGCTTCCTAAAACAGAGACGTCTGACCGCCTTGCACAGGCGCACGATATGGCAACGCAACAGAAATTTGATGAAGCCTTAGCGATACTAGATAATGTGAGGCCATCTGAGCGTAATGACTATGCTGTGAAGTTTTTACAGGCGCGAATATTATCTTGGTCCGGCAAACACCAGGCGGCAGAACAAGAATTTATCGCCTTGCGTAAACAATATCCCGATAACCCTGACATTCTAGTCTCTTATGGGTACCTGCAATTTTACCAAAACAAATATCGTAATGCTGAATATTTATTTACCGAGGTTCTGGAAAGACATCCTGAATACCAAGACGCCCAAAGTGGTTTAGATCGTCTGAGAGCGCTCAATATAAAATAACTTATCGCCGCCCAAATAACCGTTCTATATCGGCGAGTTTTAGCTCCACATAGGTTGGGCGGCCGTGATTACATTGGCCTGAATGAGGCGTATCTTCCATTTGCCTCAATAGCGCGTTCATTTCCGCCGCGTTGAGCCTGCGCCCTGCTCGGACGCTGCCATGGCAGGCCATGGTGCCGCAGACATGTTCAAATTTCTCTTTTAGGCTCAAGGCTTCATCATATTCGGAAATATCATCGGCCAAATCCTTAAGCAGGCTTTGGATATTCATTTCCCCTAACAAAGCCGGAGTTTCGCGTACAGCCACCGCGCCCGTCCCAAAGGGCTCTATCACCAAACCCATCTCTGCGAGCTCCTCCGCGCGCGCCAGAACGCGGGCTGCATCAGTTTCGCCCAGATCAACAATATCGGGGATAAGCAAGGCTTGGCGCTCTACGCCTTTATCCGCCATCGCCATTTTCATGCGCTCATAGACAAGGCGTTCATGGGCAGCATGCTGATCGACGATGACGATACCGTCATTGGTTTGCGCGACGACATAGGTTTCGTGGAGCTGCGCCCGCGCCGCGCCTAAAGGATTGGCTGTATAATCTTGTAATTGTTCAGAATTATACCCTTCACCAGTTTCTTCAACCTTAGCAGAAAATCCATAATCATTGACCGTGCTTCTATCCATAAGGGGCTGTAGAGCGGGATCATGACGCGTTGGCGCGCTGACCCCATGTCCCGAATGGGAGGAACCGTTATAATTTTGCTGAAAGGCATATTGGGGCTGTTCGGCTTGTATCTTGCCAAGCGCGTAATCGGAGACAGTTGTACTGGCGCGATGCCCCGCCGCCGCAAGACTATGGCGCAGGGCCGAGACGATAAGGCCCCTCACTAGCCCGGGATTACGAAAGCGCACTTCGGTCTTCGCCGGATGTACATTAACATCAACATGATCGCTGGGCAGATCAATATAAAGTGCAACGACGGGATGACGGTCACGCGCGAGGAAGTCCTGATAGGCCCCTCGCACCGCCCCGTGCAGCAGCTTATCTTTTACAGGACGTCCATTGACGAAGAGGAATTGATGTTGGCTATTTCCGCGCGAATAGGTTGGAAGACCTGCAAAACCCGTTAGATGAATGCCCTCGCGCTCTTGATCGATCTCTATGGCGTTTTGCCCGAAATCTGCACCAAGAATAGAGGCCAGCCTTGCCAGACGTCCCTCTCCGTCATCGGACTGCCGCGCCACTTTCAGGGTCGTGCGGTTACCATTGCTCAGTGTCATCCCCACGGCGGGGTTCGCCATAGCCAGACGTTTGACAATATCAGAAATGGCAAGAGATTCAGAGCGCTCGGATTTGAGGAATTTAAGCCGCGCGGGCGTGGCATAAAATAAATCACGCACATCCACACGCGTTCCATGCATCCCGACACGCGGGGCGGGTTTGGGTTTGGACTCACTGCCGCCCTGAACAGAGATTTCCCACGCGCTATCATCACTTTCAGTTTGCGACGTGATTGTTAGGCGCGAGATCGACCCGATAGACGGCAAAGCCTCGCCGCGAAATCCCATGGAGTGAATATTCAGCAAGTCCCAGTCGCCTGCCTCATTAGGCGAGAGCTTAGAGGTGGCGTGACGCTCTATGGCGATAGGGAGTTCCTCCGGGCTCATCCCCTTGCCGTCATCTGTAATGGTAATTGCTGCGCGGCCGCCATCTTCATAGCGGATATCCACTTGTGTCGCCCCGGCATCAATGGCGTTCTCGACAAGCTCTTTAATCACGCTGGCGGGACGTTCCACCACCTCCCCCGCCGCGATGCGGTTGACGGTCTGAGGTGGAAGTCTGCGAATCGAAATAGGGGTTGCGGCCATAAAAAAGCCTAACCGCAAAGCCACAATTAGGCTAGATTCGTTAGCACACACCCTGTGGACGAGTGGGTTTAAGCTCCAACTTAAAGGATGAGTATTTTAAAGGACGCCTATAGTCCTGGCAATTTAGCGCCGCCCGGACGTTTGGTAATCGTCACTTCACCGCCCCCTGTTGCCGACTTGACTGATTCAAGACGCTTGGCCTCAATTTCATTATCCAATGGTGACCCATCAGGATTTACAACCCCACCATCGCGCCAAAACAGAACACGGTCAGAGAAGCCCTCGGTCTTGCGCTCAACAGAGTTCTGTCCGTCAATTTCAAGACGAATTTCTTGATTAGCCCGACCAACCCCGGCCTTTGACATTAATATGACTTCACCACGGCTTGGCTCGGCGGCATCAATATCCCCGATTAAAGCTTCACGGGCAGCTTTTTGGGTATAATTATTTTCGGCCGAACTCGTGCCCACTTGCGGCGGACGAAGATTATATTCCGGCGGAACAATAAGCGGAGCTTTTGTCAGAATATTAAACTCATTAGGCGCATTTTTTCTAAGGCCCAAGGCTTTGCTCGTCTGAGTACAGCCTGTGAGCGCCATAGCTCCAAGGCATGAAACTGCCAAAATTATTCTCAAAGTCATCCGAGTCTCCAATTTGCGAACTGTAATAACCAAAGTTTACCGCCCCGCCAAGTAACTATATGCTAATCTTTCAAGCGTTTTCAGTCCGTCGATTTGTAGATAAAACTTGCGGCTATGAGCCCAATCACCCCTACGGTTATGGCGCTATCGGCAATATTAAAGACCCAGCGAAAACCAATATCGGAGAAATCTATAAAGTCGGTAACCGCACCGAACAAAGCCCTATCAATACCATTTCCAATTGCTCCGCCTATAATCAAGCTAATTGATAGCCTGTTGAGCCAATCTTTGCTCTGTGTCAGCATATAGGCTAAAACACCGCTCATACCGAGCGCAAAAATGGTCAACAGCCACCGTTTCAGCTGTGAGTCACCTTGTAATTGCCCCCAACTAATGCCGGGATTACACACGAGCGAAAAATCGAACAGATTCATGATTTCATGTTTTAATCCGGGATGAAGATTAATTTCACATATATTCATAGGCGCTCCAAATGATTGGATAATCGCAAATTTACTCCATTGATCAAAAATAATGACCACGAGGGGGATTAGCACAGCATATATGAGCAGTATCTTTTTCATAATTGCAGGGGGTGGCATGAGGCTATTAAATTTGCAAGTGGATTGACGTCTAGTGTCATTCCTACGAAATCCTAACAATTCTTTCATTGGCTTAACGGAATATTATGACTACAACAACAAGGATTCGAGGGTATTACGCCCTTAGAGACCTATGGAAACAAGACATGGCAATTTTGACCTCCAAGCATCAAATGCTCGGCACTATTAGCTTAATAGCTCTAAGCTTTGCTTTTGCGCCTGCGGCGGTTTCACAAACGACTATATCTGACGAACAAACTGCGCCAGTTGAAACCGGTGGTCAGGATCTTACAATTGATAGCGCTGGCTCAGTAACAATCGCAGCCCCTGGCCCCGCTGTCACACTAAATTCAGATAATGCTCTGGCTAATGCGGGTTCAATTGCGATTACCGATGTCGATAATGCGACGGGCGTAAGTTTAGAAGGCGGGGCCAACCGTAGTTTTATAAGTAGCGGAACAATTAATGTTAATGAAAACTTTACAGCTGAAGATACGGATGACGATAATTTCATTGATGGTCCCTTTGCACAAGGGTCTGGCCGAACAGGCATTTTAATTTCAGGAGCCTCCCCTTTTGAAGGCAATGTCGAGCTGACAACAACTTCGGTTGTTGATGTTGAAGGCAATGATAGCTTTGGCATCAATCTAACGAATACAGCTATGGCGCAGAACGGGCTTACAGGTAATTTATCTAATGATGGCCAGATCAACGTTACCGGATCAAATGCGACGGGCGTTAATATTGGCTCTGGGATCAATGGGAATTTCGTTAATAACGGCACCATCAACACTTTGGGACAAGGCGCGCAGGGCCTGAATGTTGACGCCGATATTCAAGGCGGATTTGTGAATGCCGGAAATGTCATAAATACCGGATTTCGGTTTGTGTCACGGCCCGGTCTGATGAATGCCGCAACTGGAGCCAGCGGACGAGATCAATTAACGGCTGAAGACCTTTTACAAGCGGGTTCTGCAGTCAATATCGGAGGAAATATTGCCAGTGGTATATTCCTGCAAAACAGATTTGTAGACGCCTTAGATGCTGATGGAAACCCAGTATTAGACGCTGATGGAAACATTCTCCAAACCCTCGCAAGCTCCAGCAATATATCACAAAACGGCTCTGCTCCGGCTATAATGATCGATGGGAACGGGACACCGTTAGCTATCGGAATCGTTGCTGCTGTAACCGATCCTACAGATCCAAATTTCGACGCTAATTTACAATACGCCTTTGTCAATCAAGGCACTGTTGCGGCTAATGGTGTTTTTGACGATGTTGACGCCACTGTTTTTCAAGTCACAGATGCAAATTTGACTAATGGCATTAACAATACCGGGACATTACAGGCCACAGCATTTGTCGCCCCCACACCTATTGCCGCCAACCTTTCATCCGGGACAGGGCAAGCTCGCGTGATTGTTTTGGGCAGCGGAGCGATCGTAGATAACATCAATAATACAGGCACGGTACTAGCGACATCATCCGAAGCTACCGACGCTGTATTTGCAGATCCGTTGAACATTCCGGCACCTAGAACAGTATCGGCCACAGCTATTGAAATTCAATCCGGGGCCTCGGCAAATTCTCTTGTAAATTCAGGGCAGATTGGCGCCGTCCTCATCGGCCGAACCGGAACTGCTGTCGCCGTTATGGACCGAAACGGAACCCTGACAAGTCTTGACAATAGCGGAACTATTTCGGCTATAGGGGCCAATTCGGATCCAAATCAAGAACAAGGCACATCGTTTAGTCTTGTCGCACTGGATAGATCATTAAGCACTAGTGATTTTACTTTAACCCAGTCACAAATTGATCCCGATACAAATGCACCATCGATAACTGGTGATATAAATTTGGGGAGCGGCGATGATACGCTGACAGTTTCTGCTGGAACTGTGACTGGTGATATTGATTTTGCAACTGGGGCACATATTCTGTCATTGTCTGGCGGCTCAACTTATAACGGAGTGATCAGCAATGCCGGAAGTTTGGATGTTAATGTCGCAAATGCCAGCACATTATCACTTCAAAACACAGGCCCTTTAGCCCTAACATCTGCTAATTTTGATAGCACATCGACTTTCGTCCCGCGTTTGGATGGCGAATCTGGGATGGCCTCAACCCTAGAGTCAACAGGTGATATTACTTTTGAATCCGGGGCGACAGTTGCGCCAATCCTGACCGGCATAGTTGGCCTGCAAAATACAACATTTACGATTGCCGAAGCCGGCGGAAATCTCACCATTGGCGATTTGGCTACAATTAATGGGGCTGAATCACCCTTTTTATATAATACGAATTATGAGCTCGGCCCCAATAATACACTTCTGGTAACTCTTGATCTTCGTGACCCCAGTACATCCATCGCAGAAGGCGGGTTGGGTCTAGACTCTGTTCAATCAGCGGCCTTTGCCTCCGCATTCACGGCCTTAAGTTCTAATGAGGATCTTGGTAACGCCTTTGCAAATATTACGGATGGAGCAGCCTTTAATCAGGCTTTTAATCAAATCTTGCCGGAATTTTCAGCTGCAGCCCGCCAATTTGTTATTGCCAATGTTGACGGCGCAACTGGCGCAGTTAGCTCGCATTTAGATACAGCCCGTAGATCTCCTGAAAGGCCCGCGGGAGCATGGCTTCAAGAATTCGCCTATTTCGCTGACAGGGAACTTGCCGGCTTATCCGAACAATATCGTGGGTCAGGCTTTGGCTTTACTGGTGGCCTAGATACAAGTTTTGGGCCCTTCCATAGCGTTGGTGTCAATATCGGCTTTGCGTCGACTGAAATTGAAGATGTTGTAGGTATTGATGAACCTCTAGATGTTGTCACTATTCAAGGCGGCGTTTATGGCGGATGGGCCAGCGGAAAGCTTGGGGTCGAAGCCTATGCAGGCGGCGGCTTTAATGATTTTGAACAAAATCGCCAAGTCAGTATCAACTCATTTCAAGGCTCAAGCCAAGCTGATTGGTCAGGAACTCATATTAATGGGTCTATTCGGGCTGGGTATGATATTGAACTCAATGACAAGTTTTGGTTCCGTCCAACGGTTAGCGTCGATTACTTGCGCCTCTCGGAAAGAGCCTTTACTGAAACTGGTGACGCAGGGATTGCGATCTCAGTCGATGGCCGAACATCCGAAAGCGGGTCTGCAACAGCCTTGTTTAACTTTGGTGCCAAATTCCAAGGCAAACGCACTTGGATACGTCCATCTTTAAGAGTTGGATATCGCAATGAGTTTATCAATGATCCAACAGTAACTAATTTCAGGTTCATTGGGCTAACGAATGCAGATGGTCAGGAATTTAACAGCGCCGATGCTCTTCTCCAATCCTCCGTGTTCCCCGATAATGGTATTATCTTAGGCTTCACTATCGCAGCTGGCTCAGCCTATAGTTCAATTGGGTTTGACTTTGATAGCGATATACGTGACGGCTTTATACGTCACACAGGCCGTGTTGTCGTACGCCTCCTATTTTAAATCACTCTGTCACACAAAGAATAAAGGTCAGTCCTTATTTATCAGGACTGCTTGAAGACTACGGATTACCGACATTAAATAGCGCCTCAGAGATAGTTGAGGCAATCAACACGCTTAAAGTATCAGAGAGAACTCCAGATAAGTTACTTGAGCTAAAGTCACGCTTTGCCTTGGCGTGGAGTGCTTTGGCTTTTGATGGGAATACCACCTTTAAGACATTAGGTAATTTGCAAAGCCAATTTGCAGCCCTCACTATTGATGTCGCCTTACAAACAGCATGGTGGATGGAAACCAAAGCCTTAAAGCTAAAGGATGCTTCAGAAAATCCGTCCGGCTTATTCATTCTTGGCCTCGGGAAGCTTGGAGGACGAGATTTAAACTTTAGTTCGGATGTCGATCTGATTTCTTTTTATGACCCTGCTATCCTCCCTATTCCCGAACATATTGGACAAAGCTATGTTGTGAATAAGGTTCTCAAAACAATGAGCCAGATATTGAAGCCCCGTAACAATCCGCGCTTTGTCTGGCGCGTTGATTGGCGGTTAAGACCCGAAGCTTCGACAACCCAGCTAGCTATGCCCATTGATATGGCGCAAGATTTTTATTTCTTTCGCGCCCTGCCCTGGCACCGCCTAGCCTTAATGAAAGCCCGTGTCATTGCAGGCGACGTTCAAGCCGGTGAGGCTTTTTTGGACTCCATTACACCCTTCATATGGAGGCAAAATTTGGACTTTAGAGCGCTGGACGAGTTGGCTCACCTCAAATCGCGTATTAATCTAGAACACCCTGCCTTACGGCTTCAGCGCGCAGCCCCTGAAATATTAGGCGATGATGCGGCAGGATTTAATGTTAAACTCGGGAGCGGTGGAATTCGCGAAATTGAATTCATCGCTAATGCTCAACAACTTATATGGGGTGGAAAACAATATGCGTTACGAACGCCCACTACGCTGGACGCCCTTACGAGTTTAGCTAATTTAGGGCACATAAATCAGGCTACCGCGCAGACCTTAAAAGACTATTATATTGAATTTCGAACTCTAGAAAATGCAGTTCAAATGCTGGACAATAACCAAAACCACATCGTCCCTTCATCGCTAGAGCAACAACGCAATATTATGGGTCTTTTAGGCAAAAACGATTGGAAGTCATTTTGTAAAAAAGTAAAAAATATGAGGCGCTTTGTAAACACAGAATTCAGAGATATTTTTGACTTACCACTCGATGACACTTCAACATCTATGGAATTCGAAGCTACGTTTTCAGCACTATCACCCGCAGCGAAAGAGATAAGTAAAGATTGGCTCGATGGCTTTACGAGAACACAGCAAACATCAGAAAATAATATAAACTTTCAAAGACTTGGCAGAAAAATATTAAGTAACATTTTTAATTCTTCAGAGGACTCCGAAACCGCTATATCGCGCGTAAACACCTTCTTTTCCGCGCTTTCACGGTCAGATCAATATTTGCACTTATTGGCACGAAATGAGCCTCTCCTTAACACGCTCATTCCACCGCTACTCTACTCCCCTCATATGTCGGTTCTTTTGGAACAATCTCCCCATATTATCGATGTCTTTTTATCCCCTGTAAAAACGATGGATACTGGTTTTATTTTTCACTCGAACGACTATGAAACACGCCTCGAACGTTTGCGCCGCTTTGTGAATGAGAATCTATTTACGCATTATACAAATTTTATGGGTGCTGACGGAACACCTCATAGCCTTCATAAAAACCTAACCCACCTCGCAGACCTTGCTATGGATGCAAGCTTGGAAATCGTGAAGGATGACCTTTCTATGACAGACTTGCCAATGACTGTCTTAGGTCTTGGCAAAATGGGAACATCCCGCATGTCACCACAATCGGATTTAGACTTGGTTTTCATCTTTGAGGATGGAACTGACTCCGATCTCGCACAAAAAATTGTCAGACGTTTACGCACTGTCCTGACAGTTAAACTGAGAGAGGGAATCGCCTATGAGCTGGATATGAGATTGAGGCCCTCTGGCCGATCAGGACCGCCGGCTGTTATGCTCTCAAGCTTTAAAGACCATCACAACAACAGAGCCCATAATTGGGAGCATATTGCTTTAGCACATTCACGAATCGTTGCGGGGAATGCACAATTGGGTCAAACTGTAATGTCGATAATCAAAGATGTTTTATCTCGCCCGCGTAATCAGAGTCAATTTCTAGCCGATGCACAGTCTATGTGGCAGCGAATTTCAATACAGAGAATTTCAGAAACAGCTCCATCACATCTGAATTCAAAACTTCGTAGAGGTGGATTAATGCAAGCCGAATATAGTCAAGCCAGCTCTCGCATTCTGGGACTACCACTTACATCAATCCCTGCCGATATTACATTCTGGTCTCATATTCAGCTTTGGGAACGCCTACTCGGAATAGAAGGTCAACCTCTTGGTGACATTCCAGAGTTTTACAAAGCTAATTTTCTGCATCAATTTCAGGTAAAATCATTAAAGGCATTTGAAAAATTACAAAGACATCACAGCCAATCCGTTATAGCTGCCTTTAATCAACTTTTTTCCAGCACTGCACCATCACCCAGCCATGAAGAAGGTCGAATAATCTGGCAAGATTGATAATTCTCTTGCTCCGACTCGCAATTGATTCATATTGCTAACTGATTCACTTATTGCAGCATTCAAGGATTAACCAAGACCCCTATGGCCGCTTCAAAGAAAAAAGACTTATTTGAGGATAAAAAATCCGCCGCCAGCGCAGCCTATTCTGCAAAGGATATCGAAGTTCTTGAAGGTCTAGAGCCCGTCCGCCTTCGGCCCGGCATGTATATAGGCGGAACAGATGACCGAGCTTTACATCACCTATTTGCCGAAGTCATCGATAATTCAATGGATGAAGCCGTTGCTGGCCATGCCTCCCGAATTGAAGTCGAGCTCGATATTGAAGGGTTTTTAAGTATAAGTGATAATGGCCGTGGAATTCCCGTGGACCCGCATCCAAAATATCCAAAAAAATCTGCGCTTGAAGTCATCATGACAGAGCTTCATTCAGGCGGTAAATTTAATAGCGGAGCCTACGAAACGTCCGGCGGACTTCATGGCGTCGGCGTCTCAGTCGTCAATGCCCTTTCAGACTTTTTAGAAGTGGAAGTCGCTAAAAACAAAAATCTTTACCGTATGAAGTTTCAGCGCGGAAAGCCTATCGGTAAACTCAAAGATTTGGGCGCGATCAATAATCGGCGAGGGACTAAAGTTCGCTTCCACCCTGATCCGGAAATATTCGGACCTAAAGCCAAGTTCAAAGCCGCCAAGCTTTTTCGTATGGCGCGAGCAAAAGCTTACCTTCAGCCCGGCGTAGAAATTCGCTGGAAGTGCGACCCCAAACTTGTCACCGAACTTGACGTTGTTCCCCATCAAGCTGTTTTCCATTTCCCAGCTGGGCTCAAAGATTATCTGACTGAAACCCTAGGACCAAAAGCGACAATCACATCGCAGATTTTCGCCGGACGATCAAAGAAAGATAAAGGCCATGGCCGTGTGGAATGGGCGGTAAGCTGGACCCCTGCAGGCTTTGGCGAAGCGGATAGTTTCATCCGCAGCTATTGCAACACCGTTCCGACAGCGGGCGGCGGTACGCATGAGGCTGGCTTAAGGGCTGCCATAACCAAAGGTCTCCGGGCCTATGCCGATATTACAGGCATGGGTAAAAAGTTCTCTCACGTAACGCCAGATGATGTCATGTTCGGAGCTGGCGCGCTTGTCTCATGTTTTTTATCCAGTCCCGAATTTCAAGGGCAAACCAAAGACCGCCTTTCCAATTCAGAAGCTACGCGTATGGTCGAGAACGCCGTCAGAGACCCCTTTGACCATTATCTGGCTAGTTCTCCCAAAGATGCAGCAAAACTGCTTGAATGGGCCATAGAGCGAGCGGATGAACGTGTTAAACGCCGTAAGGCCCGTGATGTCCGCCGTAAAACGGCGACAAAGAAGCTTCGATTGCCCGGAAAGCTCGCAGATTGTTCCCAAAAAGGATCGGCTGATACCGAAATTTTTATTGTCGAGGGCGACTCTGCAGGCGGTTCCGCCAAGCAAGCCAGAGACCGTAAAACCCAAGCTATCCTCCCGCTTAAGGGAAAAATTCTAAATGTCGAAAGCGCTACGCTTACCAAGATACTTGCGAATGCTGAGATTTCTGATCTCTGCGTGGCTTTAGGCGTCGGAATTGGGAAAAAATTCGAGCTTGATGATTTACGCTACGAGCGCGTCATTATCATGACAGATGCCGATGTGGATGGGGCTCATATCGCCGCACTCTTAATCACATTTTTCTATCGCTACACCCCCGCACTCCTTGATGCAGGACGACTCTATATGGCCATGCCCCCATTGTATAAAATCACACAAGGCGGGAAAACGGAATATGCCATTGACGATCAACACAAAGACGAATTAATCGAAAATGTCTTTACAGGCCGCGGGAAGATTGAACTTGGCCGCTTTAAAGGGCTCGGCGAGATGATGGCCTCCCAGCTCAAAGTTACAACCATGGATAAAAAAACGCGTCGTCTCGCTCGAATTACTATAGATGACGATAATTTACCCAGTACCGAAGCCCTGGTTGAAACCCTTATGGGCAAGCGCTCAGACCTGAGATATCAATATATCCAAGACCATGCTAAATTCGTCGAAGACGTTGATATATAAACAAAAAACCTACCCAAAAATATCTTGGATAGGTTATTAAGGCAATTAAGCTTGAATTGTTGTTTACATCGTTAATCGAGTTTCGTTTAAACTCGCGCCGATCGCCTGAAAGGCTTTGTTTAATTCACTCGCATTTCTTGCGTTGAAAAAGTTACTACTGCCTGAGGCACAATCCCGAAGCATATTTTGGGTTGGCCTATCTGTTACTTCATAAGCAATCGTAAAAACCTGAATTTCTTCATTCTTAATACTTTCACATATCCGGCGGGTAGTTCTATCAGCATCCACACGGCTATCACCATTATGCAATATGCCATTCTTAGAATTGAAATTTTCACCATCTGTCATTAAAACCATAACTTTATCTGTATTATCAGCAGGTACAGTTGAAGCTTCTGTCAGCGGTTGTTCATTATCAAGGGCGCGCCATCCCCAAGCCAAACCTGCAGGAATATATGTATTTCCATCAGCTTCGAGTGATGAAATTGTTTCCTTCACCGCATTCAGATTGCTTGTAAGAGGACGAATTTCTGTCCCGCAGCTAGCTTGATTATTCAAAAGGCCTGGAATAGTTCGACCTGAAAAATCTGCCCGCTCATTATAAGGAGCCAGACGAGAACCTACGCATCCTTCCCAAGTCGCTGTGAAAGTAACATTACGCGGCTCACCAAATACTTTATCACACTGACGACCACGCCTAGTCGTAACAACACCGTCTCGTGTAACATTCCGTGTTACATCACGACAATTGCTACGTGAAACCACATCACGTCTTCGTGCTGTTACAAGTTGATCTTCAGGTACATCTAACCATCGGGCCCCACGACGCGATTCGCCAACATTGACATATTGCGCAAAAGGCACAACCGAAACACGTAAGCTGTCGCTTTCAAAGCCTTCAAATGTATCAATCAAGTTATTCGCAGCCGATTTGAGGGAACTCAGCTTTGAACCATTCATCGAAAATGTTGTATCTAGGACCATCGCAATATCGACATTTCGGTTAGAATATAAGGCACTCGAAGTAGCTCTGACATCAAGACCGTTTCTACCGAAAATACCAGAAAAATAAGTTGTTTGTGTATTTGAGGCTTGAATAGTAACGCTATCACCATTTCGTGTAATACTCTCAAGGTTTATATCTGCTCCATCTTGTCCAGGATATGTCAAAGCAAAATATTCTTGTGCAGCTCTATTCAAGTCAGCTTGTGTTTCAATTTCGCCGCGTGCAGCCAACAGGGCAATAGCATCCGTCGTATCTTGGAGGCGTTGTTTAGCAGACCAACCATTTGAAATATCAACAGCTATGGCAAGACCGGCAACTAATAATCCCATCGTAATAGCACCGATGATTGCGAAGTTACCATTATTATCTTTACGCAACGCTGTTGCTGAAGAGAGAAGTTTAGACTTAATAATTCTTTTAAGCGATTTCATTGCATTTGCCTCACAAATTGTTCGAACGATGTGTTCGGATTTGCGAGAAGTGTTGCAGGCACTCTGCCATTAGAGAAATATTGTCCAATATTAGCTCAATCGAGCAAAATTATGGTTACTTAAGCCTTAAAGTAAGCCATTTTTCTAATTTGGGTCACATTTTTTTCAAGCTTCACCACCTATTTTTCAGGTAAGATATGTATCCTATAGGCTGTTTTTGAATCAAAAATTGTCTTAGCAAGCGGCTTTAGGTCATTCACTGTCATATTTTGATACGCCTCTGATCTTGTTCTATGCCTATCAAGTCGCTCAGTATCGGTTTGCCCTTGGCTGATAACTCCCATCCAGTAGCTATTGCTCTCCAGACTTGTTTCAATACGTTCTCTTACTGGCTTAATAGCCCTCTCAAATAAGGCCTCATCAAACATACCCTCGCTGAACTCTTCTGCGATTTCATCCACTTTGGCGCTAATCCGGTCAATATCGTTAGGGTTAAGCTCTAATGATACCCCAACATACCCATAATCAGGGTAGGTTCGGGGACTAAAATTAAATGCTGAAGGCGAATAACTGGCCCCTTCTTGCTCACGCATAATTTCAGTGAGGCGGAGTTGAAAAAGTTCTGAAATCATGCCTATATGCCGTGCCGTTACAACATCTTGGCCATCAGGTGCCGGCCAATAGACCCTTAACATTGCGGTATCTTCTTGTCCGGCATGAGATAACACTATTGGACGTAAACTGCCTTTCGGAAATACAAGCTCTCTGGACGCCTTAGAAGGCTCTATGGGTAGCGATTTTCGTTTAGGTAAAGTTCCGAATGTCCGTGCTACGGCCTGTATAGCTGTATCGAGATCAATATCGCCGACCATACCAATTTCAATAGCGCTATCATTTAAATAAGGGTCTAACCATCCCTGCAAGACGCTCATATCTATATTGACAAGTTCGTCTTGGCTGGGAATTCCAAATCTAGGATCATCACTTCTTATTAAGCGGTCAATATCCCGCGCAGCTACTCCCCCTGGCGTGCTGTCCAGCGTCGGGTAAAAAGACTCTATATATTTATCATAACGAATTTTAGCTTCCGCTCTGTAGCCAGGTTCAGTTGCGTAGGCGAGCATAAGGTTAAATTGATCATCTAAATTTTCAGGAACAGTTGCCCCGGACATAAACATACGCTTGGAACCAAAATTCATGGAAACGCCGACAGATTTTCCAGCCATAAGTGTTTGGATTTCATCCGCACTATGAGCTTTCAATCCGGCTAATCCCAACATATTGGGGGCGAACCATTTAAATCCGGGATATTCTTTTGGAAAAAATAGTTCCCCTGCACCAAGAGCTACATTTATAGAGATAACATCCTTTTGATAGGGCGTCTTCTTTACATTTAAACTAACATTATTTTCAAAAATAATGGTTTCAAATTCTATATCAGAAATCGTTTTTCGTGTTTTAACTTTCCCGGATGTTCCAAAATTTTCATACGCGAATTCCGACGTTTCTACCTTTTCCAAGGGGAGAACCTCTTGATCTCGGCTGGCTTTATATGTGTCGAATAAGACCTGCTCACCATTTTCGATGACTGCGCTCGTCGCCAAATATAGTTGTGGTTTATCAAGACCAGCCCATTTAGCTTTAAACGCCTTATAAACTATATCGGGCGTAATTTTGCCAGCATAGCTCTTAAAACGCTCCAAATTAGCCGCGGCGTCCGTCTTAACTATATCTGCGCTAAAACTTCCCATGATCTGCCGTGCCAAAGAGGACGTCCTGCGGGTCGGCGCGGTTTGAACCGCCACCTCAAGAGCTTTACGCGTATTGGCAATTTGCTCATCTAGCTCAGCTTGTGTAAATCCATAATCATAAGCTTGTCGTAATGCTTGTTCCCCTTGTGATAAGGCAGAGGCCCAATTATCCGGTTGAGCGCTCATCGATAATGTCGATATTGATCGAACGTCATAAGCCGTTGAACTCGAACTCGACGCACTTAGAAAAGCCGCCTCGCCTGTCCTGGCTAATTTCGCCAATCGCCGGGACAATATTCTATTGCCTAAATTTTCAATAAAGGAAGCTTTTCTATTATCTGCCGTATCATCTCGCAGGTCTGGAGGCCCCATAACACTTATGGAGACTGACGTTTCGATTTCAGGATCGACATAATATTCCAGACTTGCGTCACGCTGACCTAAAGGCTCGATCTCAAAATTGGGCTTAGCCGGACCTATCGCTTCCCAATCGCCGAAAAAACTCTCGATTTTACCGGCAGCATAATCTAATTCAAAATCCCCTACTAACACAATGAAAGTATTTTCAGGGCGGTAATACCCCTCATAAAAGCTTCGAAACTGCACTTCAGTCACAGAATTTATCGCCTCTTCTGTCCCTATCGGGATACGGTCCGGGAAAAGAGACCCATCCAGGAAAAAATCTAATGAATTAAGACTTGCATTATAAGCAGGGCTAATACGGGCACGCTTTTCAGCTAATATAACGCCACGTTCACGTTCAATAGCTTCAGGGTCCAGAGTAAGATTACTCGCAGTTTCGCGCATAATCATCAAAGCCTCATCAATAATCTCATCATTCACTTCAGGCAACTCAAGCTGGTATATAGTTTCATCAAAACTTGTTGATGCATTTGTATCAGCCCCAAATGCGAGGCCAAATTTCTCGAGACGTTTAACCATATCCCCTTCAGGGATATTTTTAGACCCATTAAAGGCCATATGTTCTAAAAAATGGGCCAAACCCCTCTCATCCTCCCCCTCATTTATTGATCCTGTATCAACTCGCATAAGTAAACTGGCCGTATTTGATGGCGTCTCATTGGCCATGACCGCAAATCGTAATCCATTTTGCAGACGGCCATATTCAATTCCACCTTCCACATGCAGATCACTGGAGTCATGAGGGAAATAAGATGAAGGTACATCAGATTGGCATGATACAGCTAAAAAGCTATATATAACAACAAGGTAAGATATTTTTTTTAACATGAGTTCTACACAAAACTATTTCAAATCTCTGCTGACCCTATTTGTAAAATTGTTCAAGACTATATTGCAGCCCAGGTCACAAAAGACGTAAGATCAAACTCTACGATCTCGCTTTTAATCTCAACACAATTTAAGAATTTGCCTGCAGATGAACACTAAATGAACGCCTAAGCCGTTATTAACCGCACCAGACACTGAGGCTTGCATTACACCCGCAAAACCCCTTATAGCGCCGCTACATTACAAAATTTCAAACCTTCAGCGGAAGACTATATTCTCAGTGCATACAGCCGACCCCATAAAGATCACCGTCTTTGATTTCGATGGAACGATCACGACAAAAGATACGTTTGCATTATTTTTACGGTATTATGCAGGAACTTTAGGCTGGGCTATTAAGATATTGACTTTATTGCCAATTTTTGGAGCTTACGGCCTAAAAATTATCGACAGAAACACCGTAAAAATTCATGTTATCCGACGATTCTTTAAAAATGCAGTTATTGAACGTTTGGATGCAAAAGCAGCGCAATTTGCATCAGATGTCATTCCCACATTGATTCGTCCTCAAGCCCAAGCTTGTTTAGATGATAAAAAATTAGCCCCTGAGTCATTATATATATGCAGCGCATCCATAGCCCCCTATTTACGGGCTTGGGGCAAAGATCAAGACATCCACAATATTCTCGCAACCGAATTGGAATCAGACGGAAATCGCTACACGGGTGAAATAAAAGGATGGAATATTTGGGGAGAAGGCAAAGTTCGCCGTATTATGGCCGAATTTGCCCCTAAACAAGTCAAAATTATGGAAGCTTATGGTGATAGCAGAGGAGATCGGGAGTTATTACACGCCGCAGAGGCGTCTTTTTACCGTCCTTTTCGCCTATGACCATTTTTGCCATTGAATTTCCCTCTCAACCAATTAAGAGGGGATTAACGCCTAGCCAAACCGTAAAGGTTTGGTTAAGCTATGAGCTATCTGCATGTCGCAGGTATATTG
>CAZNWH010000045.1:0-12323 GCA_964576765.1 uncultured Hellea sp.
GAGTTAAAAATGGTGCGCGATACTGGGATTGAACCAGTGACCCCTACAATGTCAATGTAGTGCTCTCCCGCTGAGCTAATCGCGCTTTCCATAATTAAGCTATTTCCGTATTAGGAAAGCTGTTTTCGAAGGAGGGCTATATCGTTGCGCCCCTGTTTTTTCAAGCGTAAATGGGCCTTTTCAAGCGTAAATAGTTTCGCTGCTTAAGCAGCAATGAGTTTATCGACTTCATCAACTAATTGACGAAGGTGGACGGGTTTGGAGAGAACCGTTTGTTCCGAGGCGCTGGAATCGTTCATAGCAACAGCGGCAAACCCAGTGATGAACATGATTTTGATGCCGGGGGAGAGAATTTCGGCTTGTTTTGCAAGCTCAATCCCGTCCATTCCAGGCATCATAATATCAGTTAAGAGCATATCAAATGCCCCGTCAGCGAATTTTAAGGCCCGCAAAGCGCGATCACCATCGGAACAAGCGATAACGTGATGGCCCGCCTTTTCCAGCGCTTTTTCAAAAAAACTGCGCATGGCATCATCATCTTCGGCGTACAGTATAGTGGCCATAACAATATCCTCTTTGTAGCGCACCCTTACGCCGATTTTTCTCGCCTTATGGGCGAGAGTGACTTACAATGAGACGTATGTCCTCATGCTGTTATAGACTATGCACAAAGCCCGCCATTCTTATGAAGCTTAGCCGAATTCTCTTAAAATTCTCTAAGGATGGGGCATTAATTTTGAACGTATATGCTTAGTCGTGAGGCAAAATATGAAGACCAGTGTCTTAAATCCTTTGTGCCGCCCGTTAAGCTTTCGCGTCCGCAATTGTGGAAAGGCGGCGTCATTTTTGCCTCGCCTCATTCGGGTAACTTATACCCTCAAGGTCTGATCAGCCGCAGCGCGGTACCTCTTAACGTACTGCGGCGCAATGAAGACGCTTTTATTGACTTGCTCTTTGCACCTGCGCCTGCGCTAGGCGCGCCGTTATTAAGCGCAGAATTTCCGCGCTGTTTTGTTGATGTAAACCGCGCGCCCGATGATGTGCCTCGTGCATGGTCACAAGAAGACATGCCCGCTACAGTGCGCGCAGATGCGGGGCTAGGTGTTGTGCCCACGAAATTAACCGAGACAACAGAAATCTATAAAAAGCCTCTCCCCAAAAACTTTGTCCGCGCCAGACTTGTCGCGCTCTATCATCCTTATCATGACGCGCTACAAAGCCTGATTACCGAAGCTAGCCTCTCTTTTGGTAATGTTTTATTGATCGATTGTCATTCTATGCCGGGTTTTGCGCCTATGGGCGCGCGGCGACCAGATATAATATTAGGCGATAGGTTTGGTGCATCTTGCCATGAGGAAACGATTTCACGTTTGGAGAGCTATTTTCGTGATAAGGGCTATTCCGTTGCTAAAAATTACCCCTATGCAGGCGGTTATGTTACGCAACATTATGGTAAACCACTCTCCGGTATTGAAGCGGTTCAAATTGAAATTAATCGCGATCTTTACCTTAATCCCGTGACGCTAAAACCCAAGAGCGGTTATGAGCGCTTGGCTAACACTCTCCAGCGCGTCATTGCGGATATCATTGAGAGCCGCTCAGACGATATGCTTTTAGCGGCGCAATAATACCCATAATATATCAGACAATAGATATTCATAAAAAGATATTCATAAAAATGGCCGCCATGAGGCGGCCATAAGGAAAGACCCTAAACTGAAGGGGAGGGAGGTTTGGGGCCACACTCTATATGGGGTGCAAACTTCAAGTTTCAATTCAGCCTTACGAATTTGTAAGATGATGAACTATCAGCCTTTAGCCGAGATTAACGATAATCTGTCTCGGTTTGGTACACGCCTGAGGGGATTCCCCTCAGAATGATACGAATCGGGGGCATTATCGCTCCCCTTATGAGCGAACACGCACCAAGAGACTGGCACGGCTCTTGCTCTCTTATTAGGCGACACTGAAACAACCCGGAAAACAGGATTGGGGATTATATGACGAGTGATATTGACCTTTATGTTGGCAAACGTCTGCGCCGCCGTCGCCGCCTCTTGGGGTTAACCCAACAAAGTTTGGCAGAACAGGTTGGAATTCGCTTTCAACAAATCCAGAAATATGAATGCGGCGCGAACCGCGTTAGCGCCGCCCGGTTGTTTGAACTCTCCGAAGCTCTTTCTGTGCCTATTCAATATTTTTATGAAGGTTTAAGCCAGACAAATGAGCAGAATCTCGATGAACCCAATCCGGAAATTATTGCGCCTGATGTGTTATCCAAAAAAGAAACGATGGATCTTGTTCGGGCCTATTATTCTATGGGTGAAGGTCCGCGCAAACATTTGCTTGATCTGGCTAAATCGCTTGAAGCGAACACAAAGCCTATTAACCCAAATTTGCGCTTAGTGACACCTTAAAGGCTATTTTATAACTGTTTCCCCTTTGGGGAGCGCATGCTAGTTATGCGTTATGAACACAGCAAAAACGGACATAGATGAACGGCTGGATTATCTGCAATATCTCGCGCGCGCCGCGCGGGATATAACTCTACCGCTTTTCGCGAACCCCGAAGGCGTTGTAAATAAAGCTTCGGGTGAGAATTATGATCCAGTGACCAAGGCTGATATTGATGCCGAAATTGCGCTGCGTAAACTGATCAGGCAGACATTTCCAGATGATGGCATTGAAGGCGAGGAATGTCCTGATCATGTCGGAAGTAATGCATATTCATGGACCTTAGATCCGATTGACGGAACCCGCGCTTTTGTTGCGGGCGTGCCGGTCTGGAGCACCTTAATCGCGCTCTCATTTAAAAGTCGGCCTGTTTTGGGGATGATTGACCTGCCGGCCATGGATAAATCTTTTTTCGGCCGCATAGATGGCAAGACGCGCAAAGCCTGGGTTCAAAGCCAGAGCGAGGATAGAAAGGTTTTGAAAACCGCCTCTTGCCCAAAGCTGAAAGACGCGATTTTAGGATGCACCGAACCTTTGGCCATGCTGCGCCCCAAAGAACTAACCGCTTATAATAAAATCCGCCGCACAGTGCGCTTTTCACGCTTGGGTCTGGATGCCTATGGCTACTGTCTTGTGGCCTCGGGCCGGATGAATATCATTGTCGAATCCTTGTTAAAACCCTGTGACGTGCGCGCTCTTATTCCCGTCATTGAAGGGGCCGGCGGAAAGCTCACCAATTGGGAAGGCGGCTCGGCCGTGGATGGCGGGCGCGTCGTTGCAGTTGGGGACGAGGCGTTACTGCCGCAGATTTATGCGTCTTTAAGCGATGTATCTTAAAGGGGGATCGGCTTAAATGACCCAGAGATGAATGAGTAATCTATGTCAGCCTCAATCCCTAGCTTTGGCACGTTGTCTGCACGAAAGAGACTATGTTTAGATTGTTCCAAACTCTGTTGTTTATATGCTTGTTGTTTTCGTTGTGCCATACAGCCCCAGCGCAAACATCCTATTATCATCCAAATGTCCGGCCTTATCATCAGGTCGCGGTGACGCCTGTTGCGAAACACGGACGTCTCTCTGTTGTTGGGCCGCATATTCGCGGTCAACATGGACAAGTGACCTCCCTCGCGGGGCCTAGCTTTTTCTGGTCCAATACGGGCTGGGGACAAGATCGGTTCTATACGGCAGGGGCGGTGAATACCTTTGCTAAAGACTGGAAGGCGGGTATCGTGCGTGTGGCTATGGGCGCACAAAACGAGGGAAGCTTCCTGCAAGACCCGCAAAGCAATGCTCGCCGTATGGAAACTGTCGTCCAGGCCGCTATAGCCAATGGCCTCTATGTGATTGTGGATTGGCATTCCCATAAAGCGGAACAAAATACGGGGCAAGCTGTTCAGTTTTTCTCTGCACTAGCGAAAAAATATGGTCACACGCCGAACCTGATTTATGAAATCTACAATGAGCCGCTCGATACGACGGATTGGCGAGGAACAGTTAAACCCTATGCTGAAACGGTCATTCGCGCGATTCGCAAAATTGATCCTGATAATCTAATTATTGTTGGAACGCCGAGCTGGAGTCAGGATGTTCATATCGCCGCTGACAACCCCATTCGCGGCCATCGCAATATCCTTTATGCTCTTCATTTTTACGCCGCGACCCATAAGGGCGAACTTCGCCAAAAGGCGCAATATGCGATTAATAAAGGCCTGCCGCTGATTCTCTCTGAATGGGGTAGCGTGACCTATAACGGCGACGGATATATCGATGTTGCTTCGACCCGCGAGTGGATGAATTTCGCGCGGCGGAACGGCCTGACGCATTTGAATTGGGCCGTCAGCGATAAAAACGAAGGAGCATCAATGCTTCGGAGCGGTGCAAGCTCGCATGGGGGCTGGGCAGAGCGAGATTTGACCCCATCAGGACGACTCGCGAGAAATATTATGCGCAGGTGGTAATGCTCGCTTTCACTGCACAGATCATTTTATGCTCGTTCCTCTCTGCGATTTCAATCGGTCGATGCAACACATTGGTTTAATCGCGTTCAGAACGAACTAATTAGAGAGGCTGCAAATTATAAAGACGTTACGGTTAAAGAAATTTAGCCATTGCTGAGGCTGTATCCAGCATACGGTTGGAAAAACCCCATTCATTATCGTACCAAGACAGCACTCGAATGAATTTTCCGCCCATAACGACGGTTTCGTCAGTTACGAGGCTGGAGGAATGTGGATCGTGGTTCATGTCGATAGAGACGACTTTATCGTCAATGACTTGGAGGATGTTTTTCATAGGGCCTTTGGCCGCTTTACGAAATGCCTCATGGACCGCCTCAATACTAGCTGATTTTTCAACATTTACCGAAAGATCAACTATTGACACATTGGGGGTAGGCACGCGGATGGCTTTGCCGTCTATCTTGCCGTTGAGCTCAGGTAGTACAAGGCCTATGGCTTTAGCGGCGCCGGTCGTTGTCGGGATCATAGACATGGCCGCCGCGCGGCCACGATTATAGTCTTTGCGGTTGACGCGATCGAGGGTGGGTTGGGCGCCCGTATAAGAATGGATTGTCGTCATGAAGCCATTTTCGATATCAAAATTATCGTTTAATATCTTGGCAAGAGGCGCCAGCGCATTAGTTGTGCACGATCCGTTAGAAACGATCAAATCGTCTTTCGTCAAGGTGCTGTCATTAACGCCGTAAACAATTGTCTTGTCAGAGTTTTTACCCGGAGCAGAAATCAAGACACGCTTGGCGCCTGCATCCAAATGTTTGGCTGCGGCGTCTCTGGCTCTAAAAATGCCAGTGCATTCCATGACGATATCAACGTCATTATCTGCCCAGTTCTGATCCTCAAGATTTCGGATCGCCGTGACTTCAATGGGGCCATGGCCTATATCTATTGAATTATCTGTAAAGTTGATCTCGCGTCCAAAGCGGCCATGAACGGAATCATATTTTAACAGATGAGCCAGATTATCCGTTGAAGATAAATCGTTAATCGCAACAACTTCCAAATCCTTGCGCCCGCTTTCATCTAGAGCCCGCAGAACATTTCGGCCAATGCGGCCAAATCCATTAATGGCGATCCGGGTTGTCATATGGCAATCCTCTTACTACAGAGGATTGCCATATAGAAGTAGTACGAAATTACAACTCCACTAAAATTAAAATTTAAAAAGTTGTAGTGAGCGCAATCCTGAAATTTCGTCCCGGTAAAGGAACAGTATCTTTCAAGAAAGACGTATGTTGACGCGCATCGTCGTCGAATAGATTGAGCACAGAAGCTCTTATTTTTACAGTGTCATCCAATACTGGTGGAGTCCAAGTCGCAAATAAGTTCACAAGACTATAAGAGTCTGTGGGTAGCTCGAAAGTTTCGATTTTATTCTGTTCGGCGGCGTAATCTAATTCTGCGCGCAATGTCAGGTTTTCGCTTTTGGCGTCTATTCCGGTTAAAATAGAGAATGGCGGAATGCGGGGTAGATCTCCTTGATCGGTTTTGGCCCGCACATATTCAGCCAGACCATCGACACTGATGTCGAATGCGCCAATGCGGGTGATGTCCACGCCGCCCTGCACTTCAAATCCAACAAAGCTAGCATCTTCTCCCGTGAACTGGAAAACAGGCAAGCCATCTTCTTCAGTCCCTAATTCCCGTTCGAAAATATAATCTCCATAATCTGTGTAGAAACCATTGAGCGTGAGATAATGACCTTGCGCTTTATGCCGGATGGCAAGCTCAATCCCGGTGGCAACTTCTTTATCTAAGTTTATATCGCCGAGTTCAAATTGGTTGGTCGCCAGATGCGGGCCATTTGAAAACAGTTCTTCTGTGGTCGGGGCGCGTTCTGTCCGAAACACGGTTCCGCCAAACCTAAGCGCTTCCGTGAGATGAAGATCACCCCCTGCGGAGATGCTCAAGAGATCAAAAGAGATGTTTTCATTTGTCGTACTGCTATCATGATCTGTACGTTCATATCTGGCCGCACCTTCAAGATGGACATTTCCGATCTCTTTTTCATGGAATGTATAAATCCCATATTGATTGGTTACCGTTGGCGGAACGAAAGCCTCTTCGCCAATGGCAGCAAAATCACGCCTGCGAATTTGAACGCCGTAAGCTGCGCTCCATCCCTCGTTCTCGGCTTGAATAGCTTCAAGCCGGCCTTCAAAACCTTCATTGGTGAAGACGGTTCCGGGTTCTCCGGGGGCTTCAAATTCAGTATGCTCATAATCGGCAAAGCCACCGAAAAACTGAATTTTTTCGATGGGACCGTCAAGCTCCAGAGCAGCATTCAGGTCGACTCGGATTTGATCAAGGTCGATTGTGACCTGTTCTTCTTCCTCTTCTTCGCCCTCTTCACCTTCTTCTTCTTCGCCTTCTTCGTGACCGCCCGGAATACCGTAATCAGAATCGAATTTATGAACGGCAATTCCGACAAATCCTCTCTCGCCGACATAAGAAGCTCCAGCGGTAAAAGAGGACGTCTTAGTTTGTGAGTTTTCAAGAGTTCCGAAAGCTTCCTCTTCACCTTCTTCCTCTTCGCCTTCTTCTTCGGCTTCTTCCAACTCTCGAAATAAGGCACTCTCAGCAAAACCGGGGATATCGTAATTGCCAGTATCTCGAAATGTGCCGTCCAAGTGTAAAGCAAAATTTCCAGCCCCGATATCAACAGAACCAGCGGCTTCAAATCCATTATCGACCGAACTTGCGCCAACACGTAAGGCACCATCTAAGCCGTCTTCTGGTATCTCGGTTGGAATACGGCCGTCTATGACATTAATAATCCCGCCAGAACCAGAGGAACCATATCTGAGCAAAGATGCACCGCGCAGAACTTCGATGCGTTCAGCTTGTGCAGGTTCTGCGGCGACGGCGTGGTCAGGGGAGGCTGAGGAGGCATCAATCGAGCCGATACCATTGGTTAAAACGCGGACGCGGTCACCACCTTGTCCGCGAATGATGGGACGAGAGGCTCCGGCGCCGAAAAAGGTGGACGATACACCGGGTTCGGATTTTAGCGTCTCGCCAATGGTTCCGGTTAGGCGGTTTGCCAATTCCTCACCTGTGAGAACTGAGAGGCCTGTAATGGCCTCGTCAACCGAGCGGGTTAAAGGGGAGCCTGTGACGATGATTTCGTCGAGATTGTCTTGCGCGATAGCTGCAACAGGTAGACATAAAGTGATGGCGGCGAGGGAAGCGCCGTATAAAGATGATTTAAACATGGAAAACTCTTAAAATAAAAAATAGATTTGGCCGCGTCAAAACACGGTGAAGCAGGGTTTATTAAAAGAGAGTTGGAGGACCTCGAGGTGGCGGGGCGCGAGTTTGAGCTGTTGAAAAGGGACTCGGGGCTGAAAAAATATATTCAGCTTGAAAGTCATAGATTTCGAGGAAGGTCTGGCGACTCTCAGCCGGAAGACATATGTCCTCATCCGAAGCATTAACGCTTATGCTACACTCTATACTGTCATGATTATTATGGTGCCCATCTATATGACTGGTCGCATGTGAAAGCGAGTAACTTTGCAGGGCGAGAAACAAAGCAATTAACGCTCCGATAGCCCATTGATATGACAGTAATTTTTTCACAGCGCTGTATTTGAGAACAAAAATATGACACGTCAACTGAAATTTCGTAATTTTATAACATAATAGTTATGTATTGTATATTTACAACAGTTCCGGATCGACAACTTTTTCAACGACGGTTTTGACGGTCAGGCCTTGGACAATAATCGAGAAAACAACCACGCAATAGGTAGCTGTCAGGATTAAAGGCTTATATTCGTTTTCCGGCAAAGACAGGGCCAGCGCAACAGAGATACCCCCGCGCACACCGCCCCATGTCAAAACGGGGATCGCCCCTTTAGTAAAATTCTTAAATGTGCCTATCACTTTCATCGGAACGGAGACTGCACAGAGGCGCGCTAAGAGAACCAATGGGATAGCAATAAAGCCTGCCCAAGCATATTGCGGAACAAGGCCTAAAACCAAGATTTCTAAACCGATCAGCAAGAAAAGCACAGAGTTTAAAATCTCGTCAATCATTTCCCAAAAGCCAAAGAGATATTCTTTGGTATGATCACTCATCGCTAGGCTCGCACCTTTATTCCCGATCATCAGCCCCGCAACCACTACAGCGATAGGGCCTGAAAGGTGATGTCCAAGGATGTTAATGCGCTGCGCAAGAGCATAGGTGCCTGCGACAATGGCAAGACTGATCAAGACTTCAATCGCATGTTCATCAATGCTGGCCATCATACGATAGGCAATCCAGCCAGCAATCGCGCCCAGTATTGCCCCGCCGATGGCGTCGACAATAAAAAGCTCAACAATGTCCATAAAACTGACGCCGCTATGTCCGCCCGCTACTGCTTCTGCAGGGCCAGCGAGCATAATCGTTTGCGTCCAAGCATGATCCCCGGAGGTCCCCGCCGCAATGGCGACAATAATGGTGAAGACAACCACGCCGACGCCATCATTAAATAAGCTCTCGCCTGCGATTTTAGCTTCTAAGGCCTTTGGCATTTTGACCGATTTTAGAATAGAAAGAACAGCCACAGGGTCGGTTGGACTGATGAGAGCGCCAAAGACAAGTGCCCATATATAAGGGAGGTTCACACCCAGCATTTTAGCAATGTAATAAAATCCCGTGCCGACGATAAATGTCGACATGATAACCCCAATCGTTGCCATAGAGCCAATCGCCCATTTCGCATCACGTATTTTGCCAAAATCGACATGTAACGCGCCCGCAAATAACAAAAATCCCAACATGCCTTTCATGAGAGTTTCATTAAAATCAATTTGTTTTATCGCGGATTGTAGTGTGTCGGTTAGGCCTATACTAGGCATGACCGCTTCGAGGCCCAATAGTCCAAATGAGGCGACAAGGGCCATAACTAAAAGACCAATTGTATGAGGCAGTTTGAAATAGGCGCGGTTAAGCCATGCCAATATGGCGGATAAAACCAATAACAATGCGGCGATTTCAAATAAGCTTAGCATAAACCCTCCATTGGTGGGTGTTTAGCGTATGTTACGATAAGGGCAAGTCTTAGTGGGCGTTATCGTGGCAGGTCGGCCTAAACTAGGCTTGTGGCTTTTGCTTTTGATGTTTCGTATTATAAACATCAAAAGCTTGAGTGACTTTAATTAAAACATCTATCGTTGTTTTAACCTCTTCCAGCGATAATTCGGGGGCGTGGGCACGGCTCAGACCTATGCCTTTGAGAACAATTTTTTCTCTTAAACTACGGCCCTTATCTGTCAGAAACACGCGCTTTATGCGTGCATCTTTAGGGTCGGCTTTTCGTATTAATACGCCTGATTGTTCCATAGCTTTAATCACTTGAGAGAGTACACTTTCGGTCATAAAGGCTTGCTCTGCGATATTTTTCTGCGTGCGTCCATTCTCACACCATTGAAGCCGCAAGACATAAAAATGGGATAATGGAAAGTTAAAGGTTGCAAGATATCTGGAGAGCGCGGTTTCAAAGCCGCGAAAGGCGCCGCGAATATGATAAGGTAATGACTGGTCAGGACTATTGGCATCGCTCTTACTCATAAATCCTATCCCCAATTTATACATCAAGTATTTTGACGTAAGTGATCTGTTTAAGGCAGCGAGAGTTGAGGTCAACACTTTATCGAATGGACGATTTGATACTAGATATAGGGTGTCATTAGGGTTTGTTCTGGTTTCTATTACAAGGGATAGTGTTGTGCAACAGGTGTTCATCTTGCGTTCATCTAAGAGGAATTAAGGCATGAATCGTAGTTTATGTGGGAACTAAAAATAGCATTTATGTGGGGATAAATGCATTAATTACGTCATACACTGCGCCCCGTATGATGTAAAAACCCGGCATCAGTAATGATGTCGGGTTTGTTTTTACCTATTCATCTCTTGAGGTGAACTAAGGTGGCGCTTAGACACGTTTCATGTCTGACCTTTTTGAAAGCGCAGGTCTTGATGAAGACGTGCCCCGCCCCTTAGCTGACCGTTTGCGCCCTCAGCTCATTAAAGACGTTGTCGGGCAAGATCATCTTTTAGATTCTGAGGGCCCTATTGGCCGCATGCTGGCTTCGGGCCGGATCGCCTCTATGATTTTATGGGGCCCGCCGGGGGTTGGGAAAACCACCATTGCGCGCCTGATTGCAGGTCAAGCCGAGCTGGCCTTTGTTCAGCTTTCCGCTGTTTTTTCAGGCGTGGCGGACCTTCGAAAGGCTTTTGAGACGGCTAAAGCTCGCCGGACTACAGGTCAAGGTACACTCCTCTTTGTTGACGAAATACACCGATTTAACCGCGCACAACAAGATGGTTTTTTACCCTATGTAGAAGAAGGCGTTGTGACCCTGATCGGGGCGACGACCGAAAACCCCAGTTTTGAACTTAATGGCGCTTTGCTCTCACGGGCGCAGGTATTCGTTTTAAAGCGTTTAGATGAAACAGCTCTTTCAGATTTGTTAAAACGGGCCGAAACGGAGATGGAGATAGCCCTACCTTTAACGAAAGAAGGCCGTGAAACCCTAATCGGATTTGCCGATGGTGATGGCAGATATCTTCTGACACTGGCGGAGGAGGTTTTTCAAACACCTATAAAAGACCCATTAGACGCAAAAGGCGTTGCCGCTTTTTTGCAAAAACGAGCGCCCGCTTATGATAAATCTCGTGATGAGCATTATAATCTGATTTCTGCCCTACATAAATCTATGCGCGGATCTGATCCTGACGCCGCGCTTTATTGGTTGGCGCGCATGTTAACGGGCGGAGAAGACCCGCTTTATATCGCAAGACGTCTCGTCAGATTTGCCTCCGAAGATATTGGCCTAGCAGACCCGACAGCTTTGATGATGGCCAATGAGGCGATGAATACTTACCGCTTTTTAGGTTCGCCAGAAGGGGAGCTGGCGATTGCGCATGCTGTTGTTCATCTCGCAACGGCGCCAAAATCAAATGCGGTTTATGCGGGCTTTAAGGCGGCCATGCGTAGCGCGAAAGAAACTGGGTCATTGGCGCCGCCCAAACATATCTTAAATGCACCAACCAAGCTCATGAAAGATATCGGATATGGCGATGGTTATGCTTATGACCATAATACGGAAGAGGGTTTTTCAGGGCAAAACTATTTTCCCGATAAGATGCCACGTCAAAAATTTTACCATCCAAAAGCTAAAGGCCGTGAAAAGGCCATACAAGAGCGTTTGGCAAGGTGGGATAGCCTGCGAGATCAGATGAAGCGAAATTAAGATGGTATAAATACAATTTCTATTCTGTGGACAGCTATTTACATATAGTTAATCATTAGCCTAGTAGGGGGCGATGGCATTTATCCATAGGGGGACAACATGGCTGATAGAAAACTTGATGAATATCAACCCAAGCGATTTTACTTACAAAATACGAAAGCGCGTGAAAACGGCTTTGCTAAATTTGAAAAAGACGGCGCCTATTATTTTGCGCTCTATAAAGATGGTGACATTGTTATGCTCAGTCAGTCCTATAAGGGTGTGGCGGGTCGCGACAATGGTATTGAATCCGTCAAGAAAAACCGCCGCATCGCCAAACGCTATCGCTTTGATAATCGTAAGGGAGGCAAGCATGGTTTTGGACTTTATGCGGGTAACGGACAAGAAATTGCTATCAGCGCTAATCTAGGATCTCGCGCCGAAGCTGAGCGTGTCGCCGGACGGATTAATGGAAGTGTAAAAACAAAACGTAAAGCCGCCCCTAAAAAGACGGCAGGAATATCTGCACCTAAGAAGAAAGTTGCGGCTACGTCATCGGCAGCCTCTAAAGCGCCGGCCAAAAAGAGCGTAGCCAAAAAGAAGCGCGCGGTTAATAATGAAGATAATTAT
>CAZNWH010000045.1:12423-17937 GCA_964576765.1 uncultured Hellea sp.
GGCCAAAAAGAGCGTAGCCAAAAAGAAGCGCGCGGTTAATAATGAAGATAATTATAGACGCCTCGCATTTTACAAAAAGCATACTAAAGGCCGAAATAATGGAATTGAAAGCTTCAAAGGAGATGATGGTAATTATTATTTTGCACATTTTGAAAATGGTAAAATTCGCCTGATCTCAGAAGGTTATCCAACCACAACCGCGCGGGACACAGGCGTGGCCTCGGTTCGTAAAAATATCAAACTCGAAAAACGATATGACTATAGAGGTCCGTTTAAAAACGGTAAATATGATTATCGTTTGAAAGCAGGAAACGGGAAAGAAATAGCCCGCTCTGTTTGGTACGCATCAGCTGCGAGTGCCGCAACCGGGGCGGCTTACTTAATGGGTACGCGGAAGCGGGTTAAGCCCAAAGCCCGTGCACAAGTTAAACCCAGAGTCGCCAAAGCTGCGCCAATCGCTGCGGCTGCGGCTGTAACGCCCAAGCCAAGGCCAAAACCAAAAGCCGTGGTGCCACCGAAACCCGTCGCGCCCACACCGCCGCCAGTGGCTAAGCCTGCCGCGCCGATTATTGCGGCTGCTGCTGCCCCTGTCGTTGCCGCTAAAGCCGCTGCTGCCCCTGTTGCCGCGGCGCCGGTCGCTGCTGCTGCAGCAAGCGGAGGCGGATTTGGATTTTTAAGATGGCTTATACCGCTTCTCCTAGCGCTACTGGCAGCCTTCTTTTTGTTTAAGTTTTGTAAGCCCACGCCTACGCCTGTTGTGATTCCTCTTGTCTCTTGCTGGGATGGGTCTGAGGCTGAAAACCAAAATGCCTGCCCGACAAAAGTCTCTTGTTGGGATGGAAGCTTTGCCAAAAGTAACAATGCGTGTCCGGTTGAACCAGCGCAGGTCGTGGAGCCTGAGATGATAACCTGCTGGGATGGATCAGAGGCTAAGGCTTTATCGTCCTGTCCCGTAGAACCAGCTCCTGAACCTGTTGTGGAACCAGAGCCAGAACCAGAGCCACAGCCAGTGACATCTTATGCAGAGCCAACAAGCGCCGCATCTGTGAGCAATGTTTCGCGTCTTTGCGGACCGTCAACAAATGTCTTGTTTGATGTGCCTAATCAAACGCCCAAGACAATTGGTTATCTTGGCTCTAACCCGCAATATGGAAATAGCCATGGTCTAAGCCCTAGTCAGTTCCATGACAAATTAGTCGCCGCGCATCGCACGGGTGGTATGGATCAAGCTTTTTTAAACTTAATGGCCCGCTCATTAGGGTATAGCCATTTCCAGGATATGTCGGCTTCTGACTTTACTGAGGAAACACTTGCTAATGGATCTAAGGGCTTATTGGGGGTCAGCCGTTCTCATATGTTGCAATATTCCAAAATCCAGACAAATGACCCGAGTCATCTCGAAGCTTTCCGTGTGCGATCGTTAAATGGTACGGATGTTCATATTATGAAGAGCTGTGGTAATTACATGTATGTGTGTAATTAGGCCGCACTCACCATAAAACACGCAAAAAGGCCCTCAAACGGGGCCTTTTTTTTTGCATCGTGATTTGCAAAGCGTTGACTTGACGGCCCCTGCCGCTAGGTTGCGCGCTTAATCAATAAGGGACTGTAAAATGGCATCCGAATGGAATGATAAACGGCCTATGGCGCCGCATTTGCAAATCTGGCGCTGGCACCCGGCCATGCTGTCTTCCATCTTACACCGGGCGTGCGCCATTATCTGTTATGTTGGCTTGATTATAGTCGGGATTGGATTTTTGATTTTGGCGTTGACGGGAAAGCTCCCGCTTGAAGGGCTTGTCTTTAGCCCGCTTGGTGCAATTGGTTGGGCTGTCTTTGCTTTTGCTTTTATCTTTATGGCCTTGGCCCAATTGCGTCACGCGATTTGGGATAAGGGGGTTATGTTGGACCCTGATAAAAACAATATGCTTTCTTGGGTTATGATTGCTGCTTCGGCTCTTTTATCCGGCATTATTGTCGGCTTGGTACTTTAGGAGCGAATGAATGTCTAAAGCATCTTCACATCACAAAGTTCATGGCCTGACAGGCTGGGGGCTTATTATAGGTTTGCCTTTCGCGCTTTTTAGCGCGGTGAAAGCTATCAATGATGGAACCGAGGGTTTTATCAATTGGCTAAGCTCTCCTCTTGGCGGACTTGGCTTTCTCGCTTTTTTCACAGCCGCAATCTTGTATTGCAAACTCGAATTTGACGAAGTGGTCATGGATTATTTTGACGGCGGTTTGAAATCATTCGCGCTTCTGGCCAATCGCTTTATTGCTTTTATTATTTGGTTACTCGCGGCATTTGCCGTCATCAAACTCGCATTTCTAGGATAGACCGAAAATGACTAATTGGATTGATCATACATATGATGTTGTCGTTGTTGGCGCTGGCGGCTCCGGCCTGCGTGCTACCCTTGGCGCTGCCCAAGCCGGACTAAAAACAGCTTGCGTCACCAAAGTTTTCCCAACGCGCTCTCACACAGTTGCAGCTCAGGGCGGTATTGCTGCATCATTAGGCAATATGGGGCCGGATGATTGGCGCTGGCATATGTATGATACGGTCAAAGGCTCTGACTGGCTGGGTGATCAAGACAGTATTGAGTATCTGTGCCGCGAAGCCCCTAAAGCAGTTTACGAGCTTGAGCATTGGGGTATGCCGTTTTCACGCAACGAAGATGGTAAAATTTATCAACGCCCTTTTGGCGGCCATACAACGGAATTTGGCGAAGGCCCGCCTGTTCAGCGGACTTGCGCGGCGGCTGACCGGACAGGCCATGCCATGTTGCATACGCTTTATGGACAATCTCTGCGCAATGACGCCGAGTTTTTTATCGAATATTTCGCGCTCGACCTGATTATGGAAGATGGCGTGTGCCGCGGTCTTACGGCTTGGAAACTTGATGATGGAACGCTTCACCGGTTTCGCGCGCAAAAAGTCATTCTCGCGACGGGCGGTTATGGCCGTGTGTTCTTCAGCGCCACTTCGGCCCATACTTGTACGGGTGATGGGAATGCTATGGTTCTACGGGCTGGCTTACCGCTACAAGATTTGGAATTTATCCAGTTTCATCCCACTGGGATTTACGGCGCGGGCTGTCTGATTACCGAAGGCGCGCGCGGGGAGGGCGGCTATTTGACCAACTCCGAGGGTGAGCGCTTTATGGAACGTTACGCGCCTAGTGTGAAAGACCTCGCTCCGCGCGATATGGTTAGCCGCGCTATGGTGATGGAAATCCGGGAAGGCCGGGGTGTGGGCAAAGATAAAGATCATATTTTCCTCCATCTGGATCATCTGGACCCCAAAGTTCTTGCGGCCCGCTTGCCGGGTATTTCAGAGACTGCCAAAATTTTCTCCGGCGTTGATGTGACCCGTGAACCTATTCCGGTGCTGCCGACCTGCCATTATAATATGGGCGGCATTCAAACCAATTATCACGGTGAGGTTCTGACCAAAAAAGGCAAGAACCCTGACGCCGTTGTCGAAGGGCTTATGGCCGTCGGCGAAGCGGCTTGTGTCTCTGTTCACGGTGCGAACCGTTTAGGTTCTAACAGCCTGATTGACCTCGTGGTCTTTGGCCGTGCAGCCGGGTTGCGCTGCGGGGAAACCCTGACCGCAAATGCCGAGCAAAAACCACTTGCTGCTAATGCCGGTGAGGCGTCAATTACGCGGCTTGAAAAATTCAAAGGCGCTAATGGGACCAAGAAAGTTGCGGAAGTTCGCCTTAATCTTCAAAAGGCGATGCAAGACCATTGCGCGGTATTTAGAACCGAAGAAAGCATGGCCGAAGGTGTTGTGAAAGTCACCGCTATTGCCGAACAGATCAAAGATGTTGCCGTTTATGATAAGACAATGGTTTGGAACACGGATTTAATGGAAGCGTTAGAGCTGGATAATCTGGTTGCTCAAGCCATGGTGACAATGGCGTCCGCCGATAACCGTAAAGAATCACGCGGCGCGCATGCCCATGAAGATTACTCGGAACGTGATGATAAAAAATGGATGAAGCATACGCTGGCTTGGTATGATGGAGCTAACAACAAAGTTAAAATCGATTACCGCCCCGTTCACGATTACACTATGACCGACGGCATCGAGTATATTAAGCCCAAGAAGCGAGTTTATTAGGGCAATTTGTGGCTATGTAATTTATGACACTTAACTCAGTAATTTCTATAGCTGTTGCGAGCCTTGCTTTTTCAGGCTTATCTGGCTGCAAACCATCTGGGCAAAAAGATGCGACTATAGCTACGCCACAAAATGTAAGCGATGAAATGGCGGATTATGCCAGCGCGGTGATTGATGAGTTTTATGACTATGATCTTGATGCCATGCTCGCCCGTTCGAACGGTAAAATGTCTATCGAGGCCTTAGAAACTTTTGCGGATAATACCCATGAAACCGCTCAACCCGCCAATAAAGTTAAACAGGCCCATCATTATAGCCAAAATAACGGCGTAAAACGCATCAGCCTTGAATATGCAATCCCCAATAATACGGGACAAGAAATCGCCATTATATCGCTAAGCTACGACACAGATACATGTTGTCAATTAGTGGGCTTTACCATCAAATAGATTTTGAAACGGTTTATGAGACCTTGAGGTTCTGCTTCCGCGGGAAAACCCTCCGTGGTTGCGCTGTCGTGACTATCGGGGCTAGACCGCCTATGTGTATGAAAAATTTTATATAATTTTTGATATATCACCCAAATAAATACAGGGATCACTGAGAGCAAGAGCCAGCCTATACCTTTCCGGCCTGATCTTAATAAGGATATTATGCAACTGAGTATTACAAATGTAATGGTGGCAAAGAACGGTATGATCCACCAAGGGTAATAGCGAGTTGGTAAAGCTTTGCCTCGGCCCATAGCCTCCATAGCTTTTACGCCTTCAAGAATTCCGTCAGAAAAATACCCTTTTTTGAGACGCGGGGCGATAAGTTTATTCATGATATATTGGGTGTCACTGCCGTGGCTGCGCGCCAAATCTGCCCCTAATTCTATATGGGCTTTTCTATCTGATTTGGAGATGAGCAATAATATGCTATTTTTTGGGTCTTGGGTCCCAAGGTTCCAGTCATTAAAGAGTTTACGGGTATAGGACTCTATTGAGAGGGATTGCGCATCATAGGTCTCCAGCGAGTTTATTATGATAACAGATAACGTTATGTGTTCCTCTGTTAATAATGCGCGCCCGATTGCATTGATTTCACTGATATAAGTCTCTGGTAACAGAGAAATTTTATCGGCAACGAAACTATTATCTGTGGGTTTGTCAGGGAAGGCAGGCTTCGCTGCAAAGCTATCGCTTGGGCATAATAAAATAATAGCTGTCAGCATAAACCCAAGGCAAAGGTGAAGGATTGATTGCGGATTAATTGTGCTACCCTGTAATTTAAACATGCTCTGTGATAGCAAAACAGAGTATATATTAAGTGAGTAATTATAGTTATTCTAATCCTAATTGACTATCCTCACGTCAATTTACTTAGCTCTTCGGCCTTTTGTA
>CAZNWH010000046.1:0-17912 GCA_964576765.1 uncultured Hellea sp.
TATCGTACTGGGATGAATAGATGATCACAAGGTTATGACGATACGTAATTTTCAAAGACAAGCGATCAAACGAGTTCAGCGCTATAGACGTGATAAAGAAGGCGCAACAGCCATCGAATTCGCGCTTTTAGCTATTCCATTTTTTATGCTCTTATTTGCGATTTTAGAACTCGCTATCATTTTCTTCATATCCTCTACCCTTAGCCATGCAGTTGGTGAAGCCGGACGTCAGATCAGAACAGGAAACTTTCAAAACTGTGGCCAAGCCGCATTTAAAGCCTCCGTTTGTGACAATATGGCGGGCGTCGGAAATTGCAACAGGTTGCGTCTCGATGTTGTCTCCGGCCCGTCCTTCGGTACAATTACGGTTCCTGATGCCCCAAACCCACCAACAGCGGACCCAAGTGACCCGGATGCTGACCCCAATCCCCCTATACCAGATGGATTATTTGTCGAAACAGGTGCAAGTGTACCAGTTGTAGTCCAAGCTCTATATTATCATCGTTTAATCCTGCCGCCCCAACTGACATTGCTCGAAAATTTACCAGGTCAAGGCGTTCATTTAATCACCTCTACGACCGCTTTCCAAAATGAACCCTTTCCGGTTCAAACCTGTCCATCCGCCGGAGCTTAGAGATAATGTTAAGAACAACTCAACTTATCAAGATACAATTTTCGAAACTTATTCAACGTTATAAAAGCGCTAAAGATGGCGTGGCAGCTATTGAATTTGTATTTGTCGCCCCTATCATGATTGCCATGTATTTTGGTCTCGCCGAGATGTCGACAGCTATATCAGCCGATAGAAAAATTTCTCATGGGACTAATATAGCCGGTGATTTAGCAACACAGGTTGCAGAAATTTCAGCCGATCAAATGTCTGAGATAATGACCGCCGCTACATTAGTTATGGGGGTGCCAACAGATAGATTAAATAGCGTACAAATGCAAATAGCTAGTTTTTCAAAGGATGCAACAGGTGCCGTTGTTCCATTAGGAAAAGCAGAAATTAATGGCCCTTATCCGACAAGGTTCAACGCCGACGACCTCGATGACCTCATCTTAAGTGAAGCATCAGGAGTCGTTGTTGCGCGCGTAGCTTATGATTATGAACCTTTAAAGTTAAGGTTTTTTGATGCCAATTTTACTTTAACTGAAACATTTCTTCTAAAACCAAGAAAATCTGCAACAATAGATCTTCAGGACGGAGCTGGCGCCATAACGGATTTCACCTGCTCATTCTCAGGACGAGTTGTAAACTGTAGCTAAGTTAACTACTTAATCTAAATAGGCCGCTTTAATAGCGGCTTTTTCTTTGTCTGAAATTCCCAAGGCCTCTTTTACATATGAATCCATATTCCTGATTGTTGCTAAGGAATTTTCTAAATAAGCAGGCTCGACCCCAAACATTGGCCGAATGGCTTCGGGGTCAATTTCGCGTCCATAGCGTTTTGTGAACATTTCTGCAGCCGGTTTTAAAAAATCGTCAATCTGCACAGCTTTCATGGTCAGCATATAATCTTCCATGATTGTGTCCAAGCTTACCCCCAGCACTCCTTTAATTAAAGCACAAAGAGTACCCGTCCTATCCTTCCCCGCCGCGCAGTGCACTAAAATAGAATCTCCTGATTTGGCCATATGGCGCAACGTATCTCCGAAAATTTGCCTAAAACCCTCATCATCAGGACGCAGCCCATAGGAGCCTATCATATAATTTCTAGCATCCTGAGGCTTATGAAGATCATGCTTCATGAAAGCTTCATGCGGGGCTATTTTTTCGCTATCACCGTTTTTCGGGTCAGGATATGTCAGCACGCGAGGTATTGTGCCCGCTGGCCATTTACTGGGTTGTCTTTTTCGCTCCGGTGCGTGTCTTAAATCTACAACAAGTCCAATGTTAAAGCCCGAAAGTTTTTTGAGATCACGTTCAGTACAATTATGCAAATGAGCAGACCTGAAAAGTTTTCCTTCACGAATACGGCCGCCATCTTGCGTTGCATAGCCGCCGAAATCTCTAAAGTTAAAAATAGAGTCGAATGATTTTATGCGGTTTTCCATATTACCCTATAACACTGATATGAGCGGTTGGAATGAAAAAGCCAGTTTAATTTTTATATTAATTCACAGTTACATCGTCAATTTTTCGGTTTTGCAATTGTTCGAATTTACCCCAAACACCATCATCCCCATGCCAATCTCCAACAGTCGCGCCTTTAGAATATTCTGTTGCGCGTGCCTCGAAGAAATTCGCATGCTCCACACCATTGAGAATTTCTGTTAACCAAGGCAGTGGATGATGCTTGATGCCGTAAACTTTTGGTAAGCCAAGCTGACCCAAACGCCAATCAGCGATGTAACGAATATAACGCTTTATATCTTCAGACGTCATACCTTCAACTGGGCCCATTTCAAACGCCAGATCAATAAACTTATCTTCCATTTTGACGACAGTCTGACAGCAATCAACAATGTCATCAGCGACAGCTTTGGTCACACACCCCGTTTCTTTGGCAAAAGTGTGATAAAGCTTAATCATACCTTCGCAATGCAAGCTCTCATCCCGGATTGACCAGGTAACAATCTGCCCCATACCCTTCATCTTATTCAAGCGCGGAAAATTCATGAGCATTGCGAAAGACGCAAAGAGCTGAAGCCCTTCGGTAAACCCTCCAAACATAGCCACAGTTCGGGCAATATCGGCCTCAGACTCAACGCCGAATTCTTGCATGTAATTATGCTTATCCGCCATGGCCTCATATTCCATAAAGGCCGAAAATTCACTATCAGGCATGCCGATCGTTTCCAGCAACAGCGCATAAGCCGCAATATGTATTGTTTCCATATTGGAAAATGCCGATAGCATCATCTTGACTTCAGTCGGTTTGAAGACGCGCGCGTAACGCTCCATATAGTTGTCATTTACTTCGACATCTGATTGCGTAAAGAAACGGAAAATTTGGGTCAGTAGATTTTTTTCTGATTCCGTTAGATTGGTCGCCCAATCCTTACAATCTTCACCAAGAGGAACCTCTTCCGGCATCCAGTGAACTTGTTGTTGCTTTTTCCAAAAATCAAAAGCCCAAGGATAACGAAATGGTTTATAGCTATGGCTAGGAATCAGAAGACCTGATTTCGGGTTTTTCATAAAATCCATTTTACCCATGATTCGACCCCTATCGTTCATAATGACTATTAATATCGTGAAAATAACCACATATGGGTTACTGATTTATCTAGGCCACAATATGTAGTAGCCACAAAATCGCAAGAACTTTTTAATAAAAGGCATGATTTTACCAAATTAAATCACAGAAAACCTCGGCTTTCTATGGTGAGGTAGTCCACGCTTGGCTATAGTGGGATGATTGGCCTTATGTAAAAGGCTTAGCTGGAGACCTTGATGCCAAAGGCGATTCAAATTGCAAAGGATGTTATTTCAGTAGAAATATCGGGTTTAACGGCTTTGCAGAAATGCTTGGATGAGAATTTCGAAAAAGCCGTTGATCTTATTTTGAATACAGAAAATTATCTGATCGTTGTTGGCGTCGGAAAATCTGGTCACGTCGGACAAAAAATTGCTGCCAGCTTTGCCTCTACAGGCACCCCTAGTTTTTTCATGCATCCGACTGAGGCCAGCCATGGAGATCTTGGCATGGTATCCAAGGGCTGCGTTATACTCGCCATCTCTAATTCCGGCGAGAGCCGAGAACTTCGCGATGTCCTGCAATATGCCCAGCGTAATGATCTCCCTGTGATTGGCATTACCAAACACACAAGGTCAAGATTGGGCCGTCATAGCCAAATCGTTCTACGTTTGCCTGAAGCGCCCGAAGCCTGCCCCAACGGGATTGCCCCAACGACTTCGACAACAAACACCTTGGCCCTCGGGGACGCCCTTGTTGTTGCGACCATGACGCAACGCGGCTTCACCCTGGAGGACTTTGGCAAACGTCATCCCGGCGGAAAAATTGGCCTTCGACTACAGACCGTTCGAGAATGGCTTTTAACACACACTGAAAATGTTCCAACTGTCTCTACGGCCTCCACGATGGACGAAACAATCTCTGTGATCTCTAAAGGCGCAAAAGGCTGCACGGCCGTCGTGAATGACCAAGGCAAATTAATTGGCATGATTACGGATGGTGATTTACGCCGCGCCTTAGATGCAGATTTTGCTAAGAAGACAGCTGAGAATATCATGACAAAGGCGCCCCGCGCTTTATCTCCTGATATGTCCATGAGCGCCGTTATTGATATTTTCACCGAAAATAGAATTGCCAATGGCTTTGTTGTCGAAAATGGGAAGCCCCTTGGCGTCATTGATATGAAAAGCTTGCTCGAAGAGGGTTATCTTTAGATCATGAAGATCCTGATTGTTGTTCCGGCTCGGTATGGCTCCACGCGATTTCCGGGCAAACCTCTCGCCCTTATCAATGGTGTGACTATGGTTCGCAGAACCGCCAGAGTAGCCGAATTGGCGGCGCATAAATTAGATGATTGCGATTACATCGTCGCCACAGATCATGACGAAATCAAAACCCATTGCGAAAAGCATAATATACCTGCGGTCATAACACATCACGAGCTCGCAACAGGCAGTGATCGGGTTTTTGCAGCCGCCACCCAAATAACGCCCTCACCAGATATTATAATCAACCTGCAAGGTGATGCGCCTTTCACGCCCATCGACCACATTATTGCGCTTGCCAAGGCTCTCAAGAGCGGAGCCGAGGTTGCCACACCTTACATACAGCTATCCTGGCAAGCCTTGGACAATCTGAGAGCCCATAAAAAAACCACGCCCTTTAGCGGAACAACCCTATTGGTTGGGACTGATAATAAAGCGGTCTGGTTTTCCAAAAACATTCTCCCCGCTATTCGCAAAGAAAGATTATTACGAAAAGGCTCAGAGCTTTCACCCGTCCTCCGTCATGTCGGGCTCTATGCTTATAGCCGCGCGGTGCTAGAGCGTTTCGTTAAACTCCCTGAGAGCCCTTACGAGAAACTTGAAGGGTTAGAACAATTACGAATGTTAGAAAATGGAATTTCAATTGAATGTGTGAGCGTCAAAGCCCCTAAAATCGCAACCCCCGGGATTGATACGCCCGAGGATTTAGCTCTGGCTGAGCGTTTAATTGCAAAACACGGAGACTCTTTCAAATGACCCGTATCATCATTTGCCGTCATGGAAACACCTTTGATAAAGGTGATATCGTGACCCGCATCGGGGCCCGAACGGACTTGCCTTTATCCTCTTCAGGACGGCAGCAAATGAAGGCGTTAAGACAGATCTTAAGCTCATATAATTTTTCGCGCGCCTTTTGCTCCCCCCTTATAAGAACTCAGCAAACAGCTCACGCAATTATTTCACCCGAAACACCCTTGGAAATCTTAGAATTTCTAACGGAAATAGATTACGGCGAAGATGAAAACAAAGCCGAGACTGAAGTCATCAACCGTTTGGGGCAAGACGTTATTGATTTATGGGACCTCGCGGCAGTAGTTCCCACAGGATGGAAGGTTGATCCAGAAGCCCTAATCCAAGCCTGGGAGACATTTTTTGAGGACCATCGAAGTCACGATGAAGATATATTGGTTGTCACAAGCAATGGTATTGCTCGCTTTGTTCTCGATGTCGTCCATAATCCGGATATGAATCTACCGCGAAAATTACGAACGGCCGCTTATGGATGTATTAGCCTTAAAGACGGTGCAACTCTTTTGGATTATTGGGACAAACGAGCTGATGGTTATCTCTAGTTTTTACAAAAACGCGATAGCGCAAATATAAACCAGCGTTCCTAAGCCTAAAGCCATTAGAGTTTTACGACGATAAACCTTGGATAACAGTCCTATTAAAATACCTCCAAAGATAACACCAAACAAAATAAGCGCGACAACCTTATGGTAGGCTCTTAGAAATTTAGGGCCGTGACCTTTATGGACTTCCATCATCGCTTTTTGAAAGTTGGGTTTATTCAGCGTCGCGGTTAGCCCTGTAGATGAAGGTTTGAACTTTACATGTGTTCTGCTTGTGGGGCGAGTTTCAAAAGATGTACCTCGAATTTTCAAATACTCAAATTTCATATCCACATTGGCGGCTTTTAAGATCGCACGTACATCATCCTCTGCCGTTTTGCTTTTTAAATCAACTTGTGTACCTATAGGTAGATTAATGACAGATGTAGCAACGGACTCGCCTCCACCAACCATATGCAGACCGCCTGTAATAGCTACCAAACAAAAGGCAGGGGCCATAAATCCCGCGCCTAAAAGGTGTAGATTAATCAGTAACTTTCTAAACTTTGGATTTTCCATAATATCAATTCCCGTAAAAAAACCGCCTCATATCTGAGACGGTTTTAAATAAATACTTAACTTCAAACTACATTCCATTTCTTTGCGCATTTGCTTCGGCGTCTTTTTTAGCTTTGTAACTTTCAGAAGACGATCCCGTTATGGCCCCATTCGTCGCCTTGCGACGCCAACGAAATTCATTGCGTTTATCTTTATAAACTTCCCACCTATCCTTGCTCCCTAAGCCTTCTGGATTACCATCCATCCCATGGCGCTGTGCATTTTTCTTACAATCCGCCAATTTAACGTAACCCTCACAAGATGCCCCTACAATATTTCCGTTTGCGGCCCGTCGTCGCCAACGGTTTTCTCCGCGCTTATCTTTGTACATTTCCCAGCTGTCAGTCTCTCCTGCCATATTTTTCTTCCCACTAAAAATTTTAAGCCTGAACCTCTTACACACTTCAAATAAGTTTGAATAGCTGAAATTGTGCTACTCTGCCTCTGGCAAGGCTCTTTGTTTCATGTCACTAAGACCTATGAGCGAGAAAACGATAGACTTCGGATTTGACGATATTCCCTTGAACGAAAAAGCGTCACGCGTGCGCGGAGTGTTTGATGCTGTTGCCGGGAAATATGATTTAATGAACGATGCCATGTCAATGGGCGTTCACCGCATTTGGAAAGATATGACTATCACCAAGCTCAACCCACAACCGGGAGAATTATTAATAGACGTCGCCGGTGGGACAGGAGACCTCGCTCGCAGATTTATTAAACGCGCCGATGAGGTACGTGAAAGACGCAGCGGAGATCCAGCCCGCGCTATCATTTGTGATATTAATGCCGAAATGCTGCTTGCGGGTATTGACGTTAAAAAAGATGCAGGCATGAATTTAACCCGTGTCTGCGGTAACGCTCAATCCCTCCCCTTTCCTAACGATTACGCTGATGCCATCACAATTTCCTTTGGTATTCGTAATGTGACAGATCGCAATATGGCGCTACAGGACTTTTTGCGCGTCTTAAAACCCGGAGGACGTTTATTTGTTTTAGAATTTTCAACGCCGCCAGATAAAGTCCTGCGCAAAATCTACGACACCTATTCTTTACACGTTATCCCAAAGCTCGGTGGGCTTCTCGCTAATGAAGAAGCCAGCTATCAATATCTTGTGGAATCTATTCGGCGCTTTCCACGGCAAGAAGCCTTTGCTGACATGATTAAAGAAGCTGGCTTTAGCCGTGTAGGCTATCATGATTTTACAGGCGGCATCGCCGCACTTCATTGGGGTTGGAAAGTTTAAATCCTTCCAACGACTGGGACTAGAAGTCTAGCTTAGAAGCCTAGCGTCGACGACCTAATTTCGCTTTTCGCGCGGCATATTTTGCGTCCCGGCGTGCCTTAGCTGCCCGCTCCATCTCAATTTTAGCTTTTTGGGCGGCTTCTTGAGCCAACTTATTCTTACGTTCTTTTTCAAGCTTTTCTTCAGCAGCTTTGGCTTCTTTAGCTTTACGAATAGCCCGTTTTTCTTCTTCGCGTTTGGCCCGCTCAGCATTTCGTTTGGCCCGCTCTTCCATCAATTTAGCTTTTTGTTCCGGGTCAAGCTCCTTTTCTTTCGCCCGTTTCAGCATAGCTAATTTAGCTTCTTTTTGTGATTTCAACCGATCGTCGAAATTATGACCTGTAAAACTCATGCCGTATAATCCTAGCTTAGCAATATGCGGCCACTTAATGTAGCCAAGGTTTGGCGCTGTATTGCGTCAATAACTTTAAAAATCAAGAGCTGCTTCTGTAAATAATGTCGTTTATTAAAACTGTCCAGAAAGTGAAAAACGGACATTCAAAGGCTTTCCGGTCGAAATATTATCATTCGCATGAGCGTCAGGAAAATAATCCGTGTTGAAAATATTTTCTACATTGATTTGCAAGCGCCAATCCTCAGTCACGTCATAATATATCGCGGCGTCAAAGCGGGTGAAATCCGGGACTTCAACAGTGTTATCTTCACGAATGAAAAAACGATCTTGATAGGTTAAGCCTCCCCCTAAAGCGAAGCGCTCTGTTAAGTCATAAATGTTCCAGAGAGAAAACGTATTGTCTGGTGTTTGTCGTGTTCTGTTCCCATTATTGCCACCTTGCTCACGAACTTCTCCGTCTTGATAGGCGTATCCTGTATTGATCGACCAAGACTCGGTAATATTGCCAAAAAACTGGAGCTCAAACCCACGGGTTACCGATCCTTCGACAGATACAAGCTGCCCGACATCATTCGTATCAACAGTCAAAAAATTATCACGGTCGAGTTCAAAAATAGCGGCTGTAAAACTTAAATCGGGGCGGATATCCCATTTTAATCCCGCCTCTAGATTTTCAAACCCTTGAGGTTCGGTTTCAGATGAATTCAAATTCAGCGTTAAAAACTGTTCGCCTGAACGCGGCAGAAACGTTTCGCTATAGCTACCATATATCGAAATATTTTCGCGAGGTTTATATATGAGACCAAAACGCGGAGATATTTCTTCATCTTTACGCGAAAACGCCCCATCATTTCCATCGTCAACTTCGAAAATATCGAGCACGTCAATATCGAAACTATCAAACCGAGCACCCACCACGACCTTAAGCTTTTCTGTTAAATCAATCTGGTCTTGGAGATAGGCGGAAAAAGCTTCTACTCGGCTATCCCGGTTGCGATTCAAATCCGTAAAGGCAAAAGCAGGAATAACCAGCGGGTCTGTAAAGGCAAAACTCGCCTGATCATCATCGGGCGAGTTTGCGATTTCATTACCATCAAAAACACCATCGCCATTATTGTCAAAGACATTATCAAAACGTGCATTTTGCGTTTCTTGATCGGCATATTCAGCGCCAAATAATACGGTATGCCCGATCGACCCTGTTTGAAACTCAGCTATCAGATTTGCTTGAAATATAAGATTGGTGCGGTCTGTAAGGTCATTATACCCATCCAGCGTTACCGCATTCGATGCGCTATCGAAGCCCGCAGCAAAAAGGTTTTGATAACGTTTATCATATTTAGCATATTGAGCTGTAAAATTACCGCGCAAATTTTCTGTAAAACTGTGATCTATTCTGGCTCTTAAAATATTAGCTTTTAGGGTCGTCAAATTATCATCGGGAGAACCAAAAAAACTATTATCAAATCCTTCTAGGGGAACATCAGCCCCATTCTCGATAGTTACAGAAGGAACGCCGCGATCAACAACGCGGTCATCATCCAAATATTCATAAGACACATCCACGCGCGTCTGCGGACTAAGGTTAAACCCGACAGTTGGGTTAAACCCAAACCGCGTACCCTCAAAAAAATCGCGATGGTTATTAAGTTCTTCATAAAACCCATTCAGCCGTAAAGCTGCATTATCCGTCAGCGCGTAATTTGCATCTATAGCGCCCGCATAGGCGCCAAACGTATCTATTGACGCCGATAGGCCCGTGAAGACTTTATCGATTGCGGCTTTTTTCGTTACGCGGTTAACAATTCCGCCCGTACCGCCCCGGCCAAAAAGCAACGCATTAGAGCCGCGTAATATTTCAACTTGCTCTAAATTATACAGTGGACGGAAATATTGAACATCATCGCGCACGCCATCTTGAAAAAAATCTGCTGTCGTCTGCTGTCCACGGATAATGATGGCATCTCGGTGACCTTCTCCCTGACTAATCGTTATCCCCGGCGTAAAGCGGGTGATATCGCCAATACTTGTAAAGCCCTGTTCTTCGATTTGGAGCTGACCGACAATCGAGAGGCTTTGCGGGACATTAATAATCGGCGTGGGCGTTTTGACTGCGTTAAGTTTATCGATTGAGAGATAGGTCCCCGTCGTTACAATTTCGTCCTCCAATATTAGAGATGACGTTTGCGCATAAGCTGTCTGAGCTATCACCAAAAGCAAAGCTGCTACGCCGCAGGATTTAAAATAACTCATGTTGTCAGGAATCTTGTTTGCGAATGGTTCTCATTTACATCAACACCTAATGCTCTTGAGAATGAGTTGCAAGAGGAAATCAAAAACATATACAAATAATTCTCTGGCCCTGGCAATATTTCTTGTGGCAACATAAGCCCAAGAGACGACCAAACAGAGGCGCGCAATCAGGGGAATTTCATGAATTTCAAGACATTGGTATTAAGTACGGTAGGCTTGGCTGTTATGGCGGCTTGCCAAGAACCTTTAGATAACTCTGCCTCGCCCGTACCAGATCAGGTCAGCATCGCAAGTGATAGAGTTCCTTTTGTCTCTGACCGGGTAAAATCGGAAAACGCTAAAGTCAGGCAATATCTTGACTTTTCTGACACAGCAGATTTGGAACGCTCCAAACGCGGCTTTATCGCCACATTTAATGATGGTAAAATTACGAAAGCTGACGGAACGCCAGTTTATGATTTCGGGGCATATGATTTTTTGACTGAAGATGCTCCCGATACGGTCAATCCCAGCCTATGGCGTCAAAGCCAGCTCAACGCGATGCACGGCCTATTCAAAGTCACTGACGGAATTTACCAAATCCGGGCTTTTGATCTGTCCAACATCACTTTCATAGAAGGTGAGAGCGGCTGGATTGTGATTGATCCCTTAATCAGCGCCTCGACGGCGGCTCGGGCCAAAGCCTTACTGGATCGCGAGCTTGGCGAGAAACCCATTAGCGCTATGATCTTCACCCATTCTCATGCCGATCATTTTGGTGGCGTTCGCGGATTAATCTCCGAAGAGGATATTATAAACGGCGTTCAAATCATTGCGCCCAAAGACTTTGTTTTTGAGACTGTGAGCGAAAACATTCTGGCAGGCAATGCTATGTCCCGCCGCGCGAGTTATATGTTTGGAGGTCTGCTCCCCAAAGGCCCGGCTCATCAAGTTGGTGTTGGTCTTGGTCAAACTATCTCAAGCGGCGATCTCGGCCTTTTCGCGCCAACACTCGAAGTTGAAAAAACAGGCGAGAGTCATACCATTGACGGTATAGAAATGGAATTCATCATGGCCCAAGGCGCAGAAGCCCCCTCTGAATTTATGTTTTACATGCCGCGCTTTAAAGCCTTTTGTCAGGCCGAAATTATCAATCACACCCTCCATAATATGTATACGCCGCGCGGCGCAAAGGTTCGTGATGGCCGTCTCTGGAGCGGTTATATAGATGAAGCCATTTATAAATATGCTGCCAAAACCGAAATATCCTTTGGCTCTCATCATTGGCCCATATGGGGCTCGGATGAAGTTACAGGGTTTTGGGAAGGTCAACGAGATCTTTACCGCTTCATACATGACCAAACCGTACGTCTGGCCAATATGGGTTATACCATGCACGAAATTCCCGAAAAACTTGATATGCCAGACGGTATTGCAAAAAGCTTTGCCAATAGAGATTATTACGGCACTCTCTCCCATAATTCAAAATCGCAATATCAACTTTATTACGGCTATTTCGATGGCAATCCTGCCAATCTCGACCCCCTGCCCCCTATCCAAGAAGCTAAAAAATTCGTCGATTATATGGGCGGAGCCGATGCCATCTTAAACAAAGCCCAAAATGATTATGACGAGGGAGAATTCCGCTTTGCTGCCACGGTATTAAACAAGTTAGTTTTTGCCGAGCCTGCAAATCAAGCCGCATCAGACTTGTTGGCGAAAACCTATGATCAGCTGGCCTATATGGCGGAATCGGGGTCTTGGCGAAATTTCTATTTGACGGGCGCACAAGAACTGCGCGGCGGCATTGCTGATCTTCCAACGCCGCAAACAGGCAGCCCCGATATAGTCAAAGCCATACCGCTTGATCTTTATTTTGACTTATTAGCCGTGCGCTTAAACGCAGAAAAAGCGGCCAAAAAAGATCGCGATTTGAATTTCGAAATTACAGATACAGGCGAGACCGCTCATTTGATATTATCCAACGGAACGCTTCATCACCGTATGGGCCAAACCCATCCCAAAGCGCCGACTCTAAAAATTACTCGGGCTGGTTTGGATCAATTGAACCTAAAGCTAAAAAGTTTTGGCGAGCTGGCCAAGGAAGGAGAAGCCTCGATTGACGGTAACCCTCTCGCAGTGAGGTCATTTTTCGGCCTGATTGAAGAACCCGAATTTTGGTTTGAAATCGTCAGACCCTAGAACTTAAAAGCTACAACATCGTGCCACTTTATTTATAAAACAGGAAAGGCACGATGAGCGGTTTGATAAATCTGAGAGGAGTAAACCTAAGCTTTTTCTTCGGGGTAGGTTATTGTCGGACCGAGGTTTTCTATAACCTCGCGAGCATTAAAGCTGTTATCTTCACCCGGTCTTTTGAACCGTCCGAATTTAACTTCAGCGCTTGCCCGGTATTTTGTTATTTCTCGAACATCAAAATTATTAAATCCACGGCCAAATCCGCCAAACCCGCCAAACCTACTAAAGCCGCGACGTCCAAAGCCAAAGCCGCTATTTCTAAATCCAAAACCTCTATTAAACCCACCGAAGCTAGAGAAACGGGACCCACGACTCCAACCAAAGCCGGGGCGAAAGAAACTATAGTTAAAGAAGGGATCATGAAACCCGCCAAAGGAGCTTCCCCCTGTAGGTCTCAAACGGGTCTTTTCTTCAGTATCGCGTTCCGTCAATGTGAAAGTTTCAAAGCCGCGCTCAACAGCGAGTTCCGCAGCACGGTAAATCAAATAATTTTCAACCGTTTCGCGCTCCGTTAAAGAATTTCCGGCAAAAGAAACGCGAGCTCGGTCATTTTCAATAAGGGTCTGAGAAAATCCATCAAATGCGCCTGGTTTAGAGGCCGCTTGATACGGGGTTGATGTTGCACAGGCCGCTAAAAGCGCGGCAGATGTAGCTAACAAAAGGTGACGTAATTTCATGGGGTGTCTCCTATATTACACAGTTTCCTATCACGTCGTCCCTGAACGCCTACTGAAAATATGGTTCATAATGGCAAAGTTTTCAAGACACAGAACTGCACAAGATTGTGAAGTTGAATTATTGAACCTTCCAAGATTTCAAAGAAATCAAAGACCAACTTAGCAAAATACAGGCCAAAGTCATCGTAAAGAGGCTATAAATCTTGGGCATATCGCTGACAAAAACCAATATAAAAGCAAGAACAAACCAAGGTAAAATTAAAAATAAAGCCCATAATAATCTCTTTTTTGTGGGTCCTAATTTATAAGCCCGCCAAGCTATCACGCTTGTGATTCCTGCCGGAACATAGGCAAACGCCCCCACACCAAAACAGAGGATAAAGGCTGAAATAATCCCCCAGAGATGAGTATCATTTTCAAGAAACCGCGTAAAAAACAAAATGGAGTAGCCCAGCGCGACCAAGGCAGCGAACCCTGATAAAATGCAAGCCACAAGATCAGCAAGCATACCGCCTATAGCGATTTTTTCGGCTTTATCTTTTTCTGCCTTTAAAGAATCATAAATGGGGACAATACGTTCCATAGGCCTCGTCTAGGCCTATTGCTTTAACAGCTTATGAATTTTAAGGCGCCCTATCCTCATCCGTCAGACGCTCAGAGACATATTTGTATCCGATCCCGTACAGACCAATAAGAGTCAGGCTTAAATATATCCCTATAACACCGCCTTTGATAATCGCCGGAAAGGTTGAAGCCTTAAAAGCAGGCACAAGCACCCATAAAATGATAAGGGGCAAAATAAACAAAGCCAAATTTGCGTGGCGCATTCTGCTCTCCGTCATGACAACAAGAGAAACCCATGCAAGGATTGTGCCGCGAGGCGTAAAAAAGCCCGCCTGTTTAGAGGCGAGCTTTATTTTCGTTATTTTGTCCAGCTAGTGGGCAAGCACAGCCAATAAAAGAAGCGCGATGATATTTGTAATTTTAATCATCGGGTTCACGGCTGGTCCAGCTGTATCTTTATAAGGGTCGCCAACTGTATCCCCTGTCACGGACGCTTTATGGGCTTCAGAGCCTTTGCCGCCGTGATTACCATCTTCTATATATTTTTTGGCATTATCCCAAGCGCCGCCGCCAGCTGTCATAGACAGCGCCACGAAAAGGCCTGTAACGATCACGCCGAGAAGCATCGCTCCCAGAGCCGACAAGGCTTGCTCAGTTCCGGCCATCATTCTAATGCTGAAGAACAAAACAATAGGGGCCAAGATTGGCAGAAGTGACGGTTTGATCATTTCTTTGATCGCTGCGCCCGTCAAAAGATCAACCGCCTTGGCATAATTTGGACGAGATGTCCCCGCCATAATACCGGGGTCAGCTTTAAACTGACGGCGAACTTCTTCAACAATCGCGCCAGCCGCGCGGCCAACAGATTGCATCGCCCAAGCCCCGAAGAGATAAGGCAGCATACCCCCGACAAATAACCCAACAATGACATATGGGTTTGTCAGAGCAAAATCGGCTTGCATACCGGACAACGCATTTCCAGATTTGCCAGAGAAATAATTGATGTCTTCATAATAAGCCGCGAACAACACCAACGCCCCAAGACCTGCTGAGGCAATGGCGTAACCCTTTGTCACCGCTTTAGTGGTATTGCCAACAGCATCCAGTGTATCGGTTGTATTGCGCACTTCGGAGGGTAATTCAGCCATTTCCGCAATGCCGCCCGCATTATCTGTCACCGGACCGAAAGCGTCCAGCGCTACGATCATACCGGCCACACCGAGCATTGCCGTCACCGCAATCGCAATGCCGTAAACGCCCGCCAGAGAATATGTAGATATAATCCCAAAAACGATAATCAAAACCGGAATGGCTGTCGCCTCCATAGAAACCGCAAGGCCTTGGATAACATTGGTGCCGTGACCGGATTCAGAGGCCGCAGCAACGGATTTTACCGGGCGATAATTTGTGCCCGTATAATATTCGGTCACAACCACAATCGCGCCTGTAATCGCCAGACCTATCAATGAGCAGATAAAGAGAGCTTTCCCTGTCAGGCCTGTATCAGCGATTTCGCCGAAACCTGTCATGAAGCTCGTCACACCTGCAATAGCGAGAGCTGATAAAACGCCCGTTGCGATAAGTCCCTTATAAAGCGCGCCCATCACATTGGTGGAGCCTTTGCCCAAACGGACGAAATAGGTTCCGATGATTGAGGTGATGATACACACCGCCGCAATCGCCATGGGATAAAGCGCCAAAGAGCCAACAGCTCCAAATAGAATAGAGCCCAAAACCATTGTGGCCGCGATAGTTACAACATAGGTCTCGAACAAATCAGCCGCCATACCCGCGCAGTCACCAACATTATCGCCAACATTATCGGCAATCGTGGCCGGGTTACGTGGATCATCTTCAGGAATGCCGGCTTCGACTTTACCGACCAAATCACCGCCGACATCAGCGCCTTTTGTAAAGATACCGCCACCAAGACGAGCAAAGACAGAAATCAATGACGCGCCAAGTGAAAGCGAAACGAGTCCGTCAATAACGCCGCGTGCATCTGCGCCCATCGGTCCTGTCAGGATAGCGTAATACCCTGCCAAACCGAGCAAAGCGAAGCCTGCGACCAACATCCCTGTAATAGCGCCCGCTTTAAACGCAATGTTCAGGCCTGCTCCAAGGCTACTGCGAGAGGCTTCTGTGGTCCGTACATTGGCCTGTACTGATACCAGCATGCCGACATATCCGGCAATGCCTGAGAGTACAGCGCCAATCACGAAGCCAACAGGGGCAATTACGTTTTGGAATAAAATTGCCAGTAAAATTGTGACCACAACGCCGACAATGGCAATCGTTTTATATTGTTTATTAAGATAGGCTTTTGCGCCTTCCTGAATCGCGCCTGCGATTTCATTCATGCGTTCATTGCCTGTAGATGCCTTCATCAGGCTGGCACGGGTAATGACCCCGTAGAGTACGGCAAGCGCACCCGCTATTAAAATTAGTGTAAGAGTCATTAGATCTCTCCCCATAATTTGAGCTCATTATATTTGAGCTTCGATGTTATGAAGTTGGCCGCGTCTCTTAGATCGGACGCGCTTCCCCTCGCTTAAGTGAAGTTGGCCGTGTTGCCCCATCCCCTCCCAGAGATTTCAGACGCCACGCTTCCCCTCGCGGTTAATGGAAAGTTTTGTAAAGGTTTTAACAAAAGGGTCAAGAGGAGTCAGTGGCCTCTCATATCCTCTATAAAAGCCGCTTATTCCGCGCTGGCACTTTGCAGTTGGATATAATTTTGAATACCGAGCTGTTTAATCAAGTCAAATTGCGTCTCGAGAAAATCAACATGCTCTTCTTCATCAACTAAAATCGCCTGTAGAAGGTCTCGCGTGCCGTAATCACGCACCTTTTCGCAATGCTCGACCCCGTCACGATAAATAGGCAAAGCTATATCTTCAAGCTTCATATCGCATTTTAAAATCTCTTCGACGGTTTCCCCGATATAAAGTTTGCCAAGATCTTGCAGGTTGGGCAAACCACCTAAAAAGAGAATGCGCTCGATAATTTTATCGGCATGTTCCATCTCTTCTATGCTCTCTTTATATTCCTTTTCAGCCAACTTACTCACGCCCCAATCCTTAAGCATGCGCGAATGGAGGAAATATTGATTGATCGCCGTCAGCTCAGCTTTCAGAGCTTTATTGAGAAATTCGATTGTCTTTTTATCACCGCGCATGTGAGTCTCCGCTTCGTTTCCTCTGTCATTGGCTAGTGCGCGGCGAGGGTCAATGGAAATTAGCGAGACTGCAAATCACTCGCAAAGATATCTTTGCTTTTGATAATGAATTACCAAAATTTGGCTAAAGGAGAGGTAAAATACTATTCCGCAGCTTCGAGCATTGGGCATGCCGCCCGCAGCTCGGCCAAGCGTGCATTGATATCGTCGCGGCATTGTCCGCAATTAAACGCGGTATTACACGCCTTCATCACACAGCCCGCTGTCTCGGCCCCCTGCTGCGCAGCGGCATCGACCTTAGCCGTATTAATATTATTGCACACGCAATGGATCATGCTCTTTATATAAGCTAGTTGCGAATAACTCGCAAGTACAAAATACAGTTATAGTTAATATCAGGTTAAAAGAGGCCATAAACAATAAAGACCCGGCTCATGCCTTTACGAAATCGTAAATTGCATGCGCCGAGCCTTCCATAACATTATGTATCGATATAGATACTAGAAGACGAAGAGGTCTTCTGTTACAATATCTACATTGATATCTTCCAATGTCACGTGGGATCCTTCGTAACTGATGCGGACATCATCTCCGCGTTGAGAAATATTCAAATCTTCAAATGCAACGCCTTCTCCAAAAGCAGAGAAATCGAGCAAATCTTCACCAACAATGAAGTCTGTAACGACATCATGGCCCGAACCGGCTTCAAAGGCGAAAATATCAAACCCTTCGCCGCCCGTCAGCGTATCGCGGCCCTGACCTCCATTGAGGATATCATTGCCTGCCCCGCCATCAAGTGTATCACGGCCTGCACCGCCATCCAGTATGTCATGTCCTTCACCGCCATTGATAACATCCTTACGGCTTGAGCCTGTAACAACATCATTGCCGCCGCCTGAATTAATTTCTGTGATGCCGTTAAGCCTAACACCTGTGAAGTCCCAGGTTTGATTATCATTTGTTCCGCCAATTGTGACGTTTTCGTTGCGAGCTGAACTAATAACTTCAAT
>CAZNWH010000047.1:0-9746 GCA_964576765.1 uncultured Hellea sp.
TGTGTCTTTTGAACACGGCTCTGGCTTAGGTTTGGAGCTTTTCAGCTTGGGCACGAAGTGGATCATGAAGTAGCGTGTTAGCTGCAATCCTAAATCGATCAATTCTTCCCTTTTGTATAAAGTCAAATTTTTGGTCAGCATATGTGGGTTTTATCTTAACTTCACCCTTGGTAAGGACAGTTGCTTCTAACCCGTAATGCGCTTCATAAATTCGGCAGAATGTTTTTACGACGCCTAGTTTTTTTGTGCCTGATTGAGTTCAGCCATGATTAGGCTCTTTCTGTTTTTCTGATCATATCGGCCGCCTTTTCGGCGATCATTATTGTGGGGGCATTTGTATTACCGCTGATGACCTGAGGTATAATGGATGCATCTATCCTCATAAATTCTCAATACCTCTTACATGCAGCTCTGTGTCGACGACCGAAGCTTCATCAGAGCCCATTCGGCAAGTTCCCACAGCATGCTACACTGTATCGGCGTTATCCCGGATAACTTCGATTAAGTCCTCGTCTGACCTAGCTGAGCTGCCACCAATAATTACATAGTCAAACTTCACTATGTCGTCTCCATTAGTTTACCTGTTTTTCCATTTTGGTTTTTGTTTCGTTAAAAATGCCATCAATCCAATTTGCAAATCTTCGGACGCCGCAAATTTCAGAATTGCATTTGATTGTCCGGCCATAGCATCAACTGGGTCGACGGCATCCGTGCCTTCATACATCATTTCAAGGGAAGCAGAGATAGCTGACGGGCTGACAGCGCAAATTGCCTCTGCGACTTCGCGCGCTTTGTTCAGTGCGTTTCCAGCTTTTGTTTTATGATTAACCAAACCATGATGAATGGCTTCATCAATTTCCATCGCTCTACCCGTCAGTATCATTTCCTTGGCGATATGATGTGGTATGGCTTTTGGAAGGCGGAACAGCCCGGTAGCGGCTGCAATTAATCCTGACTTAACTTCCGGTAGGGCAAATTTGGCTGTGTCATCAGCGACGATCACATCGCAGGACAAGGCGATTTCAAGACCCCCGCCAAAGGCATATCCATTGACGGCAGCAATAACCGGTTTAAAACGCTTCTTGCGGTTTGTAAGACCGCCAAACCCTGTTTCCGGAACCCAGATTGGTTTTCCCGTAGCAGAATATTTAAGATCATTGCCCGAACAAAAGGATTTGCCGCCTGCTCCTGTTAGAATAGCCACCCAGAGTGAGCGGTCTTTTTCATAGAGATTGAAAATATGTTCCAGCTCATAATTTGCTTCGGGTGTGAGGCTGTTTCTTGAATCTGGCCGGTTAATCGTAATTTCCAAGATTGGTCCGTTCTTATAGACCGCTACATATTCAAACTTTCCATCAAGTGTTTTTGGAAGTGGCGGCTCCAAAGCAGCCGTTTTGACTTCATCAAATGTAAACCGATTTCCAGGCCCTTTACTCGTGACAAAGACCTCGCCGCCTACAGGGTCAGATGCAAGTAGCTCTTGAATAGTTTTCTTATCCGCACGATCTGTTGAGCCTAAAAAGCGACGACCATCCTCAAGGCGTCCAACGATAAACCCACGCTTGGGGCCTTTTCGGCCGAATTCGACAGAGAAGGTTTCAATAATAGCCCGTCCATCGGCATAGTCTGCGATGATAGGGCTGTTCTGGGTATTGACTTGTTTTTCCAGTGCAGCCTTATTGGCTTGCCTAAACCCTTGCTCCGGAGCTTTGGTGCCATAAATACCAATCGCGTGTTTGGACAGGAAACCACCATTGGCTCCCACGAGGCCATAGCCCTTTCCACTCGCACGAAGTTTATCGACAACATTGACAATGCCGTGCATGGAATAGTTGTTACCTGGGCCGCCAAAGAAGGGAAGGCCTCCTGTAACGGTCAAGCCTCGAGGATCATCAGGCTCAATTTCCAAAACCTCGCAAGCTGCAAAAACAGCTATTGGAAAACAACTGTACAAATCCATATAGCTGATATCGGACATAGAAAGTCCTGCCGTTTTGAAAACAGCTTCATAAGCGGCTTTCATCGCAATGGAGGTTCGTAGATTTTCGCGATACGGAATTGTTTTATCCGTACTTTCGCTGCCTGCTACAGGAAAAATAAATTTCTCAGGTGAAACCCCTAATTCAAGCGCTTTGCTTTCACTCATCAGAATGATTGAAGCGCCTAGATTGACCCCATCTTTGGCAACCATCGCACGGGTATAAATGTCTGTAACGGCATTATTGGATTTCGAAAGTTCCGAGATTTCAGCCGCGCTATATTCCTGTTTGAACATTGCATTGGGATGTTTGGTGGCGACTTGGGAGAAATGTGCAAATAAAGCGCCGCAATCTTTAGCATAATCAACTTGGGATTTTCCTAGCTCTGCGCGGCGGGCATTTTCAAAAAGGGAATACATCGCAGGAATGTTCAGAAGCTCATTATACATTTGAGAAATATCTACAGTCACATAACCGTCGGGGCCCTGATCATGCATTTGGCCAGCAATATCATTTCGCCAATCCGTTTTTATTCCAGATTTTTTAAGCGCTTTCTGATTGGCTACCGCTTCTGCACCAACGATAAGCACAGCCTCTTTTTCACCTTTTCTAATTTCTGCAGAAAATTGATTTATCAGAGCTTGCGGTGTGTGCCCGCTAACACGGGAATAAATTGCGTTTTCAGGATTTATACCCAAATGATGGGCGACGGATCTCGGGTAATTATCGGGATCTCCAAATGGACTCTTCAGGGTAGCGCCTGAGTCTGAGGTTGTTCGGATAACAGCAATTGTGTCCACGACATCCTTTAACTCTTGTTTTCCCGCATCATTCAAAGCTTTTAACGCAGCAGCAACCATTAACTCTAATGGTGAAGACGCAGTTTCTAGATCTTCTGGAACTTGCTCAACGACTTCTCCCACACCGACTATGACAATATTATTCATATATTTTAATTCCAAATGATCTTCTGTGGCGCTTGATGCCACTCCAGATATAAACTCAGCAGAGGACTTTATCCTAGAACTAAAGCCTCTGATGAAGACCTAAGGTCATTTTTAAGTGATAATAAAACCAACCAATTAAGTGACCTGCCCCTCTTAGGTGGTCCACCTAAGAGGGGCAGGTCAATGGCTAATACCGCAAAGAGGGCTAGGTTCACATATCTAAATCAGAAGACAGAGGAATGATTCGGAGAGTACCGAAACGATTTTATAAGAGCGGCATAATGAACCACAGAACATTACGATAGCGGGGCTAGTTCAATGAACTCCGGTAAGTGGTAGTCTTGAGGATGTGAAGGATATGTGTGCGTTGTTTTCACAACATATACTCAGCCCAGTGAGTGCGGATTAAGTTTCTTTATTGTGAGGGATTACACCCAAAATATTTATGATTGTCGAAGAAGACATGATCGGCTCTTGTTTACCCCATGTGAAAACCAACGCATTTCAACATTCATTGACCAATGGCCCCTTTAAAAAAAGACATGGCAGAAATTGGAAAACAATATAGGTGCCTATCGCAGCCTAGGACTAAATGCCGTCCCTATTCCGTGACGTGAAACCTTAATCTCTCTACAATTGCGGAACTATAATATCGTTCTGAACGACGTAAAAGTTCTAACTCACCAAATCGCGATGCCTAGCGCGTAACTTGCCAGCATCGGACTCAGATAAGCGAACATCCATTTCGCAAGTTCCATTTCGTTTCGTCGTTTCTTTTATGACATGTCCATTTTTATGAAGCCACGCTCGGACATCATATTTTTGCGGCGGGACATAAACATGAAGAATCTCATCCCCGGCTGTAAGAGCCGTTTCAATGCCCTGCGCCAGCGCCTTTAATCCCGTTATCTTATGACAGCTCATTGGAAATGCCGGTATTAAATCGACCAGCTCTTGTGACGCCTCTGCGCGTTCATCAATAATATCGATCTGGTTTTCAGCCAGCAGGTCGATCTTATTCCACACTTCAATAATGTCCTGACCATGTTCAGGTCCTGCTTTTATTTGATCTAGAACCAGCATAACCTCTTCACGTCTACGTTCGGTCAAGGGGTCAGATATATCGCGCACATGGATAAGCAAATCGGCTTCTTTGACCTCTTCTAATGTCGCGCGAAAAGCTTCGATTAAATCTGTCGGAAGATCAGAAATAAATCCTACCGTATCTGACAAAATGGCGGGCTGTCCACTGGGCAGAGTTAAAACACGGTGCGTTGTATCAAGTGTGGCGAAAAGCATGTCCTTGGCAAAAACGCCGCCTTCGGTCAGTAAATTAAACAGTGTGGATTTTCCTGCATTGGTATAGCCGACCAAAGCCGCAACACGCTCCGGTGCTCGCTTACGTTTCTGGCGCTGCAAACCGCGCGTACGGCGGACCTGTTCAAGTTCGCGTTTTAATTTGGCTATTTTGTCATTTAAAACCCGGCGGTCACTTTCGATCTGGGTTTCACCAGGCCCCGCAACTGTTCCCGTGCCACCACGTTGCCGTTCCAAATGGGTCCAGGTTCTCACAAGGCGAGAGCGCTCATAGCCCAAACGAGCTAATTCAACTTGCAGCTTACCTTCTTTCGTCGCCGCCCGAAGGCCAAAAATTTCAAGAATGAGGCCCGTACGGTCAATAACTTTCGTTTTCCAGCTTCGTTCAAGGTTACGCTGTTGAACTGGTGTCAAGCTGGCATTGACAATGATGATGCTAACATCATGGGCCCTCGCCTCGGTTCCTATATTTTCAATTTGACCGGATCCGAAAAAATTGGAAACCTTAAGATCTCGAATAGGGACAATACGCGAAGCTACCGTATGAACACCTAAAGCTTTGGCTAAACCCGCAGCTTCTTCTAGATCGTAATCAGCATCACTTGACCGTGCATTCGCAAATCGCGGATGCAAGACTATCGCTTTTTCAAGGGGAGTATCGCGTGTAATCATAGACTAGTAAATAGCCTACTCCTCATCACTTTCCGCGTCAAACATTTGAACCGAGCCTGAGGGCATAATTGTCGATATTGCGTGCTTATAAACAAGTTGAATTTGACCTTCTCGGCGTAGAAGCACGCAAAAATTATCAAACCACGTCACAACGCCTTGTAATTTCACGCCATTGACCAGAAAAATAGTCAGCGGCATTTTTGATTTTCGAACTGAATTTAGAAAAGTGTCTTGAAGATTTTGCTTTTTATCGGCCATCAGTCTGTCCTTTTGTTTTAAGCGATTCGTTGATCGCAACCCACCGTGAACTCTTCATAATACCCCACTAAATCTATGCAAGCTTAATAGTCAGTCAAAATTCCGTTTATCGTTGCCAAAAAGAGGGAATAAAAAGGATTAGAACGGCAAGAACCTCAACACGCCCGATAAGCATAAACGCCGCAGATATCATTTTTTGCAAATTGTTGAAATCCGCATAGCTTATCCCGCTCTCCGGCAAGGTTGCTGCTAATAACGGCCCCATATTGGACAAAGACGCGGCCCCCGTCACAACAGCATCTTCAAAACTAAGCCCCGTGGCACCTAAGGCTAAAATTGATAGGCCGTAAAATAAGGTATATCCGAAAAAATACATCCAGACCGACAAAAAAGCCCGATCAGGAATTTGCCGCCCTTTAAAGGTAACAGGAATAAGTCTGGACGGATGGGTTAAACGCCCAAGATCCGTTGAGAGATGCCTGAATAAAAGTAAAAGACGGATGATTTTAACCCCCCCCGCGGTTGATAGAGCCGATCCTCCGACAAGAGCCACAGAAATCAGAAGAACTGAAGGCACCATTTCAAGCCCTATCACCTCATAGTCAAAACCAGCCGTACTGACAAAAAATATGCTTTCAATGAATAGAGTATAAGCTTGAGCGGGTCCTACCATTATTAACCCAGCCAATAACAAGCTGCCGATAAGCACGAAAAGTCCCCGGCTCTCAAAATTACGAAAAATATCGAAAAAGTTCCGCCATCGCCTAAATCTTAAAAAATCCCACAAGATAGACACATTCATAGCCCCCATAAGCGTAAATATAGCCAAGAAGAAAACCCCAACACGTCCTACATAATTACTCAACCCACCAGATTGGGGCGTTAATCCCCCTGTCGATACGCCGCTTAAAGACAGACAAAGAGCTATAAAAATATCTGTCCCTGATACAATCAAAGCTAAAAAACAAATTCCCGCCAGAACGGCATAAACCGAAGCAATCACTCGCCCAATAGATTTTAAACGAGAGAGCAATTCCTCTTTATCCAATGTAAATAACATAGATCGGTGAACCCCTGTTCCCGATAAATTCAAGGCGGCCAATATAACAACAGCAAACGTAGCGACACTAACGCCGCCAAACCATTGGATAAGCGAACGCCAAAGTAAAAGCGCTTGCGGAACTTCATCCGGATTTATGGCGCTTGCGCCAGTTGTTGTAAAAGCTGAAACCGCTTCAAAATAGGCGGAAGAAAAATCAGGAACGGCTTGCAGAGCAATATAGGGCAAAGCCATAATGCCCGGCATAATAACCCAGAACAGTAGCAAAAAAAGTAGAGCATCGGCGCTCGTCTCTTTCGACGACGCATTAGATGTATTATATGTCGTTGCGACAAAAATCACCCCCAAAACACCAACTGAGAGCGTGATAACTGATAAAGATATAGCCGTGGGTGCATCTAGCATCAAAAGAGCGAAAATTGCAGTCACTGCCATTAAGTACGCGCAAATAATGAAACTATTCCCAAGCCAGCGAATAATACGCATTAAAGCCATTTAAAAATAATCCGAGCTGACCCTGAACATTTTTTCAATATCTTTCAGGGCCTTTTTTTCTGCCAATAAAACGACATGGTCACCTTGCTTTATAACAGTTTCATAATTGGGAAAACGCACTTGCCCCTTGTGGATAATGGCTCCTATCGCAATCCCGGGCACTAGTCCCACTTCGCCAATTGATTTTCCGGTCAGTGGGGATGTTTCCAAGACCTCCCCTTCCATGACTTCCGCTGTCCCATTTTCAAGCGAGTAAACATCAAGAATTCGGCCGCGGCGAACATGGCGCAAGATTGACGAAATCGTACTGGCCCTCGGATCGATCAGCATATCAATGCCAAGTTCACTTTGCATATTTTGCATGGAGATCTCATTCACCAAACTAATCGTATTAGCCGCCCCTAATTTTTTGGCCAAAACAGCGGATAATAAATTTATTTTATCATCATTGGTCAAACATATGACCATCTCAGATGTAGCGACACCTGCTTCCTCTTGAATGGTGGCTTCCATTGCATCACCATTTAGAATAACTGTCCGTTTCAACGCTTCGGCGGCTCGCTCTGCTTGCTTCTTATTGCGCTCAATAACCCTGACACGAATGCCAGAAATACTCTCAAGTTCTTTTGCGACATACGACCCTATACTCCCGCCGCCAATGATAACAATGTGACGCGCTTTATTTTCTCGATTTCCTACAATTTCCAACAGACGGGTGGCATGGTCAGATTGTGTGATAAAGTAAGCATCATCACCCACATTAAGCGGATCGCTTGGAACGGGCGCAAATATTTCGCCGTCACGTTTCACGCCAACAATAGCGGCATGAAGACCAGGGAAAAGGTCCGGAATTTGTTTGATCGGCGTGTTGATTATCGGACAATCTTCATCAATTTTTACACCAATCATTTGAACTCGGCCTTCTCCAAAGCCAACCACATTAAACGCACCCGGGGTATTTAATCGTCGCAAAATAGCTTTACCGATTTCTATTTCAGGAGAAATAATAATATCGATTGGCATATTTTGGCGGCTGTAAAGATCGTTATATTCACTTTCCAAATAGCTTTGGGCCCTCACTCGCGCAACTTTGGTCGGCACGTCAAATAGTGAATGCGCGACCTGACAAGCTATCATATTCACTTCATCAGAATAGGTCACAGCGATAATCATATCAGCATTATCAACACCAGCACGTTTTAGCACTTCAGGATGAGACCCATGTCCGACAACACCACGAACATCAAGCTCTGTTGTTATATTTCGGATAAGCTCAGGTGACAAATCAACAACCGTCACCGTGTTATTTTCACTCGCTAATCGGGAAGCAAGGCCGTAACCCACACGTCCCGCTCCGCAGATAATGACTCGCATGTCTTTAGGTCCTTCGGTTAGTCATCCCGACTATTAGCCCCTAATCCTAAAGATTTGAGTTTGCGATGCAAGGCCGAACGCTCCATACCGACAAAGCCTGCGGTTTTCGATATATTACCCCCAAAACGGTCAATCTGGGCTTGTAAATATTCGCGTTCGAAATGCTCACGAGCATCGCGCAAAGGCATTGCGATTATCTTCTCGTTCTCATTAGCACCTGTTGCGGCTCTTACAACAGAGACTTCAGGAGGTAAGGTCTCTAACGTAATGGGTTGGGAGGGCTCTCCCGTTGCCAAAATCAAAAGACGCTCCACATTATTACGAAGCTGGCGTACATTACCCGGCCAATCATGGGCCTGTAATGCCGCCATCGCGTCCGCGCCGATCTGGCGAGCAGGCAATCCTGTAGAGGCAGCTAATTGCGTAATAAAATGATTGACAAGTTCCGGTATATCTTCCCTGCGGCCCGTAAGAGGGGGAGCCTCCAAAGGCATAACATTTAAGCGGTGATAAAGGTCTTCTCGGAAACGTCCAAGCTCAACATCCTCGGATAGATCACGCGAACTGGACGTAATGACCCTGACATCGACTTGCACATCATCCTGCCCGCCAAGTCTGTGAAAGCGCTGTTCAACCAATAAGCGGAGTAGTTTACCCTGCGTTTCGAGCGGCATATCAGAGACTTCATCCAGATAAAGCGTTCCGTTATGAGCGCGTTCTAACAAACCAACTTTGGCAGTAGTACCTTCCTCATCTTCAACACCAAACAGTTCTTCCTCGACCCGCTCGGGAACCATTGATGCTGCGTTGACTGCTTTAAAAGGACCTTTAGCGCGACCGGAATGATTATGTAGTAAACGAGCAATCAGCTCCTTACCGGATCCAGATGGTCCTGTTATTAAAACACGACTATTGGTCGGGGCAACTCTTTCAATTTTCTGGCGAAGTTGCATAATTTGCTGAGATGAACCTACGAGTTTATCCGTAGCAGGGGTTTTCCCCTTTAGCTCTTCATTTTCTTGTCTCAAGCGAGAGTTTTCCAAAGCGCGGCTGACCGTGACAAGCAACTTATCGGCTTTAAAGGGTTTAACAATGTAATCATAAGCTCCCTTTCGAATCGCCGAAACAGCTGTTTCAACAGTGCCATGTCCGCTAATAATAATGACCGGCAAGCTGGGGTGAATGACCTTCAGACTGTCTAAAAGCTCAATCCCATCCATCGAGCTTCCTTTAAGCCAAACGTCAAGAACAATGAGAGAAGGCTTGCGAGCCTTAACCGCGATGAGGGCTTCATCACTTGTTGCTGTTTGCCGAACTTCATACCCTTCATCAGATAAAATACCCGCAATCATTTCGCGTATATCTTCTTCATCTTCGACAATTAATATATCATATTTCATGAGAGGCCCTCACTTGCTTTATCGTCTGTGTTTACGCCGTCTAATAGGGTGGGGTCGATAGCGCCGATCGGAAGATCAAATTCTATCACAGCGCCTTGTTGTCCATTATCCCGATCATGCAAGGTTAAATTCCCACCATGGTCAGCCACAATACGCATAACTATGGCAAGCCCCAAACCAGTGCCGTTATCACGGGTTGTCATATAAGGCTCTAAAAGCCGCTCTTTATCAGGAACCGGCCACC
>CAZNWH010000047.1:9846-17067 GCA_964576765.1 uncultured Hellea sp.
TCACGGGTTGTCATATAAGGCTCTAAAAGCCGCTCTTTATCAGGAACCGGCCACCCCATTCCATTATCAGAAATACGCAGGGTTATTTTGTCTTCCGAGGTGGATAAATCTGTTCGAATGTGACCATCATCAGCACCTTGTTGCGTCACGCGCCGTAAAACGGACTCGCCCGCATTTTTATAAAGATTTGTCAAAGCCTGACTAATCAGGCGTTCATCACATCTTACTAAAAGAACCCCTGATGTTTTGTCCTGAAATTCAAAATTAACATCTGGAAACGCTACCCCTTGCGCAAATAAAACATCTTGAATTAATGTGCGGATATGGGCCGCGGCAAATATGGGCGCAGGCATGCGTGCAAATCCAGAAAATTCATTGACCATCTGTTCCAAGGACTCAACTTGGCGAATAATCGTCTGTGTACAATTTTTGAAAACGTCAGGATCCGTTTTAATCTCGCTTGAATATTTGCGTAATAATCGTTCCGCAGAGAGTTGAATCGGTGTCAACGGGTTTTTAATCTCATGGGCAATACGGCGCGCCACTTCCCGCCAGGCCGAATGTCGTTGAGCGGAAACGAGACGAGTCATATCATCAAATGTTAAAACCCAGCCCGTATCATTACGAACGCCCTGATAGGCCGAAACGCGCAAATCAAAATTTCGAACGCCGCTCGGCGTAGCAAAATTAATCTGATCTTCAGCTGTGCCTAAAATACTTTCCCGCGCCTTTTTAAAGGCCGGTGCAAATTCGCTAAGAACATCATCAATAGGATAACCTAATAAGGATTCGTCTTCTAATCCTAAAAGCCGGCCAGCAGAATCGTTCATCAACGTAATACGTCCAGTTTGAGTCAAGCCGACAACACCGGCCCTAACCCCAGAAAGAACAGCCTCGGAAAACTGACGACGCTGCTCTGAAATATCATGCTCTCTGACAAGTTCATCGCGCTGTGAATTTAGCTGACTCGTCATCCGGTTAAACGCACTGCCCAGATCCGACATTTCATCCCAGTCTTTCCCAACTTCGACACGGGCAGTCATATCCCCGGAACGAATGCGTTCAGCGGCGTTGATCAAACGCCCCAAAGGGTCAATAATCTGGTTAGCCACACCAAGGCCCAACCAAATCGCAGCAAATAAGATCAAAAGAGCCGTTTCGATAAATGTCAGAAGAAAGGTTCGACCCATTAAAGCTTGGTTATCCGCAAAATTATCAATGGCCGTTGTTGCGTTAGCAATACCCGTTAAGCTTGAGAGAACAGGACTATCGGATTGTAATAATTGCCCGACATATAAAAAGGTATTTTCGTAATTTTCTAGTCGCGTAACGGCTATGAGATAATCCAATTCATCACGTCTTTGAAAGGCTATTTCGCCTTCACCAAGACCTTCAAAGACACCCGGTAAAGGGATTTCGAATAATGGCGCGGAAGGGCTTTCAACCCGGGTTAAAACATAGCCATCCTTTTTGACAACATAAACTGCATCTAGGTCACGCACGCGAGACATAATTTGCAAATCAGCCGTATAAGAAATTCGAGAGCGCAAAACAGCCGGGCGGCGATTAAGTTCCGCTTTCACTGACCTGACAGCTCGGCCAAGCTCGGACATTTCCTGTTCGACATAATCGCCTAATATAGTACGAGCTGATTCAATATTACTGCGAACATTCGAACCAAATAAATCATTGATGTTGCGGCTAATTAAAGATGTCGAAAACGCGCCAACAACAACAGCAGGGATCAAAGCGGCAAGACTAAAGATCACCACAAACCGCCTATGCAATAATGGCGCTGATTGACGCGTTGTTTTCGCAAAGAGGACTGACCATGTTCGGTGACCAAGATATCCACCTAACATACTGATTAAAACCAGATTAAAGATGAGAATAGAATAAGCACTCTCTGAGCGCGCCGGATCTCCCGAAAGCGAGAACAGGGTCCCAATTACAGTCAAAGCAATAGCCGCTGCAAAAGCCACTCCAAAAACTGCGGAACGCGCAATACGGGGCGCGCGTCTTACACGTGGTAAGCTCACAGCCTCTTGGGTGGAAATCAGCTTTTGTTGGTTCATGTAAACTACATAAAACGCGCTACATACGCAGTACTGTTACTTTAATACAGCACTGTTGCTAAAAATCAACAATGCAAACTTGCCACATTATTAGGAAATATTCAGAGTTCTTAGGCGTGTGCGCAGCGTATTGCGATGAATACCGAGCTTATCAGCCGCCTTAGCGCGATTACCGCCAGTTAATCTCAATGCCTCAACAATCAAGGGACGTTCTACCCAAGCAAGGGCTATTTGATAGGACGATTCATCCTCCTCTCCGCTCTCAGCGTTCAGCAATCTACGACAGGCGACTTCTAATTGTGTGTCTAATTTCTCTTCATCTTCCTTTGGCTTTTCTGAAAACACATCCTTTGAAAACTCCTGCAGCACCATATCGGCCGTAATCACATCATCGGAATAAAGAACGGCAAGACGGCGCACGAGGTTTTCAAGTTCGCGGACATTGCCCGTCCAATTATGACGGTAGAGAATATCCAGAGCCTCAGAGTCAAACCTGCGATGCCCGGCGGAAGACGTGTTAGACAGAAAGCTCTCAGCAAGTTCATAGGTATCGCGATCACGTGCTGATAGTGGAGGGATACGAATTTCAGCGACATTAATTCTAAACAAAAGATCATCGCGGAATTTTCCTTCAGCAGCCAAACGGCGAAGGTCTTTACGCGTTGCGGATAAAATACGGGGCCTGTCAGTAGTCGCAATGCGCTCGGCCTCAGTCATAACCGCGAGTAATCTTTCTTGCTGTTGTAAGGATAACTCCGCGATCTCATCAATATAGATATCTCCGCCATTGACCTTTTGCAGTGTCAAAGATGTATTATCAAAATCAGTTGTTCTTAAAAAGGGACGATCTTTGCGCGGGCCGCCATCATGAATCAAGCGGGCCACTAGATCTTTCCCTGTCCCGACCGCGCCTTGAATTAAAACGGGCAGATCCCCGGACGCAAAGCGAGACACAGCTCTATAAACGGGCTGCATCGCAGCGCTGCGGCCAATCATCGGCAGCTTTCCTAACTCGGCGCTAACCTTGGTTCTGCGTGGATTGACGCTCTGTCCGGCGCGCAGTACAGCCTGTGTTACATCTTCTAAATCAAAGGGCTTTGGCACATATTCAAATACTTTATGTTGACCAGACTTAAGCGCAGTATTGACCGTATTATTAGCGCTGATAATGATAATAGGCATTTTTGGGCGTTCTGCCGAAAGCTCAGGCAAACTTTCAAAAATTTCTCTACCACCCATCATGACATCGGTTAACACGATGTCACCCTGTCCTGCCTTCACCCATTTGAGGAGCGTATCAGCATTATCAGTAGCTTTGACCGTATGGCCTGCACGGCTCAGGGCTTTAGATAATACCAAGCGTACGCTATCATCATCATCAGCCAATAAAACATCATATTTCATTTTCGTCTCCGCTAATATCGGTGGCAAGTACAGGAAGAAGGAGTGAAAATTTTGTTCGCCCCGGCCGTGAGCTCACCTCAACAATACCGCCATGAGCGCTTGCGACCTTAGAGACGAGTGCAAGACCTAAGCCTTGGCCCTCTGGCTTATTGGTCACAAAAGGTTGGAATAATTGATCTTTGATATCATCAGCAACGCCTGGCCCATTATCTATAATTCGAATTTCAATGGGTAAATTACGGGAAGACTGCTCGTTTACGCTGGAGACCCCGCTTCGAAACCGCGTTTCCAATATTATCTCGCCCTTATCTGTATCTTCTAAAACCTCGGAGGCGTTTTTGATAACATTCAACAACGCCTGCATAAGGGTATCAGGGTCACCGCTCGCATGTGGCAATGATGGGTCATAATGTTCAGTAAAAATCAACTTTGGGTTAGCCGATTGAATAATACGCCTAGCCTGACGCAAAAGCTCATGAATATTGACTTTTTCAGTATTATCCGGATCTTGATCCCCTAAAGTTTCCATCCGATCAGCAAGCCGGCGAATACGGTCAATTTCAGAACTGATAAGATCAAGTAAGCTTTGACCCTCTGCACTATCCACATCATCACGCAAAAGCTGTGCAGCACCTTTTATACCAGCTAATGGGTTTTTAAGTTCATGGGCGATCATACGGCCCATACCAGACACAACTTGCCCTCCAACGCGGCTCTTTCTCGGTTTTGGCCCTGCAAACCAAAGGCTAAGCCCAACACCATTATCTGTCGGATAGGCGATTATATGACAGAATTGATCTTCTTGTTCTGTGAGCGCAACAGGGCAATCACGCATTGTGACTGGTGAATTGATATTTTGGCATTTTGCAATAATATCTTGAGCATCAGCATCCGCTTTAAAGACGTCCCAAGGTCTCTTCCCTTTCAGCTTTCGAACTGATGTTCCGGTCCATTCTTGTGCAGCTTGATTAGCCCAAGAAATAGTTTCTGTTTTAGGATCAATGAGAAATAGCGGATAGGGCCAGTCTTCGGATAAATTGGGCAGGACAGATTGATTCATGCCGCCAGCCCCGATTGTTCTAGATCGTATAAATTTGCTAAAATACCGACAACCTCTTCAGGATCAAGCGACCGACAAATTTGCCCTCTGATTTCGCGTTCATTAGGAAGATCAAGATGCTCGACATATCCGGCCAAGTGTTTCCGCGCAACACGTATGCCTTTACCCACGCCATAAAAATCTATGAGGTCACGATAATGTTCAATCGCAACACGTCCCTTTTCTCGCAGGTTTAACGGCTCAGGTTGAAGCAGGCCGTCCACGGCCGCAATAATATCACGTAATATCCAAGGCGCGCCGACAAGGCCGCGGCCTACCATCACGCCATCAGCGTCAGATTGGGCCATAGCGGCAAGCGCGTCATCGGGGCTGTTAATATCCCCATTAACAAAAACCGGAATAGACACGGCCTCTTTCACCGCTTTCACAGCAGCCCAATCAGCCTGTCCCGTATAAAACTGATTACGCGTGCGTCCATGGACAACGAGCATTTGCACGCCTGCTGCTTCGGCGAGCCTACCGAGCTCTGGCGCGTTTAAGCAATCAAAATCCCACCCTAAACGCATTTTTAAAGTCACCGGAACATTCACAGCCCCAATTGTGGCTTCGATAAGTTCCAGCGCGTGGTCTAGATTTCGCATGAGCGCCGAGCCCGACAGCCCCGCTGTGACTTTACGGGCTGGGCAGCCCATATTAATATCGACAATCGCGGCTCCAGCATCTTCGGAGAGTTTGGCTCCCTCGGCCATCCACTTGGCTTCACGTCCGACGAGCTGAATAACCAAAGGCTCGATCTCGCCTCCACCTGCCGCTTTGGCAACAATATCAGCATGGCCTTTCGCCAGAAACTCGCCCGCCACCATTTCAGAGACAACAAGCCCGGGCTTGAACTGTTGTAATATCCGCCTGAACGGTAAATCCGTAATTCCCGACATCGGCGCCACAAGGACGCGTGAAGACAATTCATGCTTGCCGATTTTGGGCATAAGGTTCATGAAGAGACTCTTAGAGTGCAAAATACATTTGCACAATATTTCATCACGTCTCAAAGGGATTAAGTGACACGAATTGCACAAGTTTTGGTCGCTGCAGGCAAAGGTGTTCGAATTGGGGGCGATTTGCCGAAGCAATACCGCCTCATTGGCGGGAAATCTGTTCTCAGACACACGATTGAAGCCACTCTAGCCGAACTACGTATCGCCGAAACCATTATCGTGGTCGCCGAAGGTGACCCGCATATAGCCGCCCTCATCGCTGATTTTGACAATATAAGAACCGTCACAGGCGGCGCTACGCGGACAGCCTCGGTTAAAGCTGGGCTCGCCGCCCTTCAGGACGATCCCCCTGAATTGGTTCTTATCCATGACGGCGCGCGGCCTTTTGTAAGACCTGCCGTCATAGGCGGAGTGATTGACGCCTTAAGCACCCACCACGCCGCAGTTCCCGCGCTCCCTATTGCTGACGCACTCAAGTCATTAGACGGAGCCAGTGTGAACCGCGAAACCCTGCGCCGCGTTCAAACCCCGCAAGGCTTTCATTATGATAAAATCTGGAGCGCTTTTGTAGCTCTCTCCGATGATGCCAGTTTTGCCGATGATATAGACGTCGCCCATGCCGCAGGCCTCGATATTGCCTTCACGCAGGGCGACACGAATAATTTCAAAGTGACATACCCCGAAGATTTTGCCAAAGCCGAGGCTATGTTAGCAACTGAGACATATATAGCCACAGGCACAGGCTTTGACGTCCACCGCTTTACGGATGGTGACGTGCTTTGGCTTTGCGGCGTGCCTATTGAGTGCGGTTTTACCTTGCTAGGTCATTCCGACGCCGATGCGGGGTTGCATGCGATTACTGATGCCATCCTCGGCGCGCTAGCCCATGGCGATATTGGCGATCATTTCCCACCCTCTGATCCGCAATGGAAAGGCGCAAGCAGTGATAAATTCTTAATCTACGCCATAGAGAAAATAGCCGAGCGCGGCGGCCTCTTGCAACATGTTGATGTGACCCTAATTTGTGAGAAGCCCAAAATTAAACCCCACCGTGAGGCTATGCGCGCGCGGATAGCTGAACTTTGCGGCCTAACCCTCACGCGCATCAGCGTCAAAGCGACCACCACTGAAAAGCTTGGCTTTACAGGGCGCGGTGAAGGTCTTGCCGCTCAAGCAAGCGCCACGATAAAGTTGCCCGCCTTATGAATCCCCTACTCAAAGATATCTTCGCCGAAGCCAAATCCATCATTGCGCTAGCAACAGAAAAAGGACTGACAATAGGCACCGCCGAGAGCTGCACCGGCGGTCTTATTGGCGGGGCTATAACCGCTATCCCCGGCTCATCTGCTGTTTTTAAGGGCGGCATTGTTGCTTATGACAACACGATTAAAACCAAACTCCTCGGCGTCTCACCCAGCGTGTTAGGCAAATACGGTGCCGTAAGCGAAAAAACAGCTGAGCGCATGGCAGCGGGCGCAAGGGAGCGCCTCGGTGTCGATATCGCCCTCTCCGTCACAGGCATAGCCGGCCCTGGCGGCGGCACAGAGGACAAACCCGTCGGTACCGTCTGGATGGGCCTTGCGACCAAAGACGGGGTGAGCGCAACACAGTTCGCCTATGGCGATATAGGCCGCAACAGAGTTCGGGATCAGACCTGTATGGACGCGCTTAAGGCTTTGACAAAAGA
>CAZNWH010000048.1:0-3445 GCA_964576765.1 uncultured Hellea sp.
CAGGGGCCAGAACATAGTTCGGCTCGCCTAGAAAGATATCTGCAGATGTGCGCCGAAGATAATATGCAAGTCACAAATATCACGACTCCGGCTAATTACTTCCATGCCCTACGTCGTCAGGTGAAACGTAGTTTCCGTAAACCTCTTATAAATATGAGTCCAAAAAGCTTATTACGTCATAAATTATGTGTCTCGACATTTGCTGAAATGGCGAAAGGATCAGAGTTTCATCGATTACTCTGGGATGATGCTGAATACCGGCCAAATATTGGTACAATTAAGCTGGTCGCAGATAAAGAAATAAGGCGTGTCATAATTTGCTCTGGTAAAGTTTATTATGACTTGTTTGAAGCCCGTGAGAAACTTGGCCGAAATGATGTTTATTTGTTACGGATTGAACAGCTTTACCCTTATCCGAACGGCGCTATGCAGGTTGAACTCAAACGGTTCAAAAAGGCAGATATTGTTTGGTGCCAGGAAGAGCCTAAGAATATGGGTGCTTGGGCCTTCATCAATCCTTATTTGGAAGACAGTCTCATAGCTATCAAAGCAAAACATAGCCGTCCTCGTTATGCGGGCCGCCCAGCTGCGGCCTCGACGGCGACAGGTATTTCCGCTAAGCACAAAAAAGAACAGCAAGCCATCATTGATGATGCCTTCGCAAAGTAGAGTCTAAAATTATGACCGATATAACAATTCCAAATGTAGGCGAGAGCGTTTCCGAGGTAACCATTGCGCAGTGGTTTAAACAAGTAGGGGATACCGTCAAAAAAGATGAACCGCTTGTTGAGCTTGAGACAGATAAGGCGGCTCAAGAATTAGTATCACCTGAAGATGGAACGTTAGAAGAAATTCTCGTTGCCGAAGGTGATGTTGCAACTATTGGACAGCTCGTTGCAAAATTAAGCAGTGGAGTCTCAAAGCCAGAGATAAAAACGTCAGCTGCGCCAACGCAAAAGGCCGAATCTACTCCTGGCGGGAAATCCGTTAATATTGATGTCCCTAATGTTGGGGAGTCTGTTTCCGAAGTCACAATTGCATCTTGGATGAAACAGCCTGGTGATGCTGTTGCTAAAGATGAAGCTATTGTTGAATTAGAAACAGATAAGGCGGCGCAAGAATTAGTGGCTCCGCAAGCAGGTGTTATGGGCGAACATTTGGTTGCTGAAGGTGACGTAGCAACGGTTGGACAAACAATTGCAACATTAATTGCAGGGGCTTCAGGAGGAACGTCAAACGCGAAGGTCGAGACTTCCGCAGCTCCCGCAGCAAAGACTTCATCGGCTAAAACGCCAATGCCGAGCGCGGAACGTGTGATCAAAGAAAATGGATTAGACCCCTCTACAATCACTGGTACAGGCAAAGATGGACGTATTACCAAAGGAGATGCTCTGGTAGCCAAAGCTAGTCCTGTACCTGCGGCGAAAATGCCATCAACTCCGGTAACTCCGCGTGACCTTGGTCCGCGTGAGGAACGTGTGAGAATGTCCCGTATTCGTCAGACAATTGCCCGACGTTTGAAAGATGCACAAAATACTGCAGCGATGCTCACAACATATAACGAGGCTGATATGAGCCATATCATGGCGATGCGCAGTCAGTATAAAGAGATGTTTATAAAAAAACATGACGTGAAATTGGGCTTTATGAGCTTCTTTGTGAAGGCTTGTGTTCAGGCGCTTAAAGATGTTCCTGCGGTTAACGCTGAAATTGATGGGACAGATATTATCTACAAAAATTATTATGATATCAGCATAGCCGTAGGCACACCAAAAGGGCTTGTTGTGCCTGTATTACGTGGTTGTGACGAACTCTCATTGGGCGGTATCGAAAAAGGTATTAGTGCTCTTGGTACGAAGGCACGTGAAGGTCTGCTCTCCATGGATGATATGATGGGCGGTACTTTCACGATTTCAAATGGCGGTGTTTATGGCTCGCTGATGAGTTCTCCAATTCTAAACCCCCCACAAGTAGGGATTCTAGGCATGCACAAGATCGAGAAACGTGCCGTCGTGATTGATGATCAGATCGTTATTCGTCCGATGATGTATCTCGCTCTGTCTTATGATCATCGTATCGTGGATGGGAAAGAAGCCGTTACCTTTCTCGTACGTGTGAAAGAGTGCCTTGAAGATCCTGAGCGGTTATTACTCGACCTATAAACACAACTTAAGAGCCATCTAGACAGTTAGTTGTTTTCCAGCTTATGTTCTTCTCCAAAATCTCTGAGGGGAATATGACTGAATTTATTGGGCGTAGTAAGCCATCATCAAGTTTCTGGCTCGTAAGCGGAATAGCGCTTTTATGGAATCTAATGGGCGTTGGAATGTATCTCATGATGACGCAAATGACGCCTGAAGTGGCTATGGAAGGTTATGGACAGGAATTTGCTGATATCTTTGCAAATAAGCCAGCTTGGGCGACTGGGGCCTTTGCTATAGCTGTATTTGCGGGATTGATGGGCTCTATTGGTTTATTATTGCGCAAGACATGGGCAACAATTCTTTTCGTTATATCCCTGATAGGGGTTATCATCCACGATATTTGGGGTGTTATGGCTGGGACTTTATCTGTTGTAGGAACATTTGATAAAGTTATGACTGTGGTTGTTATTCTCGTAAGTTTCTTCCTGATTTGGTTTGCGCGTAAGAAAACTGCTGAAGGTGTTCTTACATAATGACGGAGACCTCCATACACCCCCCATGGTGGTTTTGGAGTATTGGCGTCGTCCTTCTCTTATGGGGTTTAATGGGTATTGGGTTTTACTGGATTGAAGTGACGATGTCTGATGCAACCTATGTTGAAATATATGGCAAAGAGTTGTTAGATGTCCGTCATAGAGTCCCTGCATGGTCAATTTCAGGATATGCCATCGGCGTATGGGGTGGGTTGTTGGGAACGATATGTCTACTTTTACGCCGTCGTTGGGCTTTACCTTTTTATATTGCTTCACTCATAGGTGCTATTTTAGGCTGGGTATGGTTTATTATGGATAGTGCTGGGCGAGCGACTATGAATAATGGCGGATGGATCATGTTCAGTCTTGTTATTATATTATGCCTCTTTTCGATATGGTTTACTCGGTCGATGAGGTCAAAAGGTATTATTGCATAAGAAATTATCTTAACATTTGCATCACATTTCTATGAAGTCATGTGTTTCGCCTAACGTTATTAATTATATTATATTCAGGTCATCACTCAGAACTATAGGAGTTCAATATGTTTAAGATGATCAAAACGACTGTAATAACCGCTTTAGCAGCCTTTGTTTTAACTGCGGGCCTTTCTACTCAAGCTAAAGCTCAAAGCATAGTGCAGTTTTCAGGACACAATTTCGTTCAAAATACGCAGTTTAATTCTTCGAGACGCAATTTTCAGGGTGGTTTCATAAACAATCGAACCCGCTTTAATGGTAACCGTGGCTTTAATAATCGTAACTTTAA
>CAZNWH010000048.1:3545-16992 GCA_964576765.1 uncultured Hellea sp.
TAATCGTGGATTTAATACTGGCACCTATGGAGGCGGTTTTAGATCTCGTGGGTTTTCTAGACGTAATGGATTCAATCGAGGTTTTAGATCTAATAGAGGATTCGGGATAAATCGGGGGCATAGACGCTCTTCTTTTGGCTATCGACGATACTAATCTTCATTCAGTCGGAAATGGAATAGAAAGCCCGCTTGTATAAGGCGGGCTTTAATATTTATCTTAAATCTTAACATGCGTTAAGAGCTGTTGACGTCAAAACCTGCCCCGCGTAAGTGACGTCATTATTTAAACTATCCGGAGTTTTTATGTCAGATCAATATGACGTCATTGTTATTGGCGGCGGCCCCGGCGGTTATAATTGCGCCATACGATGTGGTCAGTTAGGGCTTAAGGTTCTTTGTGTTGAAACGCGTAAAACATTGGGCGGAACCTGCCTAAATGTCGGGTGTATCCCGTCCAAAGCGCTCTTACACTCCACCGAGATGCTGGAAACTGCGCAAAAGGACTTTGCCGGAATGGGTCTGACAGGAGAGGTTGGTTTCGACCTTAAAGTTATGATGGGCGCGAAGGAAAAGACAGTCTCAGGTTTAACCTCAGGCATCGAGTTTCTATTTAAGAAAAACAATGTCGAGCATTTAAACGGTTATGGAAAAATTATTGACGCTAATACAGTCGAAGTTGGTAGTAAAAAACTTAAAACCAAAAATATCGTTATTGCAACAGGCTCCGAGGTTGCGACGCTTCCTAATGTTGACATTGACGAAAAGAAAATAGTGTCCTCGACAGGAGCGTTGGAGCTTAAAAAAGTTCCTGAAAAACTCCTTGTGATTGGCGGCGGTGTTATTGGATTAGAACTTGGGTCTGTCTGGCGGCGTCTTGGCGCAGAGGTTACAGTCGTTGAATATCTCGATTATATTATGCCGGGCATGGATGCAGAAGTTCAAAAGCAAGCGCTGAGAATATTCAAAAAACAAAAGATGAAATTTGAGCTTGGGCGCAAAGTTACAGCTGTCGAAAAGTCAAGTAAGGGGCTCAAAGTCAAGACAGAAGCGAGCGCAGGTGGTAAAGAAAAAGATATCGACGTAGATGTTGTACTTGTGTGTATTGGCCGTAGTCCTTTCACGAAGGATTTAGGTTTAGAAGCAGTTGGCGTTGCGACAGATAAACGCGGCTTTATTGAAACGGATCATTTCACAACAAATGTAGCCGGGATTTATGCCGTTGGGGATTGCACGCATGGTCCTATGCTCGCCCATAAAGCCGAAGACGAAGGTGTGGCTGTGGCTGAAATTATTGCCGGCAAGGCGGGACACGTTAATTATGATGTTATTCCAGGGGTGGTTTATACAGCGCCGGAAATCGCCAGTGTAGGGAAGACCGAGGAAGAGTTAAAAGAGGCGGGCATTCCTTATAAAAAAGGCAAGTTTGCTTTTGCCGCCAATTCGCGTGCGCGCGCCAATCATCAAACGGACGGCTTTGTAAAAATTCTAGCTCATGAAGAAACCGATGAAATTCTCGGCGCTCATATGATCGGGGCTCATGTTGGTGATTTAATTGCCGAAGTTGCCCTAGCGATGGAATTTAAAGCGGCCTCCGAAGATATTGCGCGAACCTGTCATGCTCATCCAACAATTACCGAAGCCGTGAGGCAAGCGGCAATGGATGTTGAAGGTTGGACGATGCAGTCCTAGAAAACTAAAGAGGATGGTTAAAAGTCCAATCCATCAGGTGTGTCCCATCCGCGTCTCGAACATGCCGCGATAACTGTATTACGCAAGAGGCAAGCGATCGTCATAGGTCCTACGCCGCCTGGTACAGGGGTCACCGCGCCTGCTACTTTGCGAACATCCTTATAGTCAGCATCTCCGACCAATCGGGTTTTTCCTGGGTTTTTAAGACTAGGAACACGGTTTATGCCCACGTCAATTACACAGGCGCCAGGTTTGATCCAATCGGATTTTACCATTTGAGGACGTCCAACTGCGGGAACGAGTATGTCGGCATTTTGGCAGATCTCTTCAATATTTTTGGTGCGCGAATGAACAATTGTGACCGTACAATTTTGCTCAAGAAATAAAAGAGCTGCTGGTTTACCCACAAGGATTGACCGACCAAGAACTACACAATGTTTGCCAGTTAAATCGCCCAGTTGATCTTTAGCCAACATGACACAGCCTGTTGGCGTACAGGGTCGTAATCCTGGCTTTCCTAGTGACAGCCGTCCGGCTGACGCTTCTGTTAACCCATCCACATCTTTCTCAGGGTGGATTTCTTCAATCACACGATCTGAGTTCAATCCTTTGGGAAGAGGGAGTTGTACCAAAATGCCATCTACTTTAGGGTCAGCATTGAGCGCGCGAACAACAGCAACCACATCCTCTTCCGGCGTATCAGCCGGTAATTTATGTTCAACTGAACGCATGCCGCATTCTTTAGTGAACTTTATTTTGCTTTCGACATAAACTTGACTAGCTGGATCTTCGCCTACTAATACAACTGCAAGCGCGGGCTGAGAAGGTAGATGGCTAACAACCGTTTTTACACGTTTTCGCAAACTATCAGCATAAGCTCTGCCATCAATTCTCGTAGCGCTCATTGTAACTCCAAATTTTTACTATTAGCTAGGAAGTTTGATAAAATTACCAATAATCTGTGACATTTAAGGCCACAAATGGATGAATTTAGCAAGAGATGTTCAATGAGTTTAGCTATTAAACTTGCTGTTATTACATTTGCTGACACTGGCAATTTTAAATAAAAATATTATCGATTTGCATGCTTGTAGGTGCCACAAAGTCTATCATCATCGAGAAATAGTGTAACCCTCCAAGAATTAAACACAATTAACTAATCCTGTTGCAAAAACGCGCTAAAGTTATGATACTGCTCTCTATATGATTGAGGATTATAAGCATGTTGGTAACAATTTCATCACACAATCTGACTTGGCCTATAAGGCTTATGAGTGTGACCCTCTTGGCCGTATTAATCTTTGTCATCGTGCGTATTGTTATCGCTTTCACAAATCCTGAAAGCTTGTGGAAAGCAGATGATTTCCCTTCAACAAGACCAGCATTATCTTCTGTAAATTCTCAGAATTTCTCATTCACGACTGATCCATTTAACGCGTCTGCAGACGTAGTTCAAATTGAGGATGAATTCCTCGCCTTTGATGTACCTGAGACGACCTTAAATCTAAAACTTATGGGGTTGGTAACAGGAGGAAATGGAAGTGCAATTCTGCGTACCCCTGATAATAAAGAGACTGGATATAAAGTGGACGATGAAGTTATCTCGGATGTTATTCTTAAGTCTATCAATAAGGGGTTTGTCGTTTTATCTGTTAATGGCCAAAATCAAAGGTTAACATTTGAACGCAATGAAGCGGTTGGACTCACCCAACAAACCTCTGAGACTAAAACATCTCCAGAAGTGCCTCGTTCTAATGAAACACTTGCAAAAAACGTAGGGTTGTTATTTCAGGACTTGAATCTTAGGCGTTCAGTGAAAAATGGACAGTTTCAAGGCTATACCGTAAAACCTAATCGTCCGGGAGTTGATGTTCAGAAGTTTGGGCTAAAAAAAGGTGATGTTATTACTCAAATAGATGGACAAGACCTTACACAAGGGCGACCTGATTTTACTTCAATAGTTAAAAATGCTTCGCAACAAGGTGGTGTTGATATAACTGTTCTGCGTAATGGTAAGCCACAAAAAATTAAGCTAGGAGCCAATTAATGGCTATGAAGCAAAAAATTCTTTCAACGTGTTTTACCGCGATTGCGACGTGTGCAATACTGGGCATGTCCAGTTTTGCGGCGGGAGATCATCTCATCACAATGCAACAGGCTGACATTAGGGCTTTTATAAATGATGTCTCAACGGTGACGGGCCAGACCTTTATCGTGGATCCTCGCGTACAAGGTAAAGTAACGATCTCATCAGAACAATCTCTAAGTTCAAGTGAAGTGTTTGAAGTCTTTAAAGATGTTATGAGGGTTCATGGTTATACGTTGGTCAGAACCGCAACTGGAGAGTATCGCATTACGCTTATACAGGGAGCGGCCCAAGATGCTCCTTTCACGTCGGGAAATGGAAATAATGGCAGATTTGCAACAACCGTCATTAAGCTTTCTCAAACGGATGCGGCTGAAGCCGCGCGGTTGATTAAACCTGTTATGCATAGTCAGGGACAGTTAACGGCTAATCCGGGCGGAAACGTTCTGGTGATAACCGATTTCCCGGAAAATTTACGTAAAGCCCGCGAAATTATCTCGGCCATTGATGTCAATGATACCAAAGTCGAAACGTTTAGGCTCACTAATTTATCAGCAATTGATGCCGAAGAAGCCCTCAAAGCATTAGCGGGAGCTAAGCCTGGTTACCGTGTTGTTGCTGTGCCAGCGAGTAATAGTCTTATTATAGAAGGTAAATCAGCAGAACTCTCTAAGTTGGGACCAATTATCTCCAGTATGGATGTTGGCAGTGCATCTCCAAGAGGTGCAGTCAGTGTCGTTCCGCTCCGATTTGCAGATGGGGCTTCTATCATCGAGCTTTTAACAACGCTGCTTCCTGCTTATGAGCGAGAAGGTCAACCCGCTCCAACGGTCGCTTATGAGCCTGGAAGTAATACTTTAGTTATTAGTGCATCAGGAGAGACCCAAGAGGCGCTTGAACAAATCATTCGAAGATTAGATGTTCGCAGGCCACAAGTCTTGGTCGAAGCGATTATAGTTGAAATTTCGGATACGGCCGCCAAAGAGTTAGGCGTTGAGTTTGCAATCGCCGGATTGAACGGAAGAAATGTACCGTTGCTCTCCACTAATTTTTCTCGTGCAGCCCCCAATATTTTAGGTTTAGCAGGCGTAATAGCTGGGGCTACTGATGGCTTTGATGCGACGGAGCAGGCAGCGGCTGTAAGTTCAATCGTTGGATTGGATGGAGGCATTGCGGGTATTGGCGGTATCGATAATGATACGTTATACACAGCTGTCGTAAATGCTCTGGAGACAGACGAAGATACAAATATTTTATCCATGCCATTCGTTACAACTCTCGATAACGTTCCGGCGACATTTCTTGTCGGACAAGAAATACCTATTACCACTGGAGAAAGCCTTCTGGGGGCAGGCAATAGTAATATAAATCCTTTCAGAACTTTTGAACGACAGGAGGTCGGTATTCAGTTGGATGTCTTACCTCAGATTAGCGAAGGCGACGTTATACGCTTAGAAATTAATCAAGAAGTGTCTTCGATTTCCGGAGCGTTGACATCACTCTCTGGTGATTTTGTGACGAATAAACGTTCAATTGGTACAACGGTTTTAGCCAATGATAAGGAAATAATTGTTCTGGGTGGATTGCTCCAAGACGATGAAGAAATAAACTTAGCCAAGGTACCCATTTTGGGCGATATTCCTATTTTGGGAAAAGCCTTTCAATCTAAAGGTAAGTCTCGTCAAAAAACGAATTTGATGGTTTTTTTACGACCAACAATTATTCGTAATGCCTCTGATGCACGGCCTTTAACTCAGCGCAGCTTAGATCGAATTCGCTTCGAAGATTTGCAACAATCAGGACGTAGTTATTCCAAAGTTGATACATTTTTAGAGCAGCCCCTGGAGCCTCGTGTTCTGACGGGTGGACCATAGCTTTATGCGTAAACGCATTGTTATGCCTATCGTGCTTCTGAGTGGGCTTTTATCTGCTTTTATTTACTGTCCATTGGCATGGGTTGCTCCGCATTTTATACCCAGTGGGATCGGGGCAAATGTCAAATTTTCAGGGACTATTTGGAATGGAACAGTCAATGGGCTTAATCACATAGGATCCGCTAAGTATTCTTTAGATGCCGGAGCTCTGATAAAGGGTGGTTTACCTTTGAAGTTTCAAACAAGCTCTAGTGCCATGCAGATATCAGGTCAGGCCTCGCGCTCTAAAATTCAAGATTTGAAATTTTCGGGGCAATTATCACAGCTACCCACCACAGATGGCCGGTTAAAGGAGTTGCAAGGAAAGATCAATATCCATCTTTCGAGTATGCAGTTTGATGAAATTTGCGAAGCAGCTTCGGGGCAGGCGGACACAGACTTTCTCACTAGGAACTTTGGCCGATGGCAATGGCGTGGGCCGACTCTCGCAGGCCCTATAAGCTGTGATAAGGGCGACCTTGTGGCTAAGCTTTCTGGCTCGGAGGCGGGTCAGACTATTCATGCGGATTTACGTATCGGTATTAATGGGGCCTATCGAGCAGATATTTCTGTTCGCACAGGACGTCCGGAAGCAGGTGTCGTGCTGCCACTTTATGGGTTTGATGAGAGGAATGGTGAATTTAACCTGACAGAACAGGGAAAATGGCGCTAAGATAGTTTATGCGCCTTTTATTTATTATATTGGCAATTTGTCTGACAGGGTGTGCTAGCCTTGAAACGGTTAAAACACCCAAGGCGGAGCGGATCGGCTTGAAACCTCGAACATTATTGCCGGGTGATTGTGGCTTATTTGTTTGGAAGGCCGATAGTACAAAGACATTTATTCTTTATGCTGATCAAAATACTGCGGTGCTTTATCGGGATGGAAAAGAAATGTCTTTAACCTCAATTGCGAATACGAGTACGTCTGATGATAGAAAATTTATAGACTCAAATGGTAAAAGCCTAACCTTATCTTTACTTAACCCTCAGGCTATAGAGGGGAGTACGCGCTATAAATCAGGCAGGCTAATCGGCTCTGATGCTAATGGGTGGGATATTGTAACACCTATCGTAGGAATCTTTACTTGCCAACCTGTAAGCTCTTAACGGCCTAAGGCGACATGGGCTCCAGCTGTCCAAACTATAAATATTCCAAAAGCGAGAAATGGGCCAAATGGAATTCGGCCAAGAGCTTTGTATTTTGGTGACATCGCTAGAACTATGCCGATACTACTCGCAATTAAGACTATAAAAGGTAGATTGCTCCAGCCACACCAGGCTCCGCCTGCAGCAAGGAGTTTTGCATCACCTCGGCCTAAGCCATCTATACCGCGTAGAGTTTTAAATGCGTATTCGATGATGACGAATACTAAATACCCTATGATTGTTCCTATAACATTGGCTATGAAATTAGAAGTGAGCAGATAGGCCTGCAAAATGCCTAAAGGAATTAAAGGTAGTGTAAGATTATCCGGCAATCGAAAAGTTTTAAAATCGTTCCAGGTAAGGCTTGAGAGAAAGGCGAGCAAAATTCCGCCAAATAAAATATATATGCCCGCTAAACTCACAAATAAACTTAAACCCTTTTTCTTCTATTTCGCAAGACTTACAATCATAAAGCGCCTGATGATTTGACTCGTAAATTTAAAGAGGAGAGGACGATGAGCGACTCGAAAATGAACGGTTGGTGACACAATAGATCATATACGAGAAATGAGAGAAAATTTACCTGAATTATCTTTCAATACCTATATTATACGTGTTTTAGGTTTGTGGCTATTATTTTATTATAGAAAGACAATATTATGAAAGGACTTACATTTATCAGCATACTCGCTGCTATGTTGGCTGCCTGCTCACCTCAGGTTGATACGCATGTATCTCCGACAGTTGCTACATTTGACCGAACGAAGACAGATATAAATATTATCCGTTGGATCAATGAGCATCATGCCGCGGGACATGATATTGTTTTTTCAAACCCGCTAGACACAGCGGCAATGGAGTTTGTAATGCTTGCTCTTCGTCTGGGCGAGATCGATAGTGATTATGTTGATGCCTATCACGGACCACAAAAATGGCGCTCAGAGGTTATGCGAAAGGTCAACGGAGATGAACTCGCGGAACAGATTGACGAATTTCGTAATAGATTGTCTTTGCTTTCTGTCTCAACCGAAGAAAATATTCGCAAATCTCAATTGTCAAAACTTGCGCGCGCTATGGCTGTTCGGCTGGATGTTGTTTTAGGAAAAGCCGTCCCTTTTGATCAAGAAGTGTCTGATATTTATGATGTTAGACCGCCTCGGTATGACTTTGATAAATATGATGAAGTTTTAGAGCACATTGATAAATTATTACCGGGTGAGGGGAGTACGGCGGCCCGCGTTACGGCGTTTCGTAATAGTCTAGCTATACCGAAAGAAAAACTAAGACCAATTTTTGATAGAGCTATTCAGGAATGTAAATTGCGAACTCAACGTTATTTCAATTTACCTCGAACCGAGAAATTTACACTGGAATTTGTAACTGGTAAAAGCTGGTCTGGCTATAATTATTATCAAGGAAATTTCGAAAGCTTAATCCAAATTAATACTGATTTTCCAATCATCATTGATCGGGCTGTCGATTTGGGATGCCATGAAGGATATCCAGGCCATCATGTTTGGAACCTCTTCATTGAGCAAGAACTCGTCGGTAAACGTGGTTGGATAGAATATAGTGTTAATCCGCTTTTTGGGCCATTTGGTCCTCTAGCAGAAGGGGCAGGAAATTATGGTATAGAACTGGCCTTTCCTGATAATGAGAAAATAAAGTTCGAGCAGGATGTTCTGTATCCTATGGCCAATCTTGACCCCAAAAAAGCGGAAAAACTAGAAAAATATAATCGCCTCAAATCACAATTATCTCATGCGACGAATGAAGTTTCACGGCTTTATCTTGACGGTGAAATAACCAAGGCTGAAGCGATTACTTTGATGCAAAAATACTACCTATCAAGCCGTGAAAAGACAGAACAACGCATACGCTTTGTCGAAAAATATCGAGGATATGTAATCAATTATAATATTGGGAAAGATATTGTAGAAGCTTATGTAAAAGCAGCAGGAGATAGCCGTGAATCTCAATGGGCGGCCTTTCGGGATATGCTAACAATTCCCTTATCCCCTAGCGATATTGATACGAAAACGGATTAAATTACACTTTTGTTAACCATAAACTTTTCATCGCAAACTTTTCCTTTTGGAAAAGAGAGTAGGTAAGTCCACTTCGGCCTCTATTTTGCATATTATGTTCCGAAAACCGCGTTTTGTAACGAAATGGACTAAAATGGGACGTCAATTCACTATTTCCAATATGGGCTTGAAATTGATTAAAGCCTATGAAGGTTATCGTCCTGTCGACCGTACACTCGTGTCAGGTCAGCGCGTTATTGGTTACGGGCATAGAATTACAGAAGATGAGGTGAATTTTTTATCCAAATCAGAAGCTGAGGACTTATTAAAAACAGACCTGGCACCCTTTGAAGATATGGTCAACGAAAATGTCCATGCACCTTTAACGCAGAGCCAATTTGATGCTTTGTGTTCTTTTGCGTTTAATATAGGACCGAAAGCGTTTCTTACATCTGATACACTTCGAGCCCTCAATAATGGCCGTCCGTTAGATGCAGCCAATGGGTTTGATATTTGGCGGAAGTCTGAGATAGACGGAAAAACCTACGTCGTAGATGCTCTTATGCGTAGGCGGACAGCTGAAAAAGCGCTCTTTCTTCGCCCTGAAGGACGTACGTTAAGCGCTTCACGTATTGATCTACCCCCCAGTGAAGATGAGACGGTTGCGGTCTTAAAAACGGATGACGGCTTACCCGTTTTTTCAAAAGAAGACGCAGCGAGTGTCGTAGGAACTGTTCCTTATGATATTACACCATCTCCGCGTCGCCGTCGTGAAGATATGGCTTCAAGTATATTATCGTTAAGCGAGGTGTATGATGAGGATGATGATTTGGAAGATGAGCTTTCTCTTGATCCTGACCCTGGAGTTGAATCACAGACGAACCCAAGCCTGATAGCAATTGAAGAGGAAAAGCTTAAAAATCGTTTGGATGCTTTGATCGAAGACGTTAAATCTGATCAAAAAGGAACGAATATTACAGAGTGGGAAGAATCCCTTATTACGGATGAAGTGCCGGGACTAAGTGCCGCTTCAGGCAATGTTGTAGATTTTAAATCTGGTCAGGAACTGGAGCCTTCTCAAGAACCTGAAAGTGTTGATGTTGACAATTTACTTGAAGATTTTGAGGCCGAGAGCCGGTCAGAAGACAGTGCAAGTAAATATATTGTATTGAAAAATGATACGGATGTTCAAGAAAATTCAACATCTCCATATTGGATCATGCTAACTTTCGGAGCTCTTTTGCTTGGGGGTAGTGTGGCGCTAATTCTAAAAAATGCCGAAACGTTATTAGGGCCAAATGGGTCATTATGGGTGATGTGCGGCGTTCTAATTGGAGCAATGATGCTTTTAGGGTCTCTGTATTATGCATTTAGGAAGACTTTAATTCATCTTTCTGAAGATAACTAAGTGGCTGGAAGGTTTGATAAAAAGGAAATATCAATAAATTTCAGTAAAAATATACCATAGAATGGGCTTCTCTTACGAGAATATAGGTGGATGTAATGAATGGAATTTTGAAAGGTTGGTCTGAGAATCATACAGCACGTTTTCAAAAAGAAATTATGACGTTTAGACATGGGCTAGAGGAAACTGGTCTGTTTACGGATGAGGCTTTAATCTCACTGCTTGAAAAACATCCCAAAAACATGCTTGATGTGTGTACCATGGGAGATCCCAATCATCCTGTTTACCCTAATAAGCTCAGAACAGGGGATTTTCGAGATGCAGATGGTAAGACGCTTCTCAATGCGGCAAAAGCAGGGGCAGTGTGGATGAACGTTCGTCGCGCGATGAATATCCACCCGGAGTATAAAGTGATATTAGATAAGATGTATAACGGTATCGCTGATGAAACAGGTAATAAGGCCTATAATGCTAATGGCGGAATTTTGATATCCTCACCGATCGCAAAAGTTCCTTATCACTTTGATAAGACTGAGGTAATCTTGTGGCATATCCGAGGTAAAAAACGTATTTATTTATATCCTGAAACTGAAAGATTTATTCCTGATCATGCTTATGAAGCAGCATTGCTGACAACTTTGGATGATGATCTTCCTTATGTCAAAGAATTTGACCACGATGCTCAAATTTTCGATCTTGAAGAAGGGCAAGCTATTACATGGCCGCTTAATTCCCCACACCGAGTTGATAATACGGCTTTTTGCGTATCAGTAACTACTGAGTATTCGACGCGCGAAAGCGGAATGAAGAATGCAGCTATGATTGCGAATGCGATCTTACGCCAAAAATTTGGTGTGGAAACCAGTTACCGCAGTGCAAGCCTCATGGGACGTCAAGTTAGATCGTATTTTGGTCGCGTTATCGATAAGGCTGGCCTAGCAGTTAAAAAAGATCATATCGATATGGTAACGTTTAAAATTGATCCGAAATCTCCAGACTTTATTGTCGACACCGAACCTTTTAAGCGTGATTTTTAATTTCTACATCTATTAGGTTTAGAAATTTGGCGAGGGATCGCATACGAAATATCAACCTTTTTTGCTTATATAAAGCAGAATGAATGCGCTTAACGCTATAATAGGTGAAAATAAAATGGTTGGTTTGATACAAGATTGGTCCGAGGAGCATACGGATCGTTTTGAGAAAGATATAACAACCTTCAAGCATAGTTTGAATGAAACAGGTCTTTTTTCGGATGATGCCCTGATCAAGCTGCTAGAGAAACATCCTTCAAATATGTTAGATGTATGTACTATGGGGGACCCAGAGCATCCCGTATATCCCAATAGGTTTAGGACTGGTGATTTTCGCGACGTTTCAGGTAAAGTCATTCTAGATGCCGCAAAAGCTGGCAAAGTGTGGATTAATGTTCGTAAAGGTATGAATTTACATCCTGAATATAAGGCTGTTCTTGATCGCATGTATGGCGACCTAGGGGCTGCAATTTCTAAAAAACCTTACGATGCGAATGGCGGAATTTTGATATCCTCACCTATTGCACAGGTGCCGTATCATTTTGATAAAACGCATATTATTTTGTGGCATGTTCGTGGCAAAAAACGGATATATATCTATCCGCAGAATGAGAAATTCATTCCGGATCGAGCCTATGAAGCTAAAATGCTTAGGTATTTAGACGATGATTTACCCTATACATTAGAGTTCGATGAGCATGCAGAGTTTTTTGATCTTGAGGAGGCGCAAGCTATTGCATGGCCGCTGAATTCACCGCACCGAGTTGATAATCGGGAATTTTGTGTTTCTGTAACGACAGAGTATTCAACAGCTAAAAGCCGTATGAAGAATTCCTGTATGGTTGCAAATGCCACTTTACGTCATTGGTTTGGAATTGAATCAAGTTATTCAAAATCGAGTCACGTACACCGGCAACTAAAGTCGATCTTTGGTTATGGAATTAAAAAAGTTGGCCTCGTGCCAAAGGGTAAAATCGCTGATATGGTGACGTTTAAAATTGATCCATCCGTTCGGAATTTTATTGTTGATATTGAACCTTATCAACGAAATTTTTAAGAATTCGACTGGCCTTCACCACGTGTCATCTCTTATGAGTGGATATGGCGGTTCACCTTCAAAAGCTATCCGTTGGCTCTGAATCAATTGCGACTCTTCAAGATTGGCAAAAGACCATCGTTCGACGCCGTGTCAAAAAAGGCCTTACCCCACATCATCAACATATTACAAGGATGTTTCCTAAACAAAGGGAAGGTTTACTTGATGGGGGATCAATCTATTGGGTGATTAAAGGACTGATTCAATGCCGGAATCAAATTATCGATTTGGAAGAAACACAAACAAAAGATGGCCGCAAAGCTTGCGCTATCATTATGAACCCAAACCTAATACCCGTCGTGCCAACGCCTAAACGTCCCTTTCAAGGATGGCGTTATTTAAAAGTAGAAGATGCTCCTGCGGATTTAACTGAAATAGGCGGGGCGAGTGGCTTGCCACCTGAGTTGAGAGTAAAACTCGCTAATCTTGGTGTCTGGTAAATGAGGTCACAAAAAAGCCCCACTCAACGAGCGGGGCTTATTAATTCTTAAAAGCTTACCTAAAAGGCGTAACGTGCGCGAACATACCATTGACCGCCATTAAAGCCAAACGGCGCTGTTGACGGGAAGGCAGGTCCGGCGACCGCACCAACGGATGAGAAACCACCTAGCGGAATTCCAGCCAGTTCATCTGGTGTGTTATCAAAGATATTGGCAGCACCGACACTGATCTCGGCTCCATCCAAGAATGAGTAAGTAATTTCAGCATCAATGTTGATTTCACTGCCCAAATCAATCGGGAAGCCATCTGTTCCAAGATGATCTTCAAAATAGCTGGAATGGTAATTGGCGCGTACCAAGCCTCTCCAGTCACCTTGTTCGTGATTGAAAGTCAAATTCCCTTTAAAGCTTGGAATGTTTTCTTCCAATGACCGGATGCGAAGATCACTAATCGGTACAAATCGGCCAGAGTCAGTAACTTCTGTGTCTGTCCAGTTAGCTGCCAGTGTAAATGAGCTTGTCCCTTGTCCGAAATCGACGGGCATGTTGGCGACAACATCAATACCCTGTGTGCGTGTATCGAAGTTATTGGTAAAGACAACAAATGA
>CAZNWH010000049.1:0-16803 GCA_964576765.1 uncultured Hellea sp.
AACTTAACCCGACATAGCCCGCTTGCTCAGGCGCAAGAGATGTCGGAGTCATTCCGGGTTGAGTATTAAGTTCAAGCATTACGATTTTGTTTACGATGTCTGTTAAATCGCCATTAATATCATTAAATCTGAAATCAGAGCGGGTTACGCCCCGGCACCCCAAGGTTTCATGAGCTAAAAGCGCCCAAGTTTTGCAAATTTGCGTCACTTCACCGGGAATCTGCGCAGGCACAACATGGTGAGAGCCTCCATCCGCATATTTAGCTTCATAATCATACCAGTCTGTATTTGGAATAATCTCAGTCACAGCCAGAGCTTTTCCGTCCATAACCGCAACAGTAAGTTCGCGCCCCGGAACGAACTCTTCAGCCAAAACCAGATCACCCATAGTCTCATTATCTGCCATATCGGCTGGTGCATTCGCGCCATCTTTGACAATATAAACACCTACACTTGAGCCTTGGGCATTGGGTTTAACCACATAAGGCGGTTCCATGGGATGCTCTTTGGCCGCAGAGAGTCGAGGCACAAGCGCGCCCTTGGGCACTGTAATACCAACATCACGCAAAACGGCCTTGGAGCGATGTTTATCCATTGCCAAGGCAGACGCCATAACTCCGCTATGGGTGTAAGGCGCGCCAAAGAGATCAAGAACGCCTTGCACGCGGCCATCTTCACCCCATTCGCCGTGAAGCGCGTTAAAGATCACATCAGGGTCAGCGTCGTGTAGTTGTTCCCACAAATTAGGCGCAACATCTATTTCAGTCACATCAAAACCCTCACTGCGCAATGCCTTTGCGCATTCACTTCCGGAAACAAGAGAAACATCACGTTCAGAGGACATACCTCCTTTTAAAACCGCTACGCGTTTCATGCCTTATCCCCTATCCGCTTAAGTTCCCATTCCAGATCAACACCCTCATTTTCTTTGACCATTTGGCGGATTGTCTCGCCAAGCGTTTCTAAATCGGCGGCGCTCGCATCGCCCGTATTGATCATAAAGTTACAATGCTTTTCGCTCATTTGCGCGCCGCCGACTCTAAAGCCACGACCCCCAGCTGCATCAATGACCTGCCATGCCCCGCGCCCACCTGACTGAGTTTGATCCGGATTCTTGAAAGTAGAACCTCCCGTCTTCTCACGAATAGGCTGACTCTCTTCTCGCCGCTGAGCAATATCATTCATTCGAGATTGGATCTCGACGGGTTTATCTTTTTGTCCTTTAAAGGCCGCCTCCACAAAAATCAGATCATTCGGCACCTTGCTATTCCTATAGGAATATCCCAAATCATTGAGCATCATGACTTGTCGCCGCCCCGTACGGTCAATCGCCACGACTTCGGTTAAAATATCTTTAGTTTCAGTGCCGTAGCAACCTGCGTTCATGCGAAGTGCTCCGCCTATGGTTCCCGGAATTCCTGTGTAAAACTCCAATCCCGCAATCCCCGCCTTGGCGGCTTCTTTCGCTACTTTATTATCAAGTGCCGCCGTGCCTGCTCTTACAGTCACGCCATCAGTTTCCACTTTAGTAAAGCTAGGGCCTAACCTAACAACAACACCTTTAACGCCGCCATCACGCACTAACGTATTGGACGCTACGCCCAGAATAGTCACAGGAATTTCGTCAGGCGTAGAGGATAAAAAATGGGCCAAATCTGCTTCGTCTTTTGGCATAAAAAGGACTTCAGCAGCCCCCCCAACCCGCAGCCATGTATAAGGCGCAAGCGGCACATTTGCCGATAATTTTCCGCGAACTAATGGGAGGCGGTCAATTAAATCCACTTAAGCTGCGTCCAAGTTTTTCGTTAAATCTGCCGCCCAATAAGTAATATCACCAGCCCCTAAACAGACAATGATATCGCCCTCTTCCAAATGTGGTTTAAGGTCCGAAGCCAGCGTTTCCTTTGATGTATCCTTAGAGTTTTTATGCCCATGAGAAATCAGGCTTTGAACAAGAGCTGGGCCATTTATCCCCTCAATTGGACTTTCGCCCGCCGGATATACATCAGCGACAAAGACATTATCGGCGTGATTAAAACAGGTAGAAAATTCTTCAAATAAATCAGAGAGGCGTGAAAATCGATGTGGCTGAACAACCGCGTGAACTTTACCTTTAGAGACTTGACGTGCCGCCTGCAGAACGGCTGCGATTTCCACGGGGTGGTGCCCATAATCATCTATTATCGTTACACCGTTCCAGTCTCCAACATGGGTGAAACGCCGTTTAACCCCGCCAAAGCTTTCTAAGCCAGACCTCACTTGCGCCTGAGTCAAGCCAAGCTCACGTGATACCGCAATAGCCGATAGCACGTTTTGCGTATTGTGCCGCCCCGCCATTGGCAAAAATAATCCATCCCAACGCTCATCTTCGCCGTCAACATTTCTAAAGACCACATCAAAACGCGACCCTGTTTGTTCGAGCTCTAAGTTTTCAGCGCGCACATCGGACTGTGGGTTAAACCCATAGGTTAAGATTTTACGGTCTGACACGCGTGCGACTAAAGCCTGAACCTCTGGATGATCAATACAAAGCACGGCAAACCCATAAAAGGGCAGATTTTCAACGAAAGTATCAAAAGCCTTCCGCAGAACATCAAAGTCCCCGTAATGCTCCATATGTTCGGGGTCGATATTGGTCACAACGGCCACAGTCGGGAATAGTTTTAGAAATGAACCGTCGGATTCATCGGCTTCGACAACCATCCAATCACCCATACCCAGCTTAGCGTTAGAGCCATAGGCATTGATGATCCCACCATTAATGACAGTCGGGTCAAGGTTACCGCCTTCCAAAAGCGCCGCAATCATGGTCGTCGTAGTTGTCTTCCCATGAGTTCCTCCCACGGCCACTGCCCATTTTAGACGCATTAGTTCGGCAAGCATTTCAGCGCGGCGTACAACTGGAATTGAGCGTGCGCGCGCCTCGATAAGCTCAGGATTATCGGCTTTGATAGCCGAGGACATAACAATCGCGCCTGCTCCGTTAACTTGCTCTGCCTTTTGCCCCAGATAAATAGTTGCCCCTAATTTTTGCAGTCGCTTGGTAATAACGCTTGAGCGCCCATCAGAGCCTTGAACTTGATAACCTAAATTGAGCATCACTTCGGCTATTCCCGACATACCAATGCCCCCAATCCCAACAAAATGGATAGGCCCAGTATCAAAAGGAACCTTTGTCGCTAGGGCGCGTTGCTTTAAGTCTGGTTTGGGCATAGAGCCGTCTTCATTATTTAACAACCGATATGACCAATTTGGCCAATTCGGCTGCGGCATAGGGTCGGCCTTGTCCGCGTGCTGCGGTAGCTGCCGTTTTAAGCCAGTTCGAATCATTTAGTCTTGCCTCCAAGGTAGATTTGACACGCTCTGGCGTAAACTCTGATTCAGGCAAAATATCAGCGGCATTATGGCGAGCCAGTGACAAAGCATTGGCAGTTTGATGGTCATCCATGGCAATAGCCAGCGGCACCAATAAGGACGGCTTTCCCATCACAGCTATTTCAGACACAGATGAGGCCCCTGCACGGCCAATAATATAGTGGGCTTGGGATAGATGCCTTTCGATATCCGAGAAAAAAGTTTCACAAATAGCCTCAACACCCGCTTCTTCATAAATTGCCCGCGCACTGCTCTGATATTCAGGACGTGTTTGCTGCACAACTTTGAGCCGTTTGCGGATTTGGTCAGGTAAAAGCGCGATAGCCGCAGGCACAGTTTGACTAACAATTTTTGCCCCTAAGCTTCCCCCTACAATAAGGATGTGGATATAATCTTTTGGTAAGATATATGTTTTGGGAATAGCTCGAACAACCTGACCTCGCATCGGGTTACCCGTCACAACATGATTGGCCCCATCAGGTATTTTATGTAGCTCAGAAAATCCTGAAGCAACGTGAAGAGCCTTGCTCGCAAAAACTCGATTTACACGCCCTAAAACCGCATTTTGTTCGTGGATGATTGTCGGTATCTGCATTGCTTGCGCGGCGCGCATCGCAGGAAAAGCGGGATATCCTCCAAAACCAGCAACGACATCTGGGCCCCAGTGTTGAATAAATTTACGGGCCTGCATAACACCTTTAACCAGTTTGAAAGTTCCAAGGATAGCAGCTAGCGGACGCCGCGGCGTTATGCTTGCCGCTTTAACTTCAATAATAGGATTAGCAGGAATTTTACCCGCATGTTTACGCCCCCTAGCATCGGTTATCATCGCGATATCCCAACCTTGCGCTTTTAGATTTTCTGCCAAGGCTTGGGCGGGAAACATATGCCCCCCTGTGCCGCCTGCGGCCAATAAGAGCCTATTGCCCATAACCATAGGCTCCCGGGCGCTTACGCGTAAAGGATAAGATAAGCCCCGCTGTAAAACAAAGCGCCAGCATAGAAGAACCACCATAAGAAATGAAGGGCAATGTCATGCCTTTAGATGGTGCCATATTCAAATTCACGAAAAGATTGATAATAACTTGCATCCCTATCATCGTGGCCAATCCAGCAACAGCCAACTGGCTGAAATAATCATTAAGCTTAAGCGCATTACGAAAACTTCGAATGACAAACCCTGCAAGTAGAACAATTAAAAACATTGAAATCAAAAAACCAAATTCTTCAACGGTCACGGCGAATATATAATCTGTATGCCCGTCTGGTAGGCTATATTTGACCGCGCCCTCACCTGGGCCACGCCCAAAAATTCCTCCATTTGAGATCGCTTCCAAAGCTTTATCGGTTTGATATGTATCAGAACTATCTGGATTTAGAAATTTTTCTACCCGCGCTCTTACATGCGGGAAGGCTAAAAAAGCACCAAAGGCACTAAATATTGAGATAGAAATCATAAATAAGACCCAGCCCAAAGAGAGGCCTGCAAAGAAAAACACGGCTGCGAAGCATAAGGTTAAGAGAAACGATTGGCCAAAATCTGGCTGACTTATCAATAACGCGGCAAGAACCAAATAAACCGCGAAAACGAGTCCAACTGCAGGTACATTATTGTCACGTTTACTGACTGAAAACATCCAAGCTGCAAATACAATAAAGGCCGGCTTGGCAAATTCTGAAGGTTGAAGAGAGAACGGACCGATTTTCAACCAACGCGTCGCGCCTTTTACTTCATATCCAAAAGAGGGCAAAAGCAGTAGCAAGCCAATAGCACCCAATAAAGCAAAGATACCAATACGCCGTGCATTAATCGGTGTCATAAGAGAGAGGGTAAAAGCCCCTATTAGTCCCAGAATAACAAATAAGCACTGCCGATAAAGAAAATAAAAAGGATTGTCGAGTCCAAGCCTCAAGCTCGCCGCAGGAGAAGCCGCCATAGATAAAATCAAGCCCGCCCCGATTAAACAAATCAAAAAGCCAAGACTTAAGTGATCCACACTTCGCCACCATTCTCCGACAGGAGAGCGTTTTGTTCTCGATGTCGAAATCGTCGCCGTAAATACCATTAAGCTGCGGTCATCCTGTTCTTTTCCTCAGCATAAAGATCAATGATTCTTTGTGCATAGTCTCGGAATGCCTCACCTCTACTTTCGAAATCCTTAAATTGATCAAAACTTGCACAGGCTGGTGATAATAAAACAATGGGATTTGACGCGTCGGATTGCATGGCATCGCGCGCGGCGCATAATACGGCCTTTTCCAAAGTTCCGGAAATTTTGTGCGTAACCTTATTTTTTGATAAGGTTTTATGGAATTCAGGCGCCGCTTCGCCAATGAGATAGGCGCGGTTAATGTTAGGAAAGAGATCAGTCAAAGGCTCAATACCGCCCGATTTGGCTTGTCCTCCTGAAACCCAAAAAATGTTTTTATAAGATTCCAAGGCCTGTTTCGCGGCATCTGCATTTGTGGCTTTACTGTCGTTCACAAATCGAACGGGCCCGGCGCGTCCAATAGTTTCCATTCTATGCGCTAATCCTGGAAAGGATAAAATAGCGTCACCAATTTCCTTTGTATCCAAACCCAAAGATTGCACTGCCGCAAAAGCAGCCGCTGCATTTTGATGATTGTGAAGTCCCTCTAATGCTACGGCTTTTTTCAAATCACAAATCTCGACGGCTTTATGATGAATATTGCAGTAGAGCTTACCTTTCATCACAGACGCACCCCGTCCCAGACATTTTTTGACAGAGACGGGATAAATACTCCGCCCATTTTGCGCCGTAATCTCTGAATGAATACGTTTCGTCGCCTCAGAGTCGACCCCGATAATGATGGCATCTTCAGACGTTTGATTATTAAAAATACGGCGCTTAGCCACTTCATATCCTGTCAGATCACCATGTCTTTCAAGATGGTCCGGCGTTAAATTAAGAAAGACAGCCGCATTTGCACGCAATGAGAAAGTCCGCTCTAGCTGATAAGAGGAAAGCTCCAATACGTAATGCGTTCCAGCGCGCACCTTATTCAAATCAAGAACCCCGCGTCCGATATTGCCTCCAATTTGCGCATCTTTCCCACAAGACCTCAAGATGTGTCCAATAAGAGACGTAGTTGTGGATTTTCCATTCGTCCCTGTCACAGCAACAATTTTAGGTCGCTCATTTTCAGGGCGAGCAGCAATTTCACGGGCAAAGATTTCAATATCGCATATAATTGGCACTTTCGCCGCCTTGGCAAACTTAGCGCTCCAATGTGGCTTGGGTAATGTGTCAGGGACACCTGGCGATAAAACGAGGGCGTCACACTCTTCCCAATCAATTGTCTTTAAATCCTTAAGCGTTACGCCTTGTTTGGCCGCCGCGTCTCGCGCCGCCGGATTATCGTCCCAAGCCCATACTATAGCTCCGCCCTTCAATAGCGATAGCGCCGCCGTGATTCCCGTTCGCCCAAGACCGAAAACTGCGAGAGATTGTCCGTTATATGTGCGTGCTTCAATCATGGAATTACCGCAATTTGAGAGTTGAAAGTCCAATCAAAGCGAGAATAATCGCAATGATCCAGAAACGAATAACAATGGTGGGTTCAGCCCAGCCTTTTTTCTCGTAATGATGATGGATAGGAGCCATCCGAAAGACTCGCTTACCGGTCAGTTTAAAACTGGCAACCTGTACAATAACGGAAACGGCTTCGAGAACAAACAGCCCTCCGATAATTGCAAGCACGATTTCATGTTTAATCGCAACCGCAGTTGATCCAAGTGCGCCGCCAAGTGCTAGCGATCCTGTATCTCCCATAAAGATCATAGCTGGAGGTGCATTATACCAAAGAAACCCAAGAGAAGCCCCGATAATCGCGCCCAGAAATATCGTCACCTCAGCGGAGCCCGGCACATAGGGAACACCCAGATAATTCGAAAATATAGAGTTCCCGACTAAATAAGCAATAAAAGCTAAGCTCATACAGGCGATCATGACCGGAACAATAGCTAACCCATCCAATCCATCAGTCAAGTTAACCGCGTTAGAGGCCCCCACAATAACCAAACATCCGAATGGAATGAAAAACATTCCCAGATTAAAGGTGTAATCTTTCAAAAACGGGATCGCTAGACCCGTCTCAAAGCCTTCAGGTGTTTGGGGAAACGCATTAGTCAAAACATAACAAGCAATCGCCGCGATAGCGAATTCAAGAACAAGCTTTATTTTACCGCTAAATCCTTTCGGATTTTGTTTTAAGACTTTCAAATAATCATCATAAAACCCGATCAATCCGTAGCCAGCTGTGACTAGGACAACTGTCCATAAGAACGGGTTTGTAAGATCCGCCCATAATAATGTTGAAATCATAACGGATAGTAAAATCAATAAGCCCCCCATGGTCGGCGTCCCCGCTTTTTGAATGATATGGCTTTCAGGTCCATCTTCACGAATAGGCTGACCTTTCCCTTGCTTAGAGCGCAGTAAATTGATCATACGCGGTCCAAGAAAAAAGGCTATAAGCATTGATGTCATCAAGGCCCCGCCAACGCGAAAGGTAATGTAACTAAATAGATTGAACACCTGAAAATCTTCAGCATATCGCGTGAGCCATTCATATAACATTAGGTTGCTTCCTCTTTCAGCGCAGCAACTAGCTTACCCAGTCCAGCACTATTTGACCCCTTAACAAGCACCACATCCCCCTCATTTAACTCATCCCGAAGCGCATCCAGCGCACCTTCCCAATTACGGACCCAAGCTCCGCGCATAGCGCGCGGCAGCGCGCCTTTTAGGGCCCGCATACATTCGCCTGTGACAATCACGCGCGAGACTCCAGCCTCTTCTAATGGCTTGGATAAAGCGGAATGCATTTGAATTTCATCTTTACCAAGCTCGCCCATATCTCCCAAAACCGCTAAACGGCGACCTGGCTTCAAACCCAATAGTTTAATGGCCGCGTTCATGCTGATTGGGTTAGCATTGTAACTTTCATCCAACACCGTAATTGATTTTCCGCCGACGTTAAGTTGACTGATTTCCCCGCGTCCGGGTTCTGCACGCACGCCGCGTAAGGCTTTCGCAGCTTTACGAAGATCGAGACCCGCTGCGTAAGCAACAGCCATACAGCCCGCCCCATTCATGACCCAATGCTCTCCCGGAACAAGTAGCGTCACATCGATCTGCTGCGCCTTTATACGAAGGCGTGTATTACTACCTAGCTCGTGAGTTTGCGACGTCACGACCGTCACATCGCAATCATTGGAATGGCCAAAGGTAATGACTTTTTTACCCTGAGCCTTTTTCATAATTTTCGCTGTGTGTGGATTATCCGCGTTTAAGATCAAGGTTCCATTGTTTCGAAGCCCATCTATTATTTCAGCTTTAGCATCTGCGATAGCGGCAACATCATCAAAATGTGCCAAATGCACCCCCGCAACATTTGTGATCAATGCAATATCAGGGCGTAGTAAATTGGATAAATCAGATAACTCACCGGCATGGTTCATACCCATCTCAAAAATACCGAAATGTGTATCTTGAGGCATACGAGCCATTGTCAATGGAACACCCCAGTGATTATTATATGATTTCAGTGACTTATGGGTCTTTTCGAAGGTTCCAAACATGTGAGCCAGAGCTTCTTTAACACTGGTTTTCCCAACGCTACCTGTCACAGCTATACGTAAAGCGCTAGAGCGATCAACGCCTTCTTTACCCAGAGCATGTAGAGCTTTTAGCGTATCTTCAACACGCACGTGATTATCGGACATATCTCTTTCAGAAAGAACGCCGCCTGCTCCGTTTTCTTGTGCCATAGAAATAAAATCATGACCATCGCGAGCGGCTTTCAAGGGAATAAAGAGCTCACCCTTTCCGATTGACCGCGAGTCTATAGATACTCCACTAACAGACCATTCGCCCGACGCTACGCCGCCTGTAGTTTTAGCGATATCAGACGCCTTCCAAAGTTTAGACATGCCCTAACTCCTTCAAGGCCATCCTGACCTGTTCGACATCAGAAAAGGGGATAACTTTAGAGCCAACAATCTGGCCTTGTTCATGCCCTTTACCTGCAATTACGAGACAATCATTCGCGGTTAATTTTTTTATGCCTTCACGGATAGCAGTAGCACGATCACCTATTTCGACCGCACTCGGACAGCCGGCCAGAACCGCCTTCCGAATAAAAGCTGCATCTTCAGTGCGCGGATTATCATCTGTGACAATAATGTCATCGGCGAGCTTAGCAGCCACAGCCCCCATTTTGGGGCGTTTGTCCGGATCCCGATCACCACCGCACCCAAAGGCAAGAATGATTTTTCCTATTGTGTGAGGTCGTACAGAGCGCAGCAACTTATCAAGCCCGTCTTCAGTATGCGCAAAGTCTACGAATATTGGTGCGCCCTCTTTTGTTCGGCCCGCTCTCTCCATACGCCCGGCCACGCCTGTTAATCGTTCAAGTGCTTCAACCCCTTTATCGATACTGACACCCGTGACCATGGCCAGACCTAAGGCTGCAACCGCATTTAAGGCTTGAAATTCTCCGGCAAGAGGAAGCTCAATCTTATGCCGACCTCCTTGAACGACAATATCGACAATTTGACTGCTTGCACGCGGCATGACCTCGTCAATACGAATATCTTGCCCTGACCAGCCGACCTGCATCACGTCTTGTCCGCGTTTGCGGCACATAGCAACAAGCTGCTGACCATATTCATCATTGACGTTAATCACCACAGGTGCAGATTTTGGCGTCAGTTCCATAAAGAGTCGCGCTTTAGCTTGAAAATACTCTTCGGCGTCTGAATGATAGTCAAAATGATCTTGCGTCAAATTAGAAAAACCCGAAGCCATAATTTTAACGCCATCCAAACGGTATTGATCCAGACCGTGGGACGAAGCCTCCATAGCCGCATGAGTGACGCCTTCACGGTTCAATTCTGATAATGTTTTGTGCAAAGCAACTGCGTCAGGCGTAGTATGTGAAAGTTCGCGATAGCCGCTAGGCGCTTGAACACCTAATGTACCAAAACACGCCGCTTTATAGCCCGCATGTGTCCAAATCTGACGTAAAAACTCAACCGTAGAACTCTTGCCATTCGTTCCTGTCATCGCGACAAGGGTTTTGGGTTGCCCCGTGTAAAATTTAGCCGCCATTTGCGCATATGAAAGGCGCGGGTTTTCTGAAGCTAGATATGGCAGCTGCAGGTCGAGACCGACCGTTGAGAGAATCGCCCCAGCCCCCTTTTCGATAGCGTTTTCAATATATTTTCGGCCATCGGTTTGCGTTCCGGGTAAAGCGGCAAAAATATAACCAGTCCTGACGTCACGACTATCACAGGTCAATCCCTCTGCAGGCGCATCACTATCAAATCCAAGGTCACGAAGACTTAAGCTCACCTGAACGCCCTCCGATCAAAGGGATTCATAGCAACGGGGTTCGTCTTACGCTCCACACCTAACATCGGCGCAATACGCTCAATGACCTTGCCGGAGGTTGTCGCAGCGTTCCATCCCGCCGTCGCCCAACCGTAAGTTCCCTCTACGGCCTTTGGCTCATCATAAGTCACCATCACGACATAGGTCGGATCTTCATAAGGAAAGGCTGCTACAAAAGATGTGACAAGACGCCCTTCATCATAGCCACCAATTGCAGGCTTTTCGGCCGTCCCTGTTTTTCCCATAACACGGTACCCGCTGACACGGGCTTTTTTGCCCGTCCCATGTGTCACGACATACCGCATCATATGCCGCAAATTTTCTGAGGTAGCGGAAGAAAAGACGCGGCGTTTTTGAGGCAAACGAGCAGCATCACGTTTTAATATAGTTGGCGCAACATATTCGCCGTCATTCAATATAGCTCCAATCGCGGCTACTAAGTTTAACGGCGTCACAGAAATGCCATGCCCGTAAGACACCGTTACCGTTGTTAAGTCGATCCAGCGGTCTTGGACCTGAGGTTTAGCGCTCTCAGCCAATTCAAAGGGAACCCGGTCCATTAGACCCAAAGCCTTAAGGTATTTCTGCTGCGCTTCAGCGCCTATTTTTAAAGCTAACATAGCCGTGCCACGGTTGGAACTCTGCGAAAGAATTTCCGGCATCGTTAAAGGCACTTTTGACGGATGATCATCACGAATATATTTATCACGCACTTTAAAAGGCTTATGCACCGGATAGGTCTCCGTCAGACTGGATACATCCTCTTCCAAAGCCATCGCCATTGTCAGAGGTTTAAAAACTGAACCCAAGTCATAGGTTGACATTGAGGCATGATTAAAGCGAGTTTCGGGCAATGTTGCGCCCGGCTCATTCGGATCAAAATTAGGCAAGCTGGCCATAGCTAAAATTTCGCCGCTCTTCAAATTCATGACAATACCTGCATTTGATTTAGCCTCAAATCGCTCAAGTCCACTGGCCAGCTCATCGGCAAGCGCGAATTGCACGCGCATATCAATGCTCAAAACAGTCGCTGGGGCATTGGCCTGAGACAGCGCCTCCTCAAAGGCTCGTTCACCGCCCGCTGATCCTTTAAGATCAACATCCGTAAACCCAATCGCATGAGAAGCCAGATGACCGCGAGGGTAGACCCGCTTTGGCTCCTCCCGAAAGGCAAGACCCGGCAAGCCGAGCGCAAAAACAGATTGCCGCCCCTTAGGGGTCAACCCGCGCTCTATCCAAACAAAGGAGCGGTCAATTGATAAACGATCTTTGACAATGTCCACATCTAAATGCGGTCTCGTAGCAACCAATTGGCGTGCAGTTTCTTCCAAATTCCAGATTTTCCGGGGTTCTGCATAGAGTGAATAAGTTTGCAGCGTTGTTGCCAGCACTTCTCCATTGCGATCAGTCATATCAGCACGTGTTGTTGTTATCGCTTGAGGTAAAATACCTCCGCCTGACCTATCTCCAAAAAGAGACACCTCTGCCAAGCGCAGAATAATCAATACAAGCATCGACATAAAGATAAAAACACCAATACGAATACGAATGCGGCCCTCAGAGACTGAGATTAACTCGTCATCAGCCACCTCCATATGTCGATGGTTAGTGAGCATATCGTTCAACTTTGGGCGGCTCATTTCTTCGCCCCACTTTCTATTTGATCTTCTCGGAGCGGAAATTGAGATATAATCTCATCAGGAGAAATAACATTGATAACCCGTATGGGCTCAAGCCCCACCTGTTGCCCCGAAAGCTCCTTTAAGCGAACCGGATTTTCAAGATAAGCAATTTCAGCCTTTAGCACTCGCAAACTGGCTTCTTCTTGAAGAATGAGAGCCTCTAAATGTCGGACCTCTTTTTTAGCTGATTGCGCCCGCGTTTTTACATAATACAGCCCAACGGTCAGAGATACACCAATCACAAACAAGATAAAGGCCGTCATGCGCCGCACCGCACGAATATGACTTGGAATATAGACGCTCATGCCGCACCCCTAAGCACATCAACATGGGGTACGTCAGGCAATAGATCATCATCCATTGGAAATGGGGCTTCTTCACCCCTAATCGCAAACCGAAGTTTAGCAGAACGCGAGCGGGGGTTTTCTTCAACCTCTTTCTTAGAGGGTTTAATGACTGAACGCTTGCCCAAAGCGAAACTCGCTTCTGGCCCATCACGTTTGATCTCAGGCGCATATCTTGACCCACCACTAACCTCTCCCGCGCGACGACGCAGAAAAGACTTCACAATGCGATCTTCGAGCGAATGAAACGTCACAACAATTAGCCGCCCACCCGGTTTCAGGATTTTTTCCGCCGCGCAAAGACCCCGATAAAGCTCTCCGAGCTCATCATTAATAAATATCCGCAATGCCTGAAAAACGCGTGTAGCTGGATGAATTTTACCTGTTCGCCCCAAAGCTTTTTCAATTAACTCTGCCAATATTTCCGTTGTATCAATATTAGCCTCTTCACGGGCACGTACAATAAAATCCGCAGCGCGGCGTGCACGGCGCTCCTCACCATAAACTTTAAAAACCCTTGTTAAATTACTGTGAGATAAGTGTTTTATAGCATCTTTAGCAGTTGGCCCCTCCACTCCCATACGCATATCAAGCGGACCGGAACGCATGAATGAAAATCCACGTTCTGCCTGATCAAATTGCATAGAGGACACGCCAATATCAAGAATGACAGCATCAACTAAACCTATATCAAGCTGGTCCATATTTGAAAAAGGTGTCTCAACAAGACGAAAGCGATTATCATACGACCGGCTAAGCTCTCTCGCACGCGGCGCGACATGTGGATCTCTATCCAGACCAACAACATTACAATTAGCCGCTTTTAAAATAGCTTCGCTATAGCCGCCATTTCCAAAAGTCCCATCAACATAAGACTCGTTTTCTTTCGGATTTAAAGCCTCAAGAACTTCCGGGAGCATAACAGGATAATGCATCATTGCTCATCCCCGACTTTCCCCAATCCGTCCAATACAGGCTTGAGGCGATGGCGGTTTTCGCGCGCCAATTTTCGAATATTTTTATTTTGAGCTTCAAGCGCCTCAGGACTCCAGATTTCAAACCTACGCCCCAAACCTACAAATGTAACCTTCCCGTTTAGCCCGGCATATTCATGAATATCTTTGGGAAGAGAGACGCGCCCCCCACTATCAAAGGAAAGAGGACGGCTAGCCGCAAATATAGCCCGCTGCAAAGCAATGCGCCCTTCATCATAATGATCAATACGGTCGAGTGATTTTTGATAATCTTCAAGCAGAGCAACACCCCCGCCTTCTAAATAAGCTCCATCGAAGCTTGGCCAGACGATGATGCCGTCAAAACTCGAATTAGCCACAACGTTTCGAAAGTCTGCAGGCACTGAAACACGGCCCTTGGCATCCAAACTATTTGTCACGGTGGACAAAAACATTCCAAAACTTCCCCTCAGAGCGCAGAAAGCGCTTAAACGTGGGATAGCATGGGAATTTATGGGATACAATGCCTATTTAAGGAAAAATTAGCTATAACACCATGATTTTCGTATAAAATGCAGCTTTAGAAGCTAATTAGAAAATTTGAGTTAAAAGAGCGGACTAAAACCAACCCAAATAGTAAAACTGATGCCGTTTTAGCCTTCGACTGCGAGTGGTGGCTCCAACACATAAACAGCCTGCTTGAAAATACCACCAACCCTGTGAACAGAATTATACCGTAGAGACAAGCCAAGCCGCTGAAAAATTTTCTGCCACTCTTTATCTGTACGATTACTATGCGGGTGCCCGAAAAACTCGAGATTCATAAGACTGTCAAATCGCTTAGTTAACCATTCCATAAAGGCGCTATCATAAACATCCTCGATTATAATCAGGCGTTTTGAAATTCGCGTAGCTTCTTTAATAATTTTCTCAGGGTCAGGCGTATGATGCAAAGTCGTCGGCAATAGCGCAACATCATAAGACCGGTCTATGAAGGGCATACGGTCACCATCATAAATGATAGGGCGTAAATCCTCTCGAAAGCTTGTGTCACGAATATCAAGACCATCAATAGTATAATTTTGACGGCGCATTACATCCAAAACACTCCCCGGCCCACTTCCGATTTCTATATGACGGCCCGTATCGCTAACCCAATGCTGCATCCATCGTAACTTACGCTCTGCATCAAATTTCCAGCAGGCGAAGACAAAAGACCCTAATAGTGGAACTTTCCAAAAATTTATCTTTGTACGGGAAGTCATAATCTATGACTACAATAACATAGCTTAAGGCGCTATTCACGGCGACTCATTTAGGCGTGATACAAATGGTAATGATTGCGATAAACTAGCCTTCATGATAGCCGAGCTTCCATGCGGACTTCCACAATACCACACGTCAAAATATGCGGCCTGACACGGCCCGAAGATGTGCAGGCTGCCATTCGCTATGGCGCTGATTATTTGGGCTTTATCATCGCGACTAAATCCAAGCGCAGACTCAGTGTAACGCAGGCTACGGCCTTCGCCGCGCCAGCAATGGGAATTATTCCTCGTGTCGCAGTGACAGTGAATGCCGATGACTTCCTGCTCTCTGAGATTATGAAGGAGATGACTCCAGATTACATTCAGTGCCACGGAGATGAGAGTGTTGAGCGCGTGGCAGAGATTGCAAGGGCTTTTAATGTCAAAACCATCAAAGCAATACCCGTTTCAACGTCAACCGATATGATCACTGCCGAGCAATATGCAGGCGTCGCTGATATCATTCTTTATGATGCTAAGCCCCCCAACGGCGAGATAATACGCGGCGGACACGGCCTATCTTTTGATTGGAATATCCTCACCCAAGCCCCTCTGCCGAAATTATGGGCTCTTGCAGGTGGCCTTACTCCTGAAAATGCGCGTGATGCTATAAATCGGACAAATGCGCCTATCCTGGATGTTAGCTCTGGCGTTGAAGAAAGTGCAGGCCTAAAAGACGCGCTCAAAATTCAAGCCTTTATGGAAGCCGCAAATGGGAAAGCCTGAAAACATAAACATGCCGGATGAGAACGGTCGCTTTGGCGATTTTGGCGGACGTTATGTGGCCGAGACGCTCATGCCGCCTATCTTAGGGCTAGAAGCCGCTTACGCCGAAGCCAAAGCTGACCCGAGTTTCCAAGCTGAATTAGATGATTTTTTCAATCATTATGTTGGTCGTCCCTCGCCGCTATACTTCGCCGAGCGTCTGACCGAATTTGCAGACGGCGCGAAGATTTATTTCAAACGTGACGAACTTAACCATACAGGCGCGCACAAGATCAATAATTGTATGGGGCAAATCCTGCTGGCCAAACGTATGGGTAAAACCCGTATCATTGCCGAGACCGGCGCAGGCCAGCACGGTGTGGCAACAGCGACAGTGGCCGCACGCTTTGGACTTGAGTGTATTGTCTATATGGGGGCGACAGATATTGTCCGTCAAAAGCCAAACGTATTCCGCATGCGTCTGCTCGGCGCGGAAGTCCGCGCTGTCCACTCCGGCACAGCCACGCTTAAAGACGCGATGAATGAAGCCTTGCGCGATTGGGTCACGAATGTCGGGGACACATTTTATTGCATCGGAACGGTCGCAGGGCCCCACCCCTACCCCGCTATGGTGCGTGATTTCCAAGCCATTATTGGCCGCGAAGCCAAGGCGCAGATTTTGGAACGCGAAGGCCGCCTGCCCGATGCTGTGGTCGCCTGTATTGGCGGCGGGTCAAATGCAATGGGCCTGTTCCATGAATTTGTGCCTGAAACTTCCGTGCGCCTTATCGGCGTGGAAGCCGCAGGACGCGGCGTTGAGAGCGGGTTACATGCCGCGAGCCTGACGGGCGGAACGCCGGGCGTGCTCCACGGCAATCGGACTTACTTGCTCCAAGATGAAGACGGACAAATCAAAGACGCACATAGTATTTCGGCAGGACTCGACTATCCCGGCATTGGGCCTGAACATGCTTACCTCCATGATATAGGCCGCGCGGAATATGTCAGCGCCACGGATG
>CAZNWH010000050.1:0-16357 GCA_964576765.1 uncultured Hellea sp.
AATAAATCCATGTTTACGTTCATGGAGTGGGTATAGCCGTCCTGCGGATAGGCGAATTCGCGGTCGGCAGCGTTTTTCGCAATGACAATATTTTTAGCCGGATTGACATAGACATATTGGCCATAAATTCCAGCGGCGGTGTAGTCGCCTTTATTCGGCCCCTCTTGCGGCATGGGGATCCACCATTGATAGCCATAGCCCGTATCGCGCTCGCTCATGGTCGGCGCACTATGCACGGTGGATGCCGCTACCCAATCTGCAGGAATGATTTGCTTGCCTCCAAATTTCCCGCCCTGCTCAAATAGCTGTCCGAATTTGGCGTAATCACGCGTCGTTAAGTTCAATCCTCCCAGCGCAAAGGCCACATTCTTCCCATCGGTCAAATAATAGGGCGCTTTGTCAAAGCCCAGATGGGCAGAATAGGTTTCGTTGAAAAGCTGATGTAAGGTTTTGCCTGTCGCCGCACGCAGCACCATCGCCGCTATATGGGTATCAATCGAGACATATTGCCAACGCTCCCCCGCTGCCACATCGCGTTTGGTGAGCTCCGCCGCGTAATCATCCATCGATCCGCCGAGAGCAAGAATTTTGCCCATATCATTGATATCGGATTTCGGGTCCATATAATTTTCGTCAAAGGTAATGCCGCTCGCCATGTTCAAAACATTGCGGATGGTCGCACCTTCATATGCCGAACCATTCAGAGACGGCACATAGCTTTCTACTTTATCATCCAAGGATTTAACTGCGCCTGACTCCAGAGCCGCGCCGTAGAGACCCGACATAAAGGATTTGGCCATTGACCAGCTAATACGGCGGTCTTCTCGGGTTGTGCCTTTGTAATAGCTCTCATGGATGAGCTTCCCGTCTTTGATAATGACGAGCGCCGTTATATCCAGATCGGTCAAAACCTTGGTTAGCTCTCTGTCCTCTCCAGCTATGCTGACCTGTTCAGGCAAAGGTTGAATATCTTCGGCCCAAGAGAATGGTATCGGCGAAGCGGCCAGCTCATGATGTAAGAAAGCCTCATCCATATGAGAGAAATTGTGAACTATCTTATCGGCGTCAAAGAGAGAATTGACTGTTTGAAGCCGTTTGATATTAGTCCAATTACTAACTATGAATGCGCCGCCAAAGAGGAAAACCCCCAAAGCAAACGCGCCAATTATGCGTCTCTTTCCCATAGAATTCCCCTGTCAATTATCAACGCCATTTCCAGCGCTTTATATCCGTCTTGTGCGGTTATGGGGATGTCCGTACCATTTAACACGGCTTCAACAAAGGCATTTGTCGCCGCTCCTAGGCTGTCTTTAGCGGATGGCTCCTTTCCGAAATCTTCGTTAAGATCAAATGGCGTATTGTGACTAAGGGTCTTTGAATTAAAATCAATAGATACCGTTCCGCTTGGATAGACAACATCCATTGTGCGGCGGAAATCCTCTTCGACACGGCTCGCATGCAGCCTTGCCGTGCAGCCAGATGGAAAGCTAATCTGAGCCAAACTTGCATCAGCCATTTTTGACCTGATGGGAATAGGCGCGCTTGAAATTTTTATAGGGGGTTCCCCCACTAACATCATGACCAGATCCAGATCATGCGTCATCAAATCGAGCGTCACAGAGACATCCGTGCCCCTCACAGAATATTGCCCCATACGAAAAGCAGAAATATGCTCGGGACGCTCAGAAATTTTGTCAATACCAATCGCCTGCATCACAAACCGTTCTTGATGCCCGATTTGAACGATAAGGCTTTTCTCTTTAGCGAGGGAGACAATATGGTGCGCCTCTTCCAATCGCGTCGCGATCGGTTTTTCAATTAAGCAATGTTTTCCCGCCTCTAAAGCTTTAATCGCCATTACACCATGGCTTTGTGCGGGGCTCGCAATGATGATGGCCTCTACCTCTGCCAGCATTGCTTCATAATCATTATAGGGTTTTACATCGTGACCCGCGGCTATTTTTTTACAGCGCTTTTCTGTATGATCATATAAGCCCACCAACTCTGCGCGCTTATGCGCTATACACTTAAGAGCATGATAGGCGCCAAACACACCTGCGCCGACAATGCCAATTTTTAAGGGACGATTCATAAGGTCTTAAATCGCAGCTTATGTAACCGATGCAAGTGAGAAATGAGCCATAAAGTGATTGCGTTACGATTCGAAATAAGCCGTTTTACACTCAAATTTACTGCTCTTACTTCAGTAATATCGATAAAACCTGTCTTCTAACTAATATTTTAATCAATTTAGTCAGAGCTAAATGCATAAATTATTTTCTCTCGTATTACATATAAGGGATGGAGACTTCTTGCTACTCGAGATTATCAATCAACAACATGCACTCAGAAATTTCAAATCATTGAATTTAAAGGGATTTATCAGCTCCTCCTAAAACACTCAAAATTCAATAAAAATCATAATTTCTTTATCTTTCATCATTCCAAACCTTAATGAAATCAGCTCTGAAACCAGATGAACATCTCCATCATAAACGCGGAAACCCCCATAACAGCGCCCTCTTTAACCACATGTTAACCATATTGTTTAGGATGAAAGTTAATGGTCACGTCGATCTTGGCGCGATCAAGCATCATAAGGGAGACCAAGATGAATAAGAAAGAACTCGTAGGCGCAGTGGCTAATCATTGCGGTACAACACAAGCACAAGCAGGCGAATTCGTTAATGCATTTTGCGAAACAATCGTTGGTGAATTAAAGCAAGGAAATGGCGTTGCTCTTCCTGGGTTTGGACAATTTATCGCCAAACATCGTCCATCACGCGAGATGCGCAATCCAGCAACGGGTAAAATGATGATGAGCAAAGCCAAAAATTCATGCCAATTCAAACCATCAGCAGGTTTAAAAGATCTCTAAAATACTCCCACGTATGAGAGATATACCGTCATAGATTTATTCTATGACGGTTTTTTAGGTTTAGGCTGAAAGTCTCGTCGCCTCTTCCTTACGGTGGCTTCCAAGTTCCTCAGCAACCAAGAAGGCGAGCTCTAAGGCTTGGTCAGCATTTAACCGCGGATCACAATGGGTATGATAGCGAGAAGACAAGTCTTCTTCACGAACAGCGCGCGCTGATCCACCAAGGCATTCGGTCACATTTTGTCCTGTCATTTCAAAATGAACGCCGCCCGGCCAACAGCCTTCGCTGTGCAAGACCTGCATAAAGGTTTTAACTTCGGACAGGATATTATCAACTGGGCGCGTTTTATAGCCCGAAGCTGTCTTAATCGTATTTCCATGCATCGGATCACATGACCAGACAACATGACGCCCAGAGGCTTTTACGGCGCGAGCCAATATTGGTAGCCCTTTGGCAACTTTGTCATGGCCATAGCGGGCAATTAACGTAATTTTTCCCGCTTCATTTTCCGGGTTTAATTTATCGATGAGTTTCAATAATTCTGAAGGCTCTAAACCTTCCCCTATTTTCATGGCGATAGGATTTTCAATGCCGCGCATAAATTCAACGTGGGCATGATCTAATTGCCGTGTCCTGTTTCCAATCCAGAGCATATGAGCCGACGTATCGTACCAGCGACCCGATGTACTATCGATACGGGTCATGGCTTCTTCATACCCCAGTAAAAGCCCTTCATGGCTTGTGTAATACTCTGTCGAGGCCATTTGCGGTGTGGATTCAGGCGTAACACCGCAAGCTTCCATAAAATCCATGGCATCAGATATTTTATCGCACAACGCTTTATAGCGCGTCGTTTGTTCTGACTTATCGGCAAACCCCAAAGTCCACTTATGGATATTGCGAAGATTGGCATAACCACCTGTCGAGAAAGCCCGCAAGAGGTTTAAGGTGGAAGCTGACTGTCCATAAGCCTTTAAAAGTCTTTTCGGATTGGGGGTTCTGCTTTTTTCATCAAACTCCATAGCGTTGATGTTGTCTCCGCGGTAACTCGGCAAGGTAATACCGTCGCGAACTTCCACGGGGGAGCTACGGGGTTTCCCGAATTGTCCCGCGATACGGCCGACTTTCACAACGGGCTGTCCTGCTCCATATGTCAGCACAACCGCCATCTGCATCATAACGCGAAACATATCGCGAAGATTATCAGGGTGAAACTCCTTAAAACTCTCGGCGCAATCCCCGCCTTGCAAAAGAAACGCCTTACCTGCAGATACATCCGCCAACCGCGCTTTCAAGCGGCGAGCTTCACCCGCAAACACCAAGGGTGGATAACCTTTTAAAGTCTGCTCAACTTCAGCTAACTTATCCATATCCGGATAATCTTCCGGTATATGTTTTGCCGGCTTCGAGCGCCAGCTTGAAGGGGTCCATTTGGTCATGAAACTAATCCGTCAGGTCAATTCTTGCTATTCAGTCGGTTTCCTTAGCAAAGTAATTCGCAAATGCCTAGCTTGCTCTTGCCTTTAGGGTCACAATTTCCTCTGCCAGAGTGGGGTGAACAGCACATGTACGATCAAAATCGGATTTTGTGAGCCCAGCTTTGACACAAATTCCCAAGGCTTGAATAATTTCAGGACTATCATCGCCAACAATGTGAATACCAATAACACGCTCTTTTTTACCCTCGGTAATCAGCTTCATCAAACAGCGCTGCTCTTTTTCAGCTAGGATATTTTTCATCGGCCTAAAGGATGTCGTATAAACCGTTATTTTATCACCATAGACCTCACGGGCTTGCGCTTCATTCAATCCCACCACGCCAATGGGGGGACGCGTGAAGACTGCGCTGGCGATGTCATTATGATCATAAGCCGTTGGATTGTCATTATAGACAGTGTCAATGAAAGCTGCCCCTTCCCGAATGGCAACCGGCGTCAGATTGACTCTATCGGTGACGTCACCCACGGCATAAATATTTTTAGTGTTCGATTGCGATAATTCATTGACGATAACCGCCCCATTTTTATCAACGTTAACACCTGCATTTTCTAAGCCTAGTCCAACAGTGTGCGCCTTTCGGCCAGTCGCCATAAAGACGAGATCTGTCCCAATCTTTGTTCCGTCATCAAAGCTGACAATATAGCCGCCTTTGGTTTGTTTGATCTCGGTCGGAGATAAATTAAAGCGCGTATCAATGCCTAGCAGCTTTTGATGAACGCCAGCTATTTCGCGAACGTCATCATCAAAGCCTTTTAACAACGCAGGCCCGCGATAGGCTTGAATAGTTTTAACACCCATACCCGCAAAGATACCCGCAAATTCAGAGGCAATATACCCACCGCCAATAATGAGTATGCTCTCGGGAAGTTTTTCGAGCAGAAAGGCATCATCAGACATAATCGCATGTTCCGCGCCTTTAATCTCCGGCATCCATGGCCGCCCGCCCACAGCAATCAAGATGGTTTTAGCGGTAACTTCTTTTCCGCTCGAAACGAGGCGAACCGTGTGGTCGTCAATAAATTCAGCGCGTTCACTAAACAGCGTTGCCCCATTTTTCTCTAATATGTTGGAATATATCCCTGACAGACGATTGACTTCGGTTTGGATAGAGTCGCGCAAAGATGTCCAATCGAAACTTGCATCACTGACAGACCACCCATATTTTTGGGCCGCATTAATCGACGCGCCATATTCCGCGCCATAAACGAGGTATTTTTTGGGAACGCAGCCGCGAACCACACAAGTCCCACCGGGCTTGCTTTCCTCTGCAACACCAACTTTTTTACCTAATTGTGCCGCTAATCTCGCAGACCGCACACCCCCGGAGCCAGCCCCGATGACAAATAAATCAAAATCATATTTGGACATTTTATTCTCTCGTTATTCTCTTGCTAATTCCATAACTTTCGCATGGTCTGGTTCTCCAATGATAATCACGTCTGCGAGATCAATGAATAATCCGTGCTCCATCACCCCGGGAATGCGGCTTAACAGATGCGCTGTATCCGCAGGCTTTGGAATTTCCTTACAACGGCTATCGAGAATATAATTCCCGCCATCCGTAATTAACGGGCCTTTCCCGTCTTTGGCTTGACGCAATATCGTTTGCGCATCCTTACAGCCGCTCTGAATAAGCGCCGCATGAATGTGCTCTGCCGTTAAGGCCATACCAAAGGGATCAACTTCTATCGGCAGCGCAAAAGCGCCTAACATGTCCACCATCTTACCCTGATCAACAATGACAACCATACGGTCAGACGCATGGGCGATTATCTTTTCACGCAGTAAACATGCGCCGCCACCTTTGATAAGACTAAATTGCGGATCAACCTCATCAGCCCCGTCAATCGTTAAATCAATGCCCTCGGCTTTATCGGGCTCAATCAAGGGAACACCATTTTCTTTCGCGACGTCAGCCGTGCGTTGTGATGTCGGAATGCCTTGCACTTTGAGGCCGCCGGCAATGCGTTCGCCCAAACGTTCAAGGAATATTTCAGCTGTTGAGCCCGAACCTAGCCCTAAAGTCATACCTGATTCGACAAAGTCGAGCGCCGCCATGGCAGCATTTTCTTTTGATACTGTCATTGACTTACTGTTTCGCTTTTCGTTTTTTCTGGACGGCATTATAGCGCTTCGCCCACCCTGTTTTATTGACTTGATCGGCCCTCGCAACAGCTAAAGCATCTGCCGGAACATTTTTAGTCACGACACCGCCGCTCCCGAGATAGGCTCCTTTACCGATTATCACAGGGGCCACTAAGGAACTATTCGACCCTATAAAGGCCCCATCCCCAATGATAGTTTGGTGTTTGAAATAACCATCGTAATTACAGGTTATCGTCCCAGCCCCGACATTGGCACCTTCGCCAATTTTTGCATCACCTATATAGGACAGATGATTGATTTTACTTCCTTTTCCTATTTTGGCCTTTTTTGTTTCCACAAAATTACCCGCTTTACTACCAGCGCCCATTTCAGTCCCGGGTCTTAATCTGGCAAAGGGCCCAATTTGTGCGCCCTCCCCAATTTTAGCCCCTTCTAAGTGACAAAAGGGATGAATGACCGCATGTTTGGCAACTTTCACACCCGGCCCAAAAACAACGTTTGCGCCGATTTCCGCATCCGGCGCTATTTTAGTATCATGTGAAAAATATATTGTATCAGGATCTCTGAGCGTTACCCCTTTATTGAGCATGTCTTGGCGCATACCAACTTGAAAGGACATCTCGGCAACAGCAAGGTCCAGACGTGAGTTCACGCCCATAACTTCGTCTGTATCAGCAATGATCGCTTTTGCCTTCTTCCCGTCATTACGTAAAATTTCAACAATATCTGTTAAATAATATTCGCCCTTAAGGTTATTATTATCAACGCGATCTAATGCCCAAAACATATTTTTAACAGACGCAGCAACCACACCGCTATTACACAGCCCTACAGCCAGCTCCTCTTCACTCGCTTCGCGGGCTTCAACAATCGCCGTTAATTCGCCTTTATGCGTAATCAGACGCCCATATGATCCCGGGTCCTCAGGCTCAAACCCTAAAACAGTTACATCAGTGCCAATTTCCAGACTTTTATAGACACGATTAAGCGTGCGTTTTGTGACAAAGGGCGTGTCTGCATAAAGAATAGCCAAATTTCCCTTAAACCCTTTCAAAGCTTTCTTAGCGGCAGAGACGGCATGGGCCGTTCCTAATTGAGGTTCTTGTACGGCTATTTCCAATCCAAGTCCTTCTGCCGCTGCTCTGACATCGGCATTGGCCTCGCCAACAACACAAACGATCTTTTCGGCTCCGCTTGATCGGGCAAGCTGCGTCACCCATTCAAGCATGGAACGTCCGCCCACATGATGTAAGACCTTTGAACGTGATGACTTCATGCGCGTGCTTTTACCCGCCGCAAGAATGACAGCAGCCCTCGGGGTTTTCACGCGGGTCTTCATGGCCTTTTCCATTTATGGGCTCCAATTGATTCGTCTTTATTGACTTGTTGCGCTCTTAGCCGATGATAACAGGTAACGCACGATTCTATTTGGAAAATTATGAGTAATTTTAACAACCTATCCGCTTGCTTCGATCTAGACGGTACCCTGATAGATACTGCGCCGGACCTCGTGCGCATATTAAATGAGGTGATCGCAGAAGAAGGTCTTGGAAAAACGGAGTTTGCCCAAGCCAGAAAAGCAGTCGGATATGGCTCTCGTGCCCTCATACGAGGTGCATTTGCAAGAGAAAATCACAGCGTATCTGTTGAACGCGAAGACGAATTACAAAGATTATTCCTCAAGCTTTACGCAGATGACATTTGCCAACTTAGCACACCTTTCCCGGGTGTTATTGAAACCCTAAAACATCTTAAACAGAGAGGTGCAGAACTGTCTATATGTACAAATAAACCCGGATATTTAGCGAGACCTTTGATCGAAGCGTTAGGTTTAACCCATTTATTTCGAGCCATAATCGGTAGCGATGACATTGAACGAAATAAACCTTTCGCCGATCACATTTATGCCAGCGCAGGTCATCGTGGAGATCGCAAATCAATTATAATGGTTGGGGATAGTCGGCCGGATATCTTGGCGGCAAAAAATGCCAAAGTGCCCTCAATTGTTATGAGTTACGGATATTCGACAATTCCAGTTATAAAATTAGGGGCTGACCGAATCCTACGAAATTTTCGCGAGATACCATCAGCCCTAAAACAATTAAGCCAATAGGCTTTATGCAAAGTTTTCTGTTGAACGAGTCGGAACACCGTTAATTAGGTTAGATCGTACATCTGTCCGTGCAGAACGCATAGATGCGAGAAAACCGCCTTGAATTAAATTGACGCGTACATCATGTCCACGCTCAGCCCAATAAGCCTCAATTTGTTCCTTAAGACGCTCAGCGCCTTCTCGTGTGCAATAATCGCCTTTCATAGCAATCCTCATAATGTGCGCGGTACCGTCCCTGATGCCGACGCGGTGAATAAGTGTTCCACCCGTGATGCTAAATTTAAGGATTGAAAAACCATATTTCAAGAAAATTCATTCGTTTTTCGAATAACTTTTTTGTAATGCACCCGAGAAGCGAACTTTCAGCTTTCATTCATAAACATTCAAATATATTCCGTATTTACATGAATTTATTGCAATAAATTACTTATTTTTTAAATTTACTACTTTTATCGCTCACAAAATAGCGTTATGCGATTCTTCAGAATTATTTGATAAACTAATATAATGAGCATTAAATGCCGAATAATCTACATAATCGTATTAAATTAAGACGTATCGAATTAGGGCTGTCACAAGATGCGCTAGCCAAGGCTTGTAACGTTGGTCAATCAACTATCGCAAACTGGGAGCGCGGCGGACATATTCCTAGGCCAGGTAAAATTAGCAAAATTGCAAAGGCCTTAAATATCAATGATGTTTGGCTCATCAGCGGAGAACATGCCGCTAATGAAGGCCCTGTTAATCGCTATTTAAATACCCCTATTCGTCACGTTCCGGTTTATGATTGGCCGCTTAATTCTAAAACATTCAATTCTGTTCGGCCAAATGGCTACGTGACTATGACGATAGAACCGAAAAATACCTTTTCTATAATTGCTCCAAAAAACGGGACGAACTTTAATGCCGGAACAATGCTCATGTTCACGCAAGACTATCAGGAAAATGAGTCAGGCATCTATCTGGTTCTGACGGAAACAACAGCTACCTTAGAAACCTTAAAAACCCCTCACTCATCAGTTGTTGGTCGTTTAATTTTTTCTCAAACGGCTCATTAAAGGCCCTATTACGCAGATTTAGCGATAGCCGCCAAACTTTCCATGTCCAAGCTCGCTCCTCCAATCAAGGCACCATTGACATTATCCACGCCTAGAATTTCGCTAGCATTGGCTGGCTTAACTGATCCTCCATAAAGAATGCGGATTTGCGCGCCAACAATATTACGGATAGTCAAATGCATATCGGCTATATCTGTGGCTGTTGCTGTTTTTCCGGTCCCGATGGCCCAAACGGGTTCATAAGCTATGACATAATCTGCAATATCAGGGACAGAGTTTTTGATTTGCTCTGAAACCACCACCTTGGCACGTCCTGCATTACGTTGTTCTAAAGTCTCTCCGACACAAATAATTGGAGTTAAGCTAGCTTTCGAAGCCGCTAAAGCTTTTGCCTTCACATCCCCATCTTGCTCACCTCCTGCTCTACGCTCAGAGTGACCAACAATAACAAATTTAGCTCCTGCTGATTTCAGCATCGCCGCACTGACCTCTCCGGTATGGGCTCCCGTTTCCTCAGAGTGACAATTTTGTCCCCCTAGAAAAACACCCGCTTTGGCACAAGGTTTGACTAATGGCGCAATAAAGGGCGCAGGCGGACAGATTAAAACATCTATATTAGACCGTCTAACCCTTGGCATTAAGTTTAAAAAAGCTTCGGGCTTTGATACCCAACTCATATCTCCGTGCATTTTCCAGTTTCCGGCAATCAAGGGGCGCATAAAATCTCCATCGAATCCATGATTTATTTACGTGAATAGTTGTTATCACAAGAGTAAACACACTTGTATCATTTCCTTGCCATCGTTATGTAACCACAAATCACTTTAAAGGTTGGTTATGGCCGAATCTGTTGGCGGAAAAATTCGAAACTTCATGGTAGCAATTTTGATTGGGTTGCTCGTGATTGCCTTTGCCGTCTGGGGCGTCAATGATGTGTTCACTCAAAGAGCCGGAAATTCCGTTTTAACCGTTGGTGAAGCAAAAGTCTCGGCCCAAGAATTTGAAGATGCCTTTGAACGTGAATTACAAACAATCAACCGCGATCAGGGCAGTTCAATTACCAATCAACAAGCCTATGCCCGCGGTATGCATGATCGGGTTCTGCAAAGCCTTTTGACAGATACCGTTATCGGGATTGACGCAGACGAACTGGGTGTTGGAGTTAACCGCCGTGTTGCGCGTAATGTGGTTAAAGATATCCCCTCTTTCCAAAATGAACTGACAGGCGAGTTTAGTGAAGACAAGCTCAATAATTTACTCGCGCAAAACCGTATAACACGCAGACAATTTGAATCGGATATTTTCCGGTCTCTCAGACGTCAACAAACCGTTCCCGCGATTATAGGCGGCCTTGAAGCTCCTGCTGAATTTGCAAAACAGCAATATAATTTCGTCACAGAACAGCGCAAAGCAGAAATAATAACACTGACAAAAGACGCAGTCCCTGTCCCCGCTAACCCTGAAGAAGCCGAGCTGAAAACATTTATTGATAAAAACGGCGCAAGCTTTACCGCGCCTGAGTATCGACGCGTTACAATGATGCGCTTGGAAAGCTTTGATTTAATTCCTGATCTGGAAGCCTCTGATGAAGAAGTTAAAGCCGCCTTTCAGTATAAGGTCGATTTAGGAGAGTTAGGTTCACCCGAAACGCGAACAATAGTGCAAATAACAGCAACAGACGAAGACACAGCCAAAGAAGCTGCAGAACGTCTTAGCCGTGGCGACGCACCTGAAGACGTGGCATCAGGTCTTGGTCTTGTGGCGCCTCAAACATTCGAAGATGTTGTAAAAGATGCAATATTGGATACAGAAACGGCTGATGCTGGATTTTCGATGGATGAAGGAAAAGCGAAATCTATTCTCGGAAGCTTAGGGACTTATTATGCTGTCGGAGTTGTCAAAATCACACCCGCGGTCACACCTGATTTTGCAGAGTCTCGTGATGAATTAAGACAGAATGTCTTGAAAGAAAAAGCAGCCGAACTCCTCTATGATGTTACTGGGGAGGTAGAAGATGCTATGGCTGACGGACTTACACTTGAAGAAATTTCGGCGAAGGTCAATTGGCCACTCTCTTATTATGATTTCATTGATCGTACCGGGAAAACCCGTGACAATATCAGAATGTCTGGCTTTGACTTTATTCCAGGTGTCGCTACAGACGACGTTTTGTTGCGCGAAATATTCACGAGCGACCTTGGGTTTGAAACGGATTTATTTGAAACTTCAACTCAGGGATATGCTGCCATAAGGGTTGAAGATATCATCGATAGCCAAATGCGTCCCTTTGAAGAAATCAAAGAGGAAGCCATACTGGCTTGGAAAAATGAACAAGTTGAAAAATCCTTAGATGAACTTTCAATTGAACTCACGGCAAAAGCTAGAACAGAAGACAATACCCTAGCCTCCGTTATTGCAAGTGTTGAAAAGGGCATCACCTCCGAAGAAATTACAATTGTTCGCGCCACTCCTCCGCAAGATCTGAGCCCAACAGTTACCGTTGGCTTGCTCGATGGTCAAATCGGCGCCATTACGAGAGGTAAAGGCACTGTCCCCCAGACTCGGCAAATTGGAAAGCTCATAGAAATCATTCCAAATAAAGATGGTTTGGCCGGACAATTCTTGGACGTACTTCAAGAACAAGTCACATCAGCAATTAGTTCCGATTTACAAAATGCTTATCAGCAAGCCATTTTGACTGAAAACGAACTGCGCCAATATCCTGAAAAAATCAAAGAAGCCCTTGGCATTCAGACTGACGAGTAATGTCAGTTGATATTCAGCCTAACGAAGCGGAATTTCTAACGCATAAAGGAAAACCGCAGCTGGTATATGCTCGCGTGATCAATGATTTGGATACGCCGGTTTCTGCCTATCTCAAAATAGCAAAAGGAAAGCCTTACGCCTTTTTGTTTGAATCCGTTCAAGGCGGAGAAATTAGAGGACGATATTCCTTCCTAGGGTTTTCACCAGATGTCATTTGGAGATCACATGGTGATCAGAGCGAGATTTCCCGTAATGGACGAGCCTTTCAAACTCAAAACGGATCACCGCTTGAAACTCTTCGCGCACTACAATTAGAATCCGCTTTTGATCTTCCTGACGGTATTCCGCCTATGGGCGCAGGGCTCTTTGGTTATCTGGGTTATGACATGATCCGCCAAGTCGAAACGCTGTCCTCGGATTTGCCTGACCCAATCGGAACGCCTGACGCGATTATGGTTCGCCCGACAATCGTGGCTATTTTTGATGCTGTCGCGCAGGAAATCATTGTAGCCTCCCCTGTCTATCCCGCTGGCAGTTACGACAAGGCCGTAGACCGTATCAATGCAGTTATCAAAGACTTGAATTTACCCTCCAGCAGTAATGTCATCGAAGATATTGAAACGCCTATAATTGAGCCTGAATATGGAACGAGTGTAAGCGCCTTCTCCGAACGGGTATTAAAAGCCAAAGAGTATATTTTATCCGGCGACATTTTCCAAGTCGTCATCGGGCAACGCCTCTCCGCACAGCTTCCTGCCAGTGACTTTGCGCTTTACAGATCGCTGCGTAGATTAAACCCTTCACCCTTTTTGTATTTTTTAAACTTCGAAGATCATTCGATCATTGGTTCCAGTCCGGAAATTCTCGTACGACTCCGTGATGGAACTGTCACTATTCGCCCAATCGCAGGAACGCGGCCGCGCGGAAAAACGCCTGCCGAGGATAAACAAAACGAGATTGACCTCTTAGCCGATCCGAAAGAATGCGCCGAGCATCTTATGTTGCTCGATCTAGGACGAAACGATGTTGGCCGCGTCTCAAAACCCGGAACAGTTCGCGTCACAGAGAAATTCACAATCGAACGCTATAGTCACGTAATGCATATTGTCTCCAATGTCGAAGGCGACATATTGGAAGAACATGACGCGATATCCGCGCTTTTCGCGGGTTTCCCGGCTGGGACCGTCTCCGGCGCACCCAAAGTTCGCGCCATGGAAATCATTGACGAACTGGAGTCTGAAAAACGAGGCATCTATGCCGGAGCCGTCGGTTATATCTCCTCCAACGGGGATATGGACACCGCAATTGCCTTGCGCACAGGAATAGTCAAAGATGGTACACTCCATGTCAGAGCGGGGGCAGGAATAGTCATGGATTCGGTCCCTCAGCTAGAATATGAAGAAACCCTTCACAAAGCCGCCGCTTTATTCAGAGCCGCTGAGCAAAGCGTGAAATTTGATCGGAACTAACGCATGCTCCTTGTCATCGATAATTACGATAGCTTCACCTATAATCTGGTCCATTATGCGCAGGAATTGGGCGCAAACACACATGTCATCCGCAATGATGATATGAGCGCTAAAGACGCCTTAAATCTCGGCGCGAAAGCCGTACTGCTCTCCCCCGGTCCTTGCACACCAAATGAGGCCGGTATCTGTCTTGACCTCTTAGCCAAAGCGCCCGACGATCTTCCCATCCTCGGAATTTGTCTGGGACAGCAAGCTATGGGACAAGCTTTTGGCGGCAAGGTCATTCGCGCCAAACAAATCATGCACGGCAAAGTCAGCGAAATACATCATGACAGGACAGGGCTTTTTGAAGGTCTTGATACCCCCTTTAAAGCCACGCGTTATCACAGTCTGTCAGTCGAACGTGAAAGCCTCCCTGAATGCCTCGCGATTAACGCTTGGGTAGAGGACGGCGAGATTATGTCTATCCGGCATAAAACACGGCCTATACACGGCCTGCAATTTCATCCTGAATCCATTGCCTCGGAAAACGGTCACGCTCTGATAGAACGCTTCCTCACTCTCGCAGGTCTAAAATGAAAAGCTTTGGCGATACCATGCGCGCTATATTGCGCGGCGAAAAATCAGATGCAGACATACAAAGCTTTCTCGAAGGGCTAAACACTGCGGGTCTGACCTCCGAACAGGTGCGCATCGGCGTTGAAATCATGCGCGAGAACATGACGCCCGTAAATATAGCTGATGCCATCGATATTGTCGGTACAGGCGGTACGGGTCTACATACGCTTTCTATTTCTACCGCCTCAGCCCTTGTCTGCGCCGGAGCCGGAGCCCGCGTCGCCAAGCATGGAAATCGCGCCGCCAGCTCTCTGACAGGCACCGCCGACACGCTTTCACAGCTTGGCGTCAACCTTGCCATTACGCCTGATAAGGCGGCCCAATGTGTTGATAAAGCTGGCCTAGGCTTTCTCTTTGCCCCGAACCATCACCCTGCCATGCGTTTTGTCGGGCCTGCCCGTAAAGCCATAGGAAAGCGCACGTTGTTTAACTTGCTCGGTCCGATGAGCAATCCCGCCAAGACGAAACGCATGCTAGTCGGCGTCTGCGATAATCATTGGAGACGGCTGATGGCCGAGGCTTTTACGAAACTGAATATGGAGCATGTCTGGATTGTCCACGGCGTTGATGGGCTGGACGAAATCACAACAACAGGTCCTACCTTTATAAGCGAAGTAAAAAACAACACAGTCACCGAACATGTGATTGCGCCCGAAGAGTTTGGTATAGCCCCGACAAAAATAGAAAATCTGCGCGGCGGTCACCCCGCAGAAAACGCCGCCGCTTTGCGTGATTTGCTGAGCGGCAAACCCAGTGCTTACCGCGATATCGTGACCTTTAATAGCGGCGCAGCGTTGATGATTGCAGGCGTCACCCAAGACATCAAAAGCGGCATCACATTAGCCGCCCAAAGCATCGATAGTGGCAAAGCCAAAGCAGCTCTCGAAAAGCTCGTCGAGGTGTCCAATGGCTAAACCTCTCAACACCCTTATGAACGCGCCGGACGTTCTTAAAAAAATCGCCGCCTATAAAGCCCAAGAAGTCGCTGATCTGCGCGACGAGATTTCTATTGAGGACCTGCGCGATATTGTGCGTGATTTACCCCCACCCCGAGGCTTTGCCAAAGCTATTCAAAACACATCAGGCCCGGCCCTAATTTGCGAAATCAAAAAAGCCAGTCCGTCCAAAGGCATCATCCGTGAAGACTTTGACCCCGCTAAAATCGCCAAGGCTTATGAAGCTGGCGGCGCGGCTTGCCTGTCTGTTCTCACCGACGGCCCCGGATTTATGGGCAGCGCCGAGATTTTCAAATCCGTGCGGCGGGCTACCTCCCTCCCCCTACTGCGCAAAGACTTCCTGCTGGACCCAATCCAAGTCGCGGAGAGCGCCGCCATGGGCGCGGACTGCATCCTCATCATTATGGCGATGATCGATGATGAAAAGGCGCGCAGCTTAATCAAGGAAGCGGCATTACTGGGCCTAGATGCGCTCGTCGAAACCCATGACGCGCATGAGCTTGAGCGCGCGGTCAAGCTCGGGGCAACCATGATAGGTATCAATAACCGCGATCTCCGCACATTTGAAACATCGCTGAAGACTTTTGGAAACTTAGCAAATCAAGCCCCGAAAAACGCGACCCTCATTGCCGAAAGCGGCATATTCACCAAAGCCGATATTGACCTTTTGTCCTCACAAGGCGCTGGGGGATATCTCATTGGCGAAAGTCTGATGCGCCAAGATGATATAGAAGCGGCCGTTAAAACTTTGCTAGCTTGATATTCAAGCAGGCGCATATATTCGGCCAAAGCAGCTTTGGTCGTTGGAGATTTATTTTTCTGCGGAAAATTAAACTAACTAATCCGGCCAGAGATGGGCGCGGCACAGTCCGCAAGGCATACGGGTCTCCCC
>CAZNWH010000051.1:0-16232 GCA_964576765.1 uncultured Hellea sp.
GAAACACCGGCCGAGCGGTTTGGCCAATGTGTTGCGGCGACCAGTTGAACCCGCATCCAAATGAATGTTGGAACTATCTCAAAGCTTCAGGATATCGCGTATGATTAAAAAGGTAATGCTCTAAGTTTATCAAGCGTGGCGGGCGATAAGTTAGCACTATCCCACAAAGAAAAAAGGGAGCTACAAGAGCTCCCGAAGGTATTAGGTGAATGGTGGGGTGTCTTCTAGAGAAGACATAACCTCTATTAACGAACAAGGTAAATTAAAGGTTAATATATGTAATTGAATTGAGAATTTATTCAGTTTTATGGATAAATACTTATTAAATAGAGGTTTTAGAACGAGAATATACTCGGATTTAGCCTTATTTTGAGAGAGAACACATTAGATTGCTGGTAAAATAAATGTGAAGATCGTTTAGTTATGTTAACTCTATTGATATTGCGGTTATGGTAAATATTGGTTCCCGATCAACTCTCGAACACGCCGTTTTAACTCTACGAGTTCATCAGCAAACCAGTCATGGCGCTTAATCCAGCCATTATTGCGCCAGCTGGGATGAGGCATAGGCATGATGTCCGGCCCATAATCTCGCCAATGCCGCACCGTCTCTGTAAGGTTGCGTTGCGCCCGTTCCCCCAGAACATGAGTAACGGCATACATGCCAACTAATAAGGTCAATTCGACATTGGGAAGGGCTTGGGCGAGTTTATCTTGCCAAAGGGGGGCGCATTCCTTGCGCGGCGGGAGATCGCCGCCTTTGTCGTCTTGTCCAGGAAAACAAAACCCCATAGGGGTTACAGCAAATATATCTTCATTATAAAACTCATTATCAGTAACACCTAACCAGTCGCGCAACCGCACGCCTGACGGATCGGTAAAGGGACGGCCACTGGCATGTGCCAATGTGCCCGGAGCTTGTCCGATAATTCGAATACAAGCCGCCGTTGAGCCACTTAACACAGGGTTAGGTATAACAGGTAGGGGTTTGGGGGATTGCCGACAAACCGTACATTTTCGAATATCTTGCTTTAATTTTTCTATCATGGATCAACATCTCGAGTTTGACCTACTGTATCAAGCGTTTTCTTGGTAACGCTCTATCAACTATGTTTGATCCATAGATGTGTGTGAAACGGGATAGGATTCGTGAAAGCTTTTATACTGACAGTTTTGATATGGATGGGGATGAGCTTGACCACTTTTGCTCAGACGTTATCTTCTGTATCCTATAGCGGGTCTGATATCGTTTTTAGTCTTTCTCAGCCAGTTGACGCGAATGTATTCGCCATTGGTCAAGGAAAGCCGCGTATCGTGGTTGATATGCCGTCCGGCAAAGTCAATTTTGACGGCAAAACCCTTAAAGCGGGACCTTTCACAGTTGACGGACAGGGGGGGGTAAAACGTATACGCCTTGCAACACGAGAGTCCGGCATAAGAATTGTTTTGGACCTAAATCCCGGCGTAAGCTTGAAAAAATACGTCACCTCTGGAGCAAGCCTCATTATTAGCCTCAACGGCTTTAGTCAGACTACTCCTATTGTAAAACCCGTGATATCTGGCCCTCGTTATTTTAAAAATGCAGTCCCATATCCGAGGCTAAAATCTATCAAGGCGGTGAAACCGCCCCGCAAACCTGTTATTGTCATTGACCCTGGACATGGTGGCCATGATCCCGGAGCCATTGGCCTTAGAGGGACAAAGGAGAAAACTATTACGACAGCTGCGGCCAAAGAACTTCGGCGGCAATTGCTAGCGACCGGGCGCTATAAAGTGATGATGACGCGTTCGCGTGATATCTATGTCGATCATGAAGAACGCCTTCGCATTGCAAGGGCAGGCGGCGCGGATTTATTTATATCCATACATGCGGATTCAGCCGGCAATAAAACCGCTCGAGGGGCCTCGGTTTATACATTGGCTGATAGAGCCAAAAACAGATCGAAGAAGATTGTCAATAATCAAAACTGGATAATGGATGTAGATTTAACACAGCAAAGTGATCCGGTAGGCGATATTCTTGTCGATTTGGCGCAACGTAAGACCGGAACGCAGTCAGAACACTTCGCAGATGTTTTGTTGAAAAACCTGAGTGGAACCACGACTTTAATAGGCAATTCACACCGACGAGCGGGGTATTTTGTACTTTTGGCTCCTGATGTGCCCGCGATATTACTTGAACTTGGCTTTCTTTCAAATCTCCAAGATGAAAAACTGCTAAATTCTAGGTCTCACCGCAAGAAAGTCTTGCGCTCAGTGACGCACTCCATCAATAGCTATTTCGATAAAGTGGATAGATAGTCCCTTTGTTTGAGATTTAACAGAATCAGGGCATCAATGAAGCATAATTTGGCCATAAAACTGTAGGATAGCGCTGCTCGTTATTATGAAAACTTTCTGGAATATTATAAAATGGCTCACCGCCCTTGGGGGAGTTTTAGGGCTAATCCTCCTAGTTGTGATATTTGTTTTCGTTGTCCGCGCGACGAAAGACCTTCCGAGTATTGAGACACTAGCGGAATATCGTCCACCTGTGATGTCTCGCGTTCATGCCGGTGATGGTAAGCTCATTTCGGAATTTAGGACGGAAGCCCGGGTTTTTGTTCCGATAGAAACTGTTCCAAAACAGTTGCAATATGCTTTTGTTGCCGCTGAAGATAAGCGATTTTACAAACATAATGGGTTTGATGAAAAAGGGTTTATTAGAGCCATGGTTTCAAATGTAGGCCATGTTATAAGAAAGGAGCGGCTTGAAGGGGGGTCAACACTTACCCAGCAAGTCGCAAAGAACTTTCTTGTCGGCAATGAACGCAATGTGACACGAAAAATTCGTGAAGTTGTTATAGCGGGCCGGATCGAAAAAGCTTTGGATAAAGATCATATATTAGAGCTCTATCTCAACGATATTTACTTTGGACGCGGGGCCTACGGTGTTGCCGCAGCGTCTTTAAACTATTTTGGTAAACCGATGAAAGAACTGACTCTTGATCAGATCGCCTATCTTGCAGTTTTACCTAAAGCCCCTAGTAACTATCAAGTTGGAAACCCTAAAAAGAAAGAGCGCGCTTTTAATCGTCGCAAATATGTTCTCAATCGTATGGTTGAGGATGGCTATGCACAACGTGCGGAGGCAGATAAAGCGATTAAAACGGATATAGTGGTCACAAAAAGATTTGAGGGAGACGAATATCTTGCCGCTGAGTATTTTGTCGAAGAAGCTCGCAAACAAATTTATAGTCTCTATGGGAAAGATGAGCTTTACTCTGGGGGGCTTTCGATAAGAACTACGCTTGATACGGGTTTGCAGCTCGCCGCGCGTAAGGCTTTGCGAGATGGCCTTGAAGCTTATGACCGTCGCCATGGATATCGGGGACCTCTTGCAAAATTTGATAACTTTGACGATTGGAAAAAACGTCTTGCCGAATTTGAATCGCCTAAGGATATTGGGAATTGGCGGGTAGGGCTGGTATTAGAAACAAACGAAAAGGTCGCCAAACTCGGTTTTGTTGATAATCAGACCCTTGTCACAGATGATGCTAATGAAGTGGATAAAGAGGCTGCGAGTAGTGCCACGTCTGGCTCTTTAAATGTTTCTGACATTGCTTGGGCCGGAAAAGCCCTTGCAAAAGGGGAAGTGGGCAAGAAACCTAAAAAGGTGACCGACGTAGTATCCAAAGGGGATATTATTTTGGTGCAACGTAAACCCAAATCAAAGTCAAAGACTGAATATAATCTTCGACAAGTCCCCAAAGTTAATGGTGGTATCATTGCTATGGACCCACATACTGGCCGCGTTTTATCGCTTGTTGGGGGGTATAGTTTTGAACAAAGTCAGTTTAACCGCGTCACGCAAGCCAAACGTCAACCTGGCTCAGCTTTTAAGCCATTCGTCTATGCGGCGGCCTTGGATAATGGTTATACGCCATCTAGCCAAGTTCTCGACGCCCCTTTTGTTATTGAGCGTCAAGATGTTGAATGTGAAGAAAATGAACAAGGGACTTTAGAGCTTCGTGGGGTTCAAGAGGATGGACAACTTGAACTTCCTGAAGTGTCAAATGAAGAAGGGAACCCTTTGGCTGAGGACGAAGAACTGGTCGAGGAAGATGAATGTGAACGATTTTATAAGCCATCAAATTACAATACAGGTAAGTTTTATGGTCTGAGTACATTACGGTTAGGTTTGGAAAAGTCCCGCAATGCTATGACTGTACGTCTTGCTAATGACATTGGTATGACACCGGTAAATCAATATGCTCGGCGTTTCGGTATATATGATGAGACCAAGCCAGAACTCGCTTGGGCTTTAGGCGCAGGCGAAACAACACTTTTGCGTCTGGCAAGTGCTTATTCGACATTGGTTAATGGCGGAAAGGCAGTGACTCCGACTATTTTGGACCGAGTTCAAGACAGAAAAGGAAAAACCATATTTATTCATGGCGATAAGCTTTGTGAGATTTGCAAGCAGGATGAGTATTTTGGAGAGCCACCACCAGAACTTCCAGACAATAGAGGTGATGTTATTGATCAGGTGACGGCTTATCAAATCACCTTCATGCTTAAAGGCGTGGTTGATAACGGGACGGGGCGTAAAATTTCTGTTCTTAAGCGTCCCATCGCTGGTAAGACTGGGACAACTAATGACTCATTAGATAATTGGTTTATGGGCTTTTCTCCTGATTTAGTTGCTGGCGTCTATGTTGGAATGGATAATCCTGAGCAAATGGGACGAGAAACAGGAAGCTCCTCTGCCGCGCCAATATTCCGAGATTTTATGCGTGAAGCTCTTAAGAGCAAACCAAAAGTTCCTTTCCGTATTCCTGAGGGTGTAACTCTTTCACCGGTTAATCGCGATACAGGAGAGCCCTCCTATATAGGAGCTCCGGATTTTATTTTGGAAGCTTTTCGTCCTGGAACAGAGCCTCGAATTGGAGAGCTTAAGTCTAATATTCGCTATGGGGATGGATCTGATAGTTTTGGGTCCTATGATTACGGTTTTGAGGGCGAACAAGACGACTCTAAAAGCTTGGAAGAAGAAATCGAAGAGGGCGAAAGTTTGAAAGGCACAGAAGCAAATTCAGGTGAAGTTGAAACTCAGGTTGAATTGTCTGGCCAGGTTCAGGAGATGGTAGAGAATAGTAGTGATAATAGCTCCCTTGAAGAGATTACCCCTGCTGAAAATGTTCCTGAAGAAGGCGCTTTGGTACCAGTTGAAGTGCCAGTAAAAAATGTCATTATTCCCCCTACGCCGCCTGTAGAAGAAGAGGAAGAAGATCTTGATGATGGACTTTATTAAATAGCGCTATGAGAGCTGACATTTTACAAATGAAGGACGAGATTGAGCAGTCAATTGCACTGCTAAGGAGGCGTCTTTGACTGGGAACCTGCCAAACATCGTTTAGCTGAGCTTAACGCGCTGAGTGAAGATAGCAGCTTTTGGGATAATCCCCAAAAAGCTCAAAAATTAATGCAAGAACGTTCACGTCTGGAAGCTGCGTTTAAAAATATTGAAACCCTCACTCAGGATTTAAATGATAATATTGAACTCTCTGAGTTGGCTGAGATGGATGGTGATAATGAATTATTAGACGTAACCGCGGCGGAATTAAAACTCGTAAAAGATAAAGCCAGTACTGCTGAGCTTGAAGCTTTGTTATCGGGTGAAGTCGACGCGAATGATTGCTTCGTTGAAATTCATCCCGGTGCGGGTGGTACGGAAGCACAAGATTGGGCGGAAATGCTATTACGTATGTATACAAGATGGGCGCAAGCGCATGGGAAAAGAGTTGAAATACTGGAAGAACAATCTGGTGATGAGGCTGGAATAAAATCTGCAACGCTAAAGATTAAAGGCGAAAATTCATTTGGCTGGTTAAAAACTGAATCAGGGGTACATCGTCTTGTTCGTATTTCCCCTTTTGATTCAAGTGCGAAGCGACATACAAGTTTTGCGTCTGTCTGGGTGTTCCCCGAAATTGATGACACAATTGATATTGAGATTAATGAATCTGATTGCCGTGTGGATACCTATCGAGCCTCTGGAGCTGGGGGGCAGCATGTCAATAAAACTGACTCCGCTGTACGCATCACTCATGAACCCACGGGCATTGTCGTACAGTGTCAGAATGATAGATCGCAGCATAAAAATAGGTCTCAAGCGTGGGACATGCTTCGGTCACGTCTTTATGAAGTGGAATTACAGAAACGGGAAAATGAAGCTCAGGAACAAGCAGATAATAAATCAGAAATTGGGTGGGGGCACCAAATCAGATCTTACGTTTTACAACCATATCAGCTTGTCAAAGATCTTCGTACAGGCGTTGAAACATCAAATACGTCAGCCGTGTTAGACGGAGATTTAGACCAATTTATGGCTGCAGCTTTGAGTGCTAGATTAGAAACATCTAGTTAGTTAAGGATTAAGTTGTCTTTGCTGGTTTTGCAGTAGGTACGCCAGACTTTCGGGTGCATTTCCCGTCAAAAAAAGCTCCATTTGCGATCATAAGTTGATCTTGAATGAGATCTGCTTGCACATTTGCTGTCTCCGAGAGATCCACTGAATTAGCGTCAATTTTCCCTGAAACTTTACCGCGGATGTGAACTGTTGTGGCCGTAATTTTTCCGTTAACGGCTCCTTGTTCCCCAATTGTAACATTACCAGCTTTCATGTTTCCATCCAAACGTCCGTCAATTTGAACGTCTCCATCTGTTTTAATATCACCTGTTATGAGTAAATCACTGCCTAAAATTGAAGGAGCAGCACTTGATGCACGAGGGGTGTTAGATTTCTTAGGCGTGACGTCAGGAACAGCTGGCGTGGCTTGGGAATTACTTTTAGTGAACATAATGTCCTGCCTTTAAAAATTTGTCTGGATCATATACACGACCCTGAAAATGGATTTCATAGTGAAGATGAGTTGCTGTACTTCGTCCAGATGAACCCATTCCGCCAATCTTATCGCCTTTTTTGATTGTTTGTCCACGCTTAACATTGAATTTATGGAGGTGGCCATAGCGTGTTACAAAACCATGTCCATGGTCAATCTCCACTGATTTTCCATATCCTCCATTTCTACCGGCAAAAATAACCTTACCATCAGCCGTCGCTACGATTGGAGTTAATCTTTGTCCGCCAAAATCTACACCTTCATGAAAAGTAGGGCGTTTAGTGAATGGGTCTTTACGAAGACCATATGAACTTGTTTTATAAGTTTTTCCGCCTACGGGATGTCCGAATGGTACAGATACTAAAGCAATGTCTAAGGCTTCTGCTTCAGCAACACGTGCTTTTATGCTCGCAATTCTGGAGCCGAAACTCCCATTATCTTCGACGTCAACACTATCTCCAATATTGACAAAAAGCCCGCCTTTACCAAAGCTACTCTCTTTAAGAACAGTGTCGACTTTCAAATCAGTAGAGTTAATAATGGCGCGGTTGAGTTCAATGCGTTTAAGCGTATCAATTTCAGCCGATATTAAAATGGCATTTTGTGTATCATCAAGGTTGTTAAGTGATCTGTCAAAATCCATACCTGTGTCTAAGCTTGTTTTCTGAACTAATTTTTTTCGAGCTGTCCGCGGAATAACATCACGAATGGTTGGTGCCATCAAAACTCGGCTTCCCGCATACTTTATTGAATCTTGAGTTAGGGCAGGCCCAGGAGATGTAGATGTTTTCAAAATTTGTGAAATCGTTTGATGTTTTTCTTCAAAGTTTTTAGCAAGTTGTTCAAAGTTTTCACGCTGTTCATTTAGCATAAGGCGAGCGTTACCTTCTTTGGCTTGTGCATCTGCCAATAGTCTCTCATAACGCGCTTCTACCCGTTTAATTTCTTTGGCAGGTGCTCTCATTGGGTTGTAGCCCCAAAAGAGATGAAACATGGTGAAAACACACCATATCGCAACAGCGGCTAATCCGCCGACAATCGCCATCTGCATTTTTGTTCCGAAGACGTAGTATTTAACTTCGCCGCCAGAACGTAAATAAAGTTGGCGTTCCGGGAAATGTTGGAGGATTTGCTTTCGCAACTCCCCAAAAACGTCATTTATCATGGATCCCCATCCGAATACATTTTATACTCTAGCCTTACACCATATTACTAACAATTGGTTCAAGTTAAATTCGATTATTTTCAATGAATTTTTACTCTTAAATGAGTTTGTGGACAAAAATTCATGTCAAAGGCATATAGAATCCCTGTTTGAGGCCTGCGAGTGTTCTTGCTTGGACATTAAAGGGTGGTTTTAACTGTCCTGAGTAGTACTCTTTTACCAATTCATGGAAATAAACTTCGGGTCGCTTCCGGTGAGATTCGGCAAAAAATTGAAACCATTTAGCCCCAATGGCGACATGATTAATCTCATCGTTATAAATAATTTTAAGAATATTAGCGCTTTCTAAGTCACCGGTTTTATTCAACTTTTCAATCATAGCGGGCGTTACATCTAACCCTCTTGCCTCAAGAACCATGGGAGCAATTGCTAATCTTGCCATAAAATTACCTTTAGTTTTAAGGGCAGCTTCCCATAATCCGTTATGTGCAGGAAATGTGCCATAGGAGGAGGCTAGCTGTTTTAAACGTTTTTCGAGTAATACGAAGTGCCGCGCTTCATCATGACAGACTGAAATCCAATCTTCGATAAAGGCATATCTGACATTTTCGTCAATATTGGGGTGATTCCCAAACCTAACAATCATATCTGCAGCTAAATCTATCGCATTGAATTCTATATGGGCTACAGCATGTAAAAGGGCGGCTCGGCCCGTATGAGATCCTAGGCGGCGGCGCGGAACATCTGCCGGGGAGACGAGTTTGGGTGTTGATGGCCTGCCAGGAAAATCTGGTGGATCGCTTACTTGGGAACCGATATAAGGGTTTTCATGCCATTGTTCAGATAAAATATTTGCGGCCTCGATTTTTTTTTGAACAGAGTTAGCTTTTAAGACTTTTAAAGCATTTTGTGTCGCACTCATTTTTGCCCAATATGTGTTTTTAGGGTTTCAAATACAGCTTCGACATGTTGTTTGACGCGAACTTTGCGCCAAATTTCGAGAATATTTCCATCAGGAGCTATGAGATAAGTAGTTCTTTCAATACCCATATATTTTTTTCCGTACATATTTTTTTCGACCCAAACACCGTAATTTTCAATCATCTCTCCGTCGACATCTGAGCCCAATTTTACGGTTAAATCATGTTTAGCGATGAATTTATCATGCTTAGCTGCAGTATCTTTTGAGATCCCTAAAATATCCGCGCCGAGCTTATCGAAAGTTGACTTCATGCCAGAAAACCCAATAGCCTCTTTTGTACAGCCAGGTGTGTCATCTTTTGGGTAAAAATAGAGGATAAGATAACGGCCTTTATAGTCTGAAAGTGAGGCAACACCGTCATTACTGGTAGGCATTGAAAAGTTTGGGGCCTTGTCGCCGATATTAAGAGGCATAGAGTCATCCTAGAAGCTGGAGGTTAAACATCAGTAATTTGCATATGATGGTAAGGGTTTTTAAGATTTCATCACTTATGCAGCCTGTATTTTATGACTGAAGTTGTTCATCACCGCAAGGCGTTCAGAGATCGAATTTATGCAACGGTCTGGCGTAATGGGGTGGAAAAAGATAAGATGAAAAATTTACGTTGGCGTGATGTACCGCGAAGCATTGCGTATCGCATTTTCCGGTGGTTAGCTGAGATAACGGCAATAATTATAAGCTTGGCATGCCTTTGGTTCACGGCCCTCAATATTTTAATATCACAACAATCTGTAGACATAACCGTTTTAAAGCCGAATGCCCAAATGTGGTTTTCTCAAGCCTTTAATGGTTCCGACGCCCAGATTGGGGATATGAAACTAAGTTGGTTGCCAGCGTCTAATAATATTGCTTTTGAAGCTCGAAATGTCGTCATTACAGATACTGATGGTCAGACCATAGAAACCATTCCGCGCTTGCAAACTGAAATACCTGTGATTGAGGTCTTAAAAGGTGTGTTGATACCCAAACGTTTAGTCATCGACGGTGGAAGCGTGACATGGTTGCGTGATAATAATGGAGGTATAACGGCTGGATTAGGTACGCCCAATACAGTTGGAAAACTTGGTCCCGTTTGGCGAGGCAAAAGTAATGGAGGAGGGATATATTTCAATGAGATTGGTTTCGTTACAATCACGAATGCAACAGCATATATTATTGATGATACTGACGGTCTCGAACTCACATTGAAGTCAACAAATTTAGACTTGAATCCAACGCCCAAAAACATCGAAGTGAGTTTGGTTTCAACTATAAATAAGAATGATACGAACATTCCTCTAAAGTTAAAAATGATAATAAGCTCCGATTTAAAGGATTACGCGGTTGATATAAAAACAGCAGGACTGAACCTCTCCATTATATCTCCAAAAAGAGGGCGCTTTTCTGTTTTCAAAGATTTTAATGCTGAATTGGATATTGAGGCACGGTTGAACGTGGATCGGGTACAAGGTCTTAGCATGGCTAATGTAGATGTAGCTGTTGGCAATGGGCATATTCAGTTTGGTGAATTTGAAATGGAGTTTGATGAAGCAAATATTGATGCAGTTCTCTCTGCTGAATCTCAAAATATGGCCATTACAAATATTGGATTGGTGTCAAAGAATATTTCTTTTTCAGGATCGGGAACGCTCAGTGAATTGGGGGCTATGACGGATGATAATATCAATAGTTCTCCCGTTTTTGACTTAGCTTTAACAGACGTGATATTAGATAGAACGCCTACATTGCCCGCGGCTTTAACATTCCAAAATTTAGATATGTCGGGACACTTGGATTTAGATGGAAGAGAATTGCGATTAGATCGCGTGAGAGCAAATTTAGGAGATTATGAAGCTAACTTAAGCGGTAAATTTACACAAAATGAAAAGGGTGATTGGAGTCAAATCGCTATAAAAGGACGAACAAGTGGTACGCTTAATCCTAGAGATATACTCTCTATTTGGCCCGAACAATTTGCTGAAGGTGCGAGGAGTTGGATTAAAAGATCAATTTTAAAAGCGTCTTTGAAAAACCTAATATTTGAAAGTGACTTTCGTGAGCAGACTTTGCGAACAGGAATCCCGAATAATGAGGAACTCACCTTAACCTTTGATGTCACAGATGCCGATGTTCGTTATATTACGACAATGACGCCTTATACAAATGTGTCAGGTAAAGGAATTTTGCGAGGAAATAGCATACAATTTGAGGCTTTTGGTGGAAATGTTGGAGCCTTATCTTTGACAAAAGCCACAGTAGATATTCCACGACTTCAGCCTCATGGCGGTGATCTTATCATAAAACTAAATGGCAAAGGCTCCACAGCTGATATGTTGTCATTGATTGACCAAAAACCTTTTGAGTATCCAAGCCAGTTCGGTGTTGAGCCTTCAAGTTTTGAGGGGCAAGGCGTTATTGATATGACAATTACACGTCCACTTTTGGTGTATTTTGATAGAGATAGGATTCAATATGATATTTCCGGACGGTTTTCAGATGTAACAAGTCCAGTAAAATTTGGATCTCATAAGGTAAAAAATGGTGAGATGATATTGATAGCAGATAAGTCGGGAATGACAATAAAAGGGCCGATAGACATAGGTCCATGGCAAACTGAACTAAACTGGTACAAGGCGTTTGATTACGGGAAAACGCCCACTAAATATCAAATTGTAGGCCGCATTGACCGAGACACACTTGATCGTTTTGGAGTTGGGTTTAGAGAGTATTTTGAAGGCGATATTGATGTGAAGATCGATGCACAGGGAACCGGCCTTGATTTAAACTCAGCAAATATAACAGCTGATTTAACGCAAACGGCTTTTGAAATGGGGGGTTATTGGAGCAAAGTGAAAGGTAGTCCCGCAAATTTTACGAGCCACTTGAAGCGTAAAGTTGATGGAAACGTCATATTAGAAAATATGAATATACGCGCTCCGGGACTCGATATTCATGGGCATCTCAATATGGCTAGTAATCTGAAACTACTGGATTTAGATCTACCAAAAACAAAAATTGCAGGACTCGTCGATGCAGGCGTTCAGGTGAAACCTGATGAACTCGATGAAAAGTTGTCTATATTTATAAGCGGACAATTTCTTGATGTCTCTCAACTCGTTTCAGATGCATTTTCTTCTGGGAATGGAGGGATAGATGTTCCTATCTTGTTGACAGCTCATTTGCAAAATCTTGCTTTAAATGAAGGCTATGTTGTCAGTAATGCAAGGGCTTTATTTTCCCATAATGGGATAGGTATAACGAACTTACGGATGGAGGGAGAAGTAGGGAATGAGCCTATTAAAATCCAGATGCGCTCGATAGCTGAAGAACAAACCCGAAAGATTGATGTTGATATCCCAGATGCTTCCATTGTGGCTAGTGCTTTTCTCAATTTAGATAGTATTGAAGGAGGACGTTTAATGATAGGAGCGGAATTGCCTCTGACAGGAATGCCAGGAGCTTTACTAGGTGTTGCTCAAATGGAGGACTTTAAACTTGTTAAAGCCCCTATATTAGCCCAAATGCTTTCCATTGGGTCTCTGACAGGTATTGTGGATACTTTGAGTGGTGAAGGCTTAAGTTTTGACACATTTTACGTTCCTTTTTCTTTACGAAAGGGGGAGCTTAATATTCGAGATGCGCGCGTATCCGGGCCAGCTTTAGGCATGACTGGCGATGGAGAAATTCGGTTTAAAGATAGACTTCTTGATTTAGATGGTGCTTTGGTGCCTGCTTATACAGCTAATTCATTGCTGGGAGATATCCCACTAATCGGGGATGTTTTTGTCAGAAAAAAAGGTGAAGGAATATTTGCACTCAGCTATAAAGTTCAAGGAGAATTCGACGAAACTCAAATTTCTGTAAACCCTTTATCAGCTTTAACACCAGGATTTCTGCGCGGTATTTTTAAGCCCAAACGCGATAAATTATCAGACGAAACTCTTGCGGAAATAAAATCGGTTGCGCCGAACTGATTTTATATTGCTTTTAAAAGAGCATGTTTCTTTTTGCCGACAGAAATTTTCACAACGCCGTCAATAATATCCGTTCTTGTGATAGTCCGTTCATGGCTATTAACTTTAATGTCATTAATCTTAAGCGCGCCGCCCTTAATATGCCGTCGGGCTTCACCATTGGATGAAGCCAATCCTAATAAAGTGGTTGCGGCTAAGATGCCGAGCCCGTCAAGTTTTATTTCAGCAAGTTCTGTTGTCGGGAGCCCTTCAGCGGTTCCACCTTTTTCAAATGTTTCTAGAGCTGTTGCTTCGGCTGTTTTGGCGGCGGCTTCTCCGTGTAACATAGTCGTCGCCTCATTTGCGAGACGAATTTTGGCCTCATTGATCTGGACTCCTTCAAAAGCTTCATATTTTTCAATTTCATCAAGGGTAATATCTGTGAATAGTTTCATAAATTTGCCAACGTCAGCATCATCCGTATTGCGCCAGAACTGCCAATAATCATAGGGGCTACGAAAATAATGTTCACCAAGAGAGGGGTCTGAATTTAACCAAACGGCTCCGTCAGCTGTTTTTCCCATTTTGCCACCTGATGCGGTTGTTATCAGTGGCGTCGTAAATCCGTAACATTCTGCATTTTCCATTCTGCGAGAGAGATCAACGCCAGTTGTAATATTCCCCCACTGATCGGAGCCTCCAAGCTGTAATGTACAACCATAGCGCCGGTTAAGTTCAACAAAATCATAGCTTTGTAAGAGAGGATAATTAAATTCCAAAAATGTCATTGGAAGCTCGTTTTCCAAGCGTCTTTTAACGGTTTCCATTGTGATCATTCGGTTGACCGTAAAAAGAGGCCCCACATCTCTTAAAAACTCAATATACCCCAAACCATCAAGCCAATCGGCATTATCGGCTAAAATCGCTGCATTCTTGCCTTCAAAGTCTATAAATTTTGAAAAAACTTGTTTGATGCCCTGTTTGTTTTTTTCAATCAAATCATCGGTCAAAATGGGCCTGGTTTTGTCCTTCATGGATGGGTCACCGATTTTAGTCGTACCTCCACCTAGTAAGACGATTGGCCTCCCACCTGCGCGCTGCAAATGGCGGAGCATCATAATCTGCACAAGTGAGCCCACATGTAGGCTTGGTGCCGTGCAATCAAAGCCAATATACCCAGTAACAGTTCCGGCAGATGCAGCTTTGTCTAGGCCATCTTCATCTGTACATTGATAAAGAAATCCGCGTTCTACGAGGGTTGTCATTAATTGGGATTGGTATTTCGCCACGACTCATGCCTATTTACTAAGAATTTAGGCTTCTAGCAGGGCCAATATCTGTGTCAAAGGATTAGCGTGGAGACACCAAAACATATTGCCTTGGGATTAATGAGTGGAACATCTCTTGACGGTGTTGATGCCGCATTTTTGGAAACAAATGGACAAGAGATATATCGGTTTGGACCCAGTTTATGTTTAGACTATTCGATTGATGAAAGAGCAGTTTTAAAACAAGCGACACAGGAGGCTTTAAAGTGGAAGTTTCAAGGCCCGAAACCTAGTGTTTTCAAGGTCGCAGAAACCATCATTCATAAAGTGCATCTACGCGCTGTTAAACAGTTATGTAAGTCTCATCCTGATTGGGCTAAAGATTTAGCTATTATAGGTTTTCATGGCCAGACATTAATTCATATTCCGCCCACTGGAGCTAGTAAAGGATACACTTTCCAGTTGGGCGATGGGGAAGCCTTGGCAAATGCTTTAAATATACCTGTCTACTTTGATTTCAGGACGGCAGATGTCGAGGCAGGAGGACAAGGTGCTCCTCTTGCCCCGGTTTATCATCAAGCATTAGTGACCCACGCAAAGCTTCTTCTCCCCACGGCTGTTTTAAATATTGGTGGCGTTGGGAATGTGACTCTTATTACTAAAAAGGGTTATCTCATTGCGTCTGATACAGGGCCTGGCAATGGCCCGTTGGATATCTGGATGGAAAAAAATGGATTAGGTAATTTTGACCCAGGCGGTCGATATGCGATGGCAGGTACGCCTAATTTTCAGATTGTGGAACAGTGGTTGGATAGAGCGTTTTTTCAAAAAATTGTTCCGCGGTCTGCAGACCGCTATGATTTTGATGTTATCAATGATATAAGTGAGTTATCTGTCAAAGATGGCGCTGCTTCACTCGCTGCATTTACGGCTTTGGCCGCCGTCTACACGTTGAATGAGATGAATGCAAAACCTCAATCTCTTATCGTTTGTGGGGGCGGACGTCATAATGAAGCGATGATGTGGATGTTGCGCGAACATCTTGTTGCAGAAGTGAAAACGGCGGAGGCTGTTGGGTGGAACTCTGATGCTATAGAGGCTCAAGCTTTTGCCTATCTGGCAGTAAGGTCAAAATGGGAACTTCCAATTTCTTTTCCGGCCACAACTGGAGTGAAGAAAGCGATGTCCGGCGGTGTTTTAGCCTTGCCATAAGCCTTGTTGCTAACAGCATATATGTTAACCTGATAAAAATGGAGTTGTTATGACCTTTTTCAAACCTTCGATATTTAGTTTATTGGTGGCCTCAGTCTTAATGACGGCCTGTAATCCATCAGAAACAACTTCTAAATCGACGGTCACCCCGCCATCGATTGCTACGGATATTCCGGAACGCGTAATTACCAAAGGTGATAAATTTTCTTACGCCAATTATGACGAAGTGCGTATCACGCATATTGACCTTAACCTTGACGTAAATTTCGATGCTAAGGTTTTGGATGGAATAGCAACACTTGATTTTGAACGGGTGAAGCCCGAAGCTAATATGTTGGTTTTAGATACCAAAGACTTATTGATTAAATCCGTTCGTCTTTTCAGCGGGTCTACGGCTGAGGCACCAACAGATTATACAATGGATGCTGTCGACAAAGTCTTGGGGGAGGCTCTTCGTATACCCCTTACCGACAATACGGATAAAGTGCTGATAAGTTACAGAACTTCACCGACAGCAGAAGGGCTGCAATGGCTCTCTCCGGCGCAAACAGCCGGTAAAAAGAAACCTTATTTGTTCTCTCAAGCTCAGGCCATTAATGCGCGTACGATGGCGCCGCTTCAGGATACACCTGCTGTTAGGATGACTTATTCGGCGACACTTCGTGTTCCCGATGGCCTGCGTCCTCTTATGAGTGCATCACAAGGTGAAAAGGATGAGAACGGGGAATATCATTTCGATATGCCCCAGCCGATACCGTCTTATCTGATTGCTATTGCAGTGGGTGATGT
>CAZNWH010000052.1:0-15762 GCA_964576765.1 uncultured Hellea sp.
CTATGGTCGATAAAGCCATTGCGGATAATGCCGCCCAAGCCGAAAAAGCCAAAGAGAACCCGAAACTTCTCGGCTTTTTTGTGGGGCAAGTGATGAAAGCCAGTCAAGGCAAAGCCAACCCGCAAGCCGTCAATGAGATATTGAGGAAGAAGTTAGGGCTGTAAGCCTGCATCCCACCCTTGCCATCGGGGTACCTGAGCGATTAATTTGCTCCTATGAAATTTCGTCGTCAGCCTGGGCGCCAGCCGCAAATTTATTCCGATAACCATGCGCGCGAGCATGACCGGTCTAATCAGTTCCAATCGGGTCTTATTATATTCATAATGTTTGCCTTGCTTTGTGTGGCTGGTTTTGCCCTTTGGGGCGGGCTGGGTATTCTTATGGCGGCAGGGATAGCTATTTTTACGCTTATGTCTGCTGGCCGGGCTTCGCCAAAAATGGTGTTAAAAATGTATAAGGCTAAAGCCCTAGGTCCGCGCGACTTACCTGGTTTACAAGAAATGTTTGACCTCCTCGTCAAGCGCGCGGACTTAGAGCATAAGCCGACGCTCTATTATGTACCATCTAAAATGCTCAATGCCTTTGCGACGGGGCGAGGGGACCAGACGGTGGTGGCCGTCACTCACGGATTGCTGGATAAAATGAATAACCGCGAAATTGGCGGCGTGCTCGCTCATGAGCTCTCCCATATCAAACATAATGATGTTTGGGTGATGAGTCTTGCCGATGCTTTTTCGCGCCTGACCAACCTAATGGGACAGATCGGGCAGATCATGTTGTTTATCAGCCTTGGCGCGCTTTTATTTGGCATGTCCCTTCCTATTCCGATGATATGTGTCGCCGTATTGCTCTTTGCGCCTGCGGCGAGCGGATTACTACAAATGGCCTTATCTCGCTCACGGGAATATGAGGCGGATTATGGGGCTGCGCAAATTACGGGCGATCCATTGGCGTTGGCGTCAGCACTTAAGAAAGTGGATCACGCCCATACAAGCTGGCTCAAGAAACTCGTCATGCCGGGGCGCAAGGTGCCTGAGGCGTCACTCCTGCGAACTCATCCGCCTACGGATGACCGCGTCGCGCGCCTTGAGGCCATGAAGGATTTGCAGGAACTTCCGGCGCAGATGGACATGCCGCGACGGGTGGTCAACCCGCCTGCGAAATATGTCGTTGTCAGACGCCCCAGATGGCACATTATGAGCGGACTTTGGTACTAGAAGGAAGTTTTAGGTTTGAGAAATTTCTGCTTTTGTCGGCAGGGTATGACAAATCATACCGAGAATGAAATAGATCAACATTTGATTGACGGCTGAAAATTCTTGCAAAATGTAATGCCCGATAAGCAATGAAGCCATGAATCCATACCACGCCCATATCGTATATCGTTTTAAAGCCACGAATAATAAGGTCGCGCCTAAGCCAATCTCGATAAAGGGAATAAGTGTTAGGTATGTATCATAAGTGAAAGCAGGAAAATTAAGCCTTAACTCATCATTACCAAAAAGTCCTGAATAATAAGCCTTGAATCCGCCACCGCTAAAAAGTTTACTGATGCCGGCCGTCAGTAAAATGAGGGCCATCAACGACCTTGCGACTTGCTCGACTTCGGCCAGTTTTTTCTTATCAATCATATCACCTCTCTTTCGGTGAAGTCTAATAACCTTTTTATAGCTGTGCAAGGATTAGGCCTTGCATTGGATTTTATTCATTCCTAATTCTAGGCGGCATTTTAAAGGCCGTGTAATGGATGACAGCAATCAAAACTTATTCAATTTTCTGAAAATTTCAGGCCCGATCTTTTTCTTTGTTATAATCTTCGCCGTTCTTTATAAAATTGGGAGTATTGATTTAGTTACATCCATTGTCATTGCCGGCGTGGCCGCCGTTCTGGATTATTTTCTTTTAGTATGGATCATGAATAAGGTCGCGAAGTGAAACTTCAAGAAGGCCCAGCTTTTGGAGCGCTCATCATAGGCTGCGGCGTGGCATTCCTGATATATAAGAAAACAAATAACATTATTCAGGCGCTAGGCATTGGAGCGGTCATTGCCATTGCTGATTACGGGCTGATTCTTGTTATAAAGTCCGTCACAAATAAATAATCTATTGAAAGTTTCTTTATGTCCCTAAATACCGATAAATCATCAACTGTCACAGAGGCTTTGAATAGCCGTATTACGGTCAGAGACTTTCTAGACATGCCTGTTGCTGAAGAAATACTCCAAACGCTTTTTCAAACAGCTCAACGGACAGCATCAGGGGGTAACCTACAGCCTTGGCACGTCCATGTTATGACGGGGGATAAGCTAGCTGAATTTAAGATAGATGCTCTAGAGCGCGCTCAAGCAGGGAAGACAGATGTTCCAACTTATCGTCCTTATCCGAGTCCATTATGGGAACCACAACGCTCTTGGCGGTATAAGCTGGGGGAAGATATGTATGGGCTTGTGGGGATTGACAAAGACAACAAAATGGGCCGCCTGATGTGGCTGATGCAAAACATCAAGTTTTTCGAAGCGCCAGTCGGTATTATTATCACAGGGGATAAGCGACTTGAAATGCCTCAATATATGGATGTTGGCTTATATGTGCAGACTTTAATGTTGCTGGCGCGAGAAGCAGGGTTGCATACTGCCCCTCAAGGCTGGTGGCGAAATTGGCACACCGTCTGTCATGACCATTTGGATATTCCTGATGATGATGAAGTTTTAGTAGGCATGTCTATGGGATACGGAAATCCTGACGCGCCGGTCAATAATCTCTATGCTGACCGAGCGAGCCTAGATGAGAGCGTAAAATTCTATAAATAGTACGAAAGAGACACTGTATTTGTTAGTCTCTTATGTGCCAAATCGAGAAATTTAAATAAAAATTCAAATTTTCTGAAAAAATAATCACCTATTTCAGGTAAATACTTTTTGGATTTACTTAGGTGCCATTTTGTTATTACTTTGTGCGAGTAAGTATAAAAAAACATGTAATCTTATTTTAATTATGTATAAATCAATAAGTAACTTGTATTTACTTAAATTAAGACTAATAAAGCTTGATTAACCTTTATTGATTTTAACCTTATATTTATCTGCATCCGTCAGATTTCATTTTAAGCGCTGAGGACGAAGCTAATTTTCGCCCAGCTCTTAACTTCGAAAGCAAGAGCTACCGAAGGTGTTAGGTGAACATAGGGGGAGGCCATGGCCTTTACTGAAGTAGAAGTAAATGAAGCGGAGGCTGCGATTGTGGCTGGTGCAAAAGCAGAAGATTTATTCCGATTAGGGTTGATGTATTCTACGGAGCTGGAAGACCGCGGCGTCGATTATGTCGAAGCCCATAAGTGGTTTAACCTTGCTGCAATGATGGGGTCAGTTCCGGCAAAAGCTTATCGTGATGAAATTAAAGCAGAAATGAGTGTTGAGGATTTAACCTTGGCTCAAAGAGCTGCACGCGGTTGGTTGACAGAAAACCGTGATTTAGTTGAAGCTGAAAAGCAAACAGCGGCTTAAGAGCTAATTTAAACCGCTTTAATTCCCTTTTTGATCTGCTTAGACAGTCTTAAGGCGTTAAAACTGTTGTGCCGCCATTATTACTACCGAACTGGTAGCTTAAGTTGAAATCGACAGGCAATGCATTTCTAAAGTTTTGTACCCATGTTCCGATTTCGGCGATATTTGATTGAGGAACAAAGATAATATCGCCACGACGAAGCTGCATATTATCATCATATTCCCGTATATTGAGAAGGCCATTGCGGATATTTACCGTCCGCATCATCATTCTGCCATTAGGTGCGCGTCTGAGAACGGCGACTCTACGGGCCCTAGCCGTGGGCCGCATACCGCCTGCCATCAGAATAGCTTCTAAAGCTCCAATTCTATTTGGCATTGTATAGGTGCCAGGTTGTCCTACTTGTCCTCCAACATAGATTTGTTCGGGAGCATAGGCGCGCGGTGTTACAGCAATAGTTGGATCGCGTAATTGTTTTGCAAGTTCAGCTGAAAGCTCATCTTGTACTTGCGTGAAAGTCCGGCCCGCCGCCATAATAGGCTGACTCATTGGCATAACAACCCGGCCATCTGGACCGACTGTCAAAGTGCGGGAAAGTTCAGGTGCACTCGAAACAACTATATCAAGCTGGTCGCCCGGTGATAGCGTATATTCTGGTTCCCAATTGACCCAGCGTTGGAACATGCCAAGTCCAGGCGGGGGAGGGGGAACTTGATAGGAGATGTGTCTTTGATCACGTAGTCGCGCTAAAATTCCGTCATATTTTTTTGGTTTGATAGAGTTTCCGTAAAATCTTTGAGTACCAAAACGAGGATTATGGTTAACATGATGTACGAAATTTTGGTTTGGCCTAACATTTGCGGCCCTAAAATGAGAGTTATGGTTAATGGGAAGAACGTAATTTTGATTCGGTCCTACATAGCGATTCTGAGCAAATGCGGTTGAATCACCCATGAATGTAGCGGCGGAAAGCCCCATAATTACTGATAATATAGATGATTTAATATGTTTTTTCATGAAATCGCCTTCAGAGCAGATGTTTTTCGACTTTTTTCAAGTGTTAACAAGAATGGATAAGGAATTGTTAAATTTTAAGAGGTCTTGTGCGTTAACAGATTCGTTAATGAGGGAAATTCATGGCTATATTGCGCCGACGTAATCGAAATGTGGGTGGAGGGGACTTTCCAAATCAACCAAATTCGACCGCTAGTTATGCTTCAGGAGTTGGCGACTTGACCGTTGGGGATTACGCGAATGGGATGCCAAATATTCGTTTGTCTGAAATGTTTAAATCTTTTGGACGTCAATTGCGTTGGCTTCTTCCGATGTTGTTAATAGGTATGATTGCGGCTTGGGTTTTAACTAAAGACTTTAAACGTGTTTATACTGGAGAAGGTCGTATATTAGTCCAGTTAGGCGATGAGTATGTTTATCAGTCAGCTACAGGGCAAACTAATCAAGCGGGATTGCAGCTAACGCCAGATACAATAGTTTTAAATGAAGTTGGCATTATCAAAAATTCTGAAATTATTGACCAGGTCATTGGGGAAATGACTGCGACCCAAGCTGATAAAGTGCTATTTGACAAAGAAGCATTTTCTAAAATCGCGAGTGCCAAATCAGAAAAAGCGCGCCAAGAAGCATATATGGAACTTAGGAAAACTGTTGATAATGCATTCGTAGTTATCCCGCGACCTAAATCTTCAGTCGTCGATTTGGTATATAAACACGAAAGCCCAGATGTAGCGGTTAGAACATTGAATGCGTTTATTGACGCTTATATGTCATATCGGCGTCAAATCTTTGTAGAAGGTTCTGGTGACATCATTACGGAAAGACGAAGAGCGACTCAAGAGCAGTTATCAGCGAATGAACGAGCCATAGCTAATTTTTTGAGTAAGAATAACATCTCTGATTTTACATCTGAGCAGGATGGCGCACGAGAACGAACTGAGGAACTGCGCGCTTCTCTAAATTTACTAAGAGCTCAAATTGCAGAAACAGAAACAGCTCTGTCAACAGTTGAAGGACAACTTCGCGGTACCGATCAAAGAATTGACCTTTATGTTGATGACCGTGCTTCGCAGCGTCTTGCCCAGACTGAATTGGAACTAAAACAGTTGCTCGCAAGATATTTACCGACCAGTAATCCTGTAAGACAAAAAGAGGTCGAGCTTCAAGAGCTTAGAAATTTGCTTAGTGCTAGTGGCGGAAAAGCTGCGGGAGGTAGACGTGTTGGTCCTAATCCTGTTCATCAAGCTCTATTAACGCGTCGCAATACGCTTCAAGCTACGGCTGATAGCTACCGCGAAAAAGAATTTACTTTGCAGCGACAGCTTGACGGAGCAGACTCCAAAGTAAGGCGACTGACCGCTCTTAACCCAAACTTTCAAAATTTATTAAGAGAAAGAGATACGCTCTCAACACGGCTGGATACGTATAATTCTAAAGAACAAGAGGCTTTGATCAATCAAGAACAAGCTGAGGCTAATAGCGAAAATATTCGCATCATTTCTTATGCAAAATATCCTAATAAAGGGCGTAATATGCGGTTGGTTATGTTTGCTTTGGCGACTATTGCCTGGGGGTTCACGCTATTTATGCTGGCTTTACTGAAAGTCTTTCTTGATCCTAAGCTTTATGCAAACCCTGGACCGAGAACGAGCGCTGCTTTGGCTGGATATGCCGGGATGGGGCATCAAATTCCGGAACCTGTTGCCCCTATGGCGCCTGCTGCTGAACCATATATGCCAGCTGTACAGCCTGCAGCTGCAACTTATGAAGGTCAAGAATATGCTCAAGCCGGTTATCAAGAGTATTACGGAGAAGGAAATTATACTGAAACGTATCCGACCCAAGGATATTCAGATGGTTATGCTCCGCAACATGCCCAAGCTGTGGGTGAGCAGGTCGCAGGAACTGTTGCCCAATATGCGCAGGACCCTTATGCTCTAAGCTCTTATGATCAGGGGGGGGGCAATCAAGACTATGCTCAACCTAATATGCAACAATCTTATCAAGCGCCAAATGAAGCTATTCCAAGTCAATATGTAGAAGGCCAATATCAAGGGACCGGTTATATTGATGGCAATGCGGCTTTAGACATGAAGCAAAACCCTTACCTTTCTGGGAAAATTCAGGCGGGATCAATTGATGAAATGTCAGTGGCTCCAATTGACCCCATGCAACAGAGTTAGTTATTACGCAACAGAGTTAGGCATTAGACCTGATGGTCAGTACAATTCATTTAAACGGTAGTGTAATCCAACGTAAATACGCGCTTGGATATTTGTTTTCTGGTATTGAAAATACGATCTATTTTATTCTAATGCTCTATTTTACGGGAGCAATAAACGGAATCCTCTTTACAGATTTAAATGATTTTGAGCGCGACTTTCCGATGGCGCGGCTAATGTGGTACCCCGTTTATGTTGGTATAGCTCTGCTGGGGTTAAGGTGTTTTCCTCAGTTTATTCGTATATCTGTGTTCAATCCACTTCTTGTCATATGCGTTATGGTTTGTGGAATTTCCATGTTGTGGTCAATCGACCCAGCTATAACTATGCGCCGATTTGTAGCTTTGTTGATGACGACAATATTCGGGCTTGTAATTGCTGCTCGTTATGATTGGAATGGTATGGTGCAACGATTTGCTCTCGTTTTTGGCGTATTGGCGTTATTCACCTTACTTCACGGTATTATAGATCCTGAACGTGCAAGACATACGGAGCTCCACGTTGGAGCCTGGCGAGGGCCTTGGGTTCAAAAGAATTATTTAGGTTCCCAAATGACTCGCGCACTTGTGGTTATGATGTGCGCATTCGCAATGCGACCAGATAGGGTTTGGTGTTGGCTTCCATTGGGGCTATTATGTTTTGGCTTAGTTATACTTTCTACGTCTAAAACTGCTCTTTTAGCTTGTGTAGTAGCAATTGGTCTTTTTCTTACCCTCAGGGTGTTTAGACGCTTTCCAGTACTTAGAATTCCTGTAGCATATTTCTTTATCACGGGACTGGCTGGTTTTGCGGTTATGGCGACTGTTGCTCCCGAATTTTTATTGGAGTTAATTGGTAAAGATAGAACTCTAACAGGCCGGACAGATATTTGGGATGCTTTGCTGCGGAGTATTAAAGAAAAACCGTGGTTAGGTTTTGGATATGGCGTTTACTGGTTAGAGCAATTAGGGCCATCATATTACGTTAGGCTTCAGCTTCAATGGGGTATTCCAACGGCTCATAATGGCTGGATTGAAACGTGGCTTTCCGTTGGGTTTGTTGGTGTACTGATTTTTGCTATGCTGTTTATTTGGGCTTCAATATTAGCATTTCAAAGAATTTCACGTGGAGGCGTTGAAACCTATTGGGTTATTCTTGTTTTGGCTGTATTTTTCATTTTCTCATTGTCTGAAAGCGCGGTTCTTCAACAAAACGATTTTAGTTGGGTCATTTTTGTTGCAACTGTGGCAAAGTTATTTGCGTTTGAAAAACCATATTGGCGAAATAAACCTCGTGAAAATTATTTTACGCAAATAATTCCATCCTCGATCAAACGTGATTAACTAAGCAGCGCCTGTTGTCGAGTTTACGCCATAAAGTTTTTGTTTAAAACTACTCCACCAAAAAATTTTTCCAAGAGCTTGGGCTGTTCGGTTCTGAAAATGAATATAAGATGATTGACCTAACAGTTTTAAGACCAAACATGCGGGAGCAAATGCGAAAAATTGAAAGAGCCCTACAATCATCCACTTCAAAATTCCTATAGTTCCTGATAAACCCTTATCGGCTTCTTCTTGAGAGGGGCCTTGTCCAAAAGCAAAATTACGTTTCCACATATAGGTAGGCGTCGCTCTAGATGTCGGGACAATTTCGTGACTTTCTGCTTTAATAGCCCAAGCTACTTTTGTTCCTTTGTCAGTTAAGTGGTGGAACAGAGCATCATCCTCACCACCCGTTTCATTATGGATTGGATCAAAAACAGGAGTGGGCATATCACATAATGAAAGATCAAGAAGGCATCCGCCTGTACCTAAACATTTGCTAATATAACCTTCTGGGGCATCAGCAATACGGGAAAAAAAAGGCTCCATATAGGGGTTTAAAGGGTCTTCACGGTTTGGCATTATAGCAATAGCTGGCCCAAAAGTTATACCAGCTTTATATTTAAGGGATGCTTTAACAAGCTCATCTAACCATCCTGGTAGAGCTTTCATATCATCGTCAAGAAAGGCTATGAAACGTCCTCTAGCGATGCTTAAAGCACCATTGCGGGCATTAGAAACACCTGGTTCCGGTACGTGTTTATATATAACTTCAATGGAAGACGTTTTTGCAAAGTTTAGTACAAAGTTTTTTGCACTGGCTTGGGGATCATTATCGGAAACAATAATTTCTACTAATCGTCCAGCCGCACTTTGACCTATAAGGCTTTCAAGGGCCCCTTTAATGCCATTGGGTCGTTTATATGTCGGAACGACAATTGAAACTCCTTCTTTCCAACTATTTGTCATTTTTACTCTCCAAAAATTCAATCGTATCGGCGACGGTCATAACATTCGCACCACAGTTTTTGACAGCTTCCAAGACGTTTTCCATTTGAGCTGGCGTGCAGCCAAACGCGCTGGGAGTTTCCCTCACGTCATGCGTATAAATCGTGAGCCAGCCTGGGGTAGTTTTGAGGGAGGAAATATCTGATAAAAGTTCAGTATATGAATCATCAGCATAAAGACGATTGGAGTTAATTTGATTTAAATCGACGGAGTGAGTATGTATTCGTCCCGTAATACCGCGGGCACCTATAAATCTTTTCTCTATTAATTTTTTTGCACTGACATTTAATTGTCCGTAGGGATAGGCAAATGTTTTACTAGGTACTAAGCCTAAGGCATTTAATCGATTTTGATTTTCATTGATTTCTTTTTCGAGTGCCTGAGGCGTTATGGTGGTGGCATCAACATGGTTGAACGTATGATCGGCAATCTCGTGACCACTTTTATATGCGGCCAGAACGTCATCCTCAGACATATGTAGTCCTAGATGATTAGTTGTATCGCATAGTCCCATAGACATGTAGAGAGAGGCTCTCCAGCCTCTATGTTCAATAGATGGAAGAGCATTTTGGATTACTGACTTTGGGCAATCATCGAAAGTAAAGCTCACGATAGGCTTGTCTAATTTAAAGGATAGGTTTTTCTTGTGCCTTAGCGGCATAAGTCGTCTATTGACCCTTGCTAGCAATGATTTGTTCGGTTGGTAAATAACTGTCATGAGAAGGCTTCTGCATACCAACTGGCTCGCCACATCTTTAAGGCCATGAGCCTAATTTTGATTGGTAGCAGCTGCAGCTTGATTGTGAGCTTTAAAAAAGGACGTATAAGCTTTTGCCCAGGAACTTTACGTAATCTTTGTGAAATCTGGAAAAGGTTGAGTGTTTTTGCGAGGTCGGGATGTTTGTCCGTAAAGCGAACATAATTGGGGCCGCTTGATTTGAAACGCCGCAATAATGTATCAGTGCTTTCTAATCCCAAATGTAAAGCAGGTATGTCGGCATGTATTAGCTCGAATTTTTTAGCAACGCGAGCAGCCCATTCACTGTCTTCCCAACCCCATCCTTGAAACCCATCATCGAAATCTTCAACCAAGAGGACCTCTTTGCGGACACATAAGTTTGAGGACGCGACGAATTGTGGTCCAGCGGCTTGGCGTGCTGCCAGTGTCAGACAATCGGATACTTCTGATAAGGCTCTGTGCAATTCTTGATCGGGTGTTTCGGCTTTTTCTGGAACCGTAAAACCTCCAAATATTACATCGCCTACACGGGTTGAAATGAGCTTTGTATAATCCCGTAAAAAAGTATCGGAGACGGGACGCATATCTGCATCTAAGAACAAAACCCAATCTGCGTTAGCGTTTTGTTTCAAAGCATTGCGGGCTGCTGACCTGCCAGAATTTTTATCGGCAATTAGAAATTGGACACGGCTATGAGCAGCTTTTACGATGGCACATATTTTTGCATTAAGGTCAGGATCTGCTGATCCATCATCATAGATAAGGATTTCGACACCAGTGGTCTCTAATGTTTCGGACAATAGAGATTTTAATAACTCAGTCGGGTCATCTTTATAAAATGGAATGAGTACAGATAGAATGGGCTCAGGTTTTGGTTGGTTCAGGCTATGAATATGTGCGATCTTTACGGTCATGACGTTGTAGCTTTCGGTCGTCGGTTATTTAAAAAATCAGTTACAAGAGTTCGCGAGTTTGCTGCATTGATAGTAAATGAAATTACTAGGTATATGTATCCACCAATAAGAGCTTTTATAGATAAGGCTATGAAGTCGGGTAGGGTGTCAGAGATAGGCAGTAATTTAACAACAAAAGCCATTCCAATACAGGCAATGGCGATTTCAAAAAAAGCTTTTACGGGTACTGGGAGAGGGTAATATCTACGGCCGACAATCATAGCGAATATGAAGCCCAAAGTATAAGAAAAAATGGTAGCGTAAACTGCACCCATAAGACCAAATTTAGGAATGAGCCAAAAATTAAGTCCAATATTGATAATAACGGGGGGAACCATCGCCCAAACAAACATACCTGTCTTACCTGATAACATAAAGGCTCGTTGGGCATAATAGCTAATAAGGCCGTTTAAAACACCCGCAAAGGCAATTAAGGGCATAACTGTCACGGCTTCAGCACGGACAGAATCGCCCAGAATAAAGCCAAATTCTTTAGAAACTAGTGCGATCCCGGTGGCTGCAGGCATGGCAATCCATAATAAAGACGCTCCGTAATCTTTCATAACAACTCTTGATTTTTCTAGGCCTTCTTTTTCCAGAAGCGTAACAGCTATGGGGGTGACAGCCATTGATATCCATATGAACATCATTTCTATCGTTCTATTCGCTAAATTATAACCGGCATTATATTGTCCGGCCGAGGCTTCACCCATGAGCCCAGCGATAATGTACATATCAGCTGAATTAAGAGCATAGGCGAGTAGCAAAGATATACAGATTGGCATGCCGTAACTAAAATATAGCTTTGCCTTTTGAGGCTGAACTGTACCGCCTTTCATATGTTTCAACATAAAGGGAACGTCAACAATCAGAGCGAGGATAAGTCCTATAAATATTCCAATAAAGGGAGCGAGCTCTCTGAGAGGAGTAAATAAAATTAATAACATGCCAAGAGAAAAGCTAAAGATTGTTTGCGTCGAATAAGTGACACTAAAGCGTTTTATGCGGTGTGCGGCTTTATGAGCTTCCATACCCAAATTTATAAATATCTGTAGGGTTGTTGTTGTCATAGCTGCGGCTAGAATTAGTTTCATCGTCGACGAAATAGGCAGAGCCCAGATCGTGACCATAATTAAAGATAAACCTGCAGCGCCTGTTGCAACAGCGTAGCTATAGATCGTACGTAAATGCGAATTTACGTCATTCTCTCTTTCTGCCCGAGCTTGATAACGTGCCATCGCGGCTTCAAGCCAAGTAAATAGCCCCATATGCGTGAAGTGCATTGTGACGATTGCTAGGGCGTAACGCCCGAATTCTTCGCTATCGAGTAGCCTAGTGAGGATCACAATTGTTCCGAAACTCACCAATAAATTGGCAAGATTTACTGGAATATAAGCCAGCATGGATCGGCCTATCATGACGTGCCCTTGTTAATATATATTCGCCGCAATCCCATTATCTTATATTCTCGCTATCCCCTAAAAGACAGGGAAGGGTCTTAACCATAATCATAAGATCGAATATAGCTCCGCTACGTTCAATATATTCCATATCGAGCCTGACGCGACGTTCAACATCTGCTTCGCTATGAAGCGGACCGCGGGATCCATTGATTTGCGCCCATCCGGTCATGCCAGGTTTGACCTTATGACGATGTGCATATTCTTCGACAAGTTTGTAACTTTCAACTTCGCCTGTTCGCATGCCGACAGCATGAGGGCGGGGGCCAACAAGTGACATTTCGCCTCTGATCACATTGATAAGCTGTGGTAATTCATCAATGCTGGTCTTGCGTATAAAACGTCCCACTTTAGTTATGCGGCTATCGCCCGCAACGGTTTGTTGTGCCGCTTCTAGGTCGGCTGCATCATTACGCATAGATCTGAATTTATACACATCGAAGACGCGATTGTTAAAGCCGTGACGCGGTTGTTTAAATAATATGGGTCCTGGGCTACCCTTTTTGATCATTACCGCGATAATAAGAAGGATAGGAGACAGTCCAATTAAAGCTAGTGATGCGATGCTAATGTCCATGACCCGTTTGATAGCTGTATGACGTCCACTTTTTGGTTTCCCGGCTATATCTAGCATTCCAACTTCCGCGATTTGCGAAAGACGTTGTTGCACGTGATTAAGGTCTTCGAACTCGTCAACAACAAAGGCAATACGGTTAGGAAGAAGCCTAATCTGCTCAATAAACTCTTTTTTACGAGCCTGAGCAGTTTTAGGTAAGGTGACCACAATCTGGTTGATATATGGAAGTTGATCCCATTCCATAAGGTCCTTGATTTTCCCGACGACGGGAACGCCATGGATATTGTGAGGAGCTCTTACCAAACGTTCGTCAAAAATCGCTAAAATATTCAATTCTTTTGTTTTGGCATTTTCTTCAATTATGCGCCGGGCTGATTCAGTCGCGCCCAACATTGCAATTGTTGGAGCAAGAGCACGCCGCATATGTAGCCGTTTAATTTGCGTATGATATAATATATGCAGAATAATTAGGCCTGCTGTCGCCCCTAAACCCGCTTTGGCAAGGGCGTCTGGTAGGAAAGTATCCGGGCGCGTAATCAAAGCGATTGTCAACCATAGGCCAAGGGCACTAAACGCTGCGATAAATATGGTTCGCATATGTTGGCCAAGAGTTTCAGCAGGGGCAAACCGATGTGCTTTATTAACAAACAACATAGAGATGAAAACACTCATGCCTAATATGGCCGCCGCAGCGGGAGCTATTATACCTCTATTATTCGTTCCAATATAGCTATTCCACACGGCTAATGTGATTATAGCAGCTATCCAAAAAACATCTGATACCCGCAAGGCAAACCGTACGGCATTCATATTAGTTTGTTTTTGTGGCACTTCGATATTTTTGACAGTTTTTCTCTTCCGGCGGCGGTCCGTTCGTTTCCTGTTTTCAGCAGGACGAATTGCGGCGCTAAAAGCATCTAATTGTTCTGTACGGCGGCGAGTATTTGAGCTGCGTTTTTCATCACCATCGCGTGATGATTTTCGTGGAATAATATCATCATGGTGGTTTTTCGCCGTGTTATTCTTATTAACCATTTACTGTTTCCACCTAAATATTTTCAACTTTCTTACAGGAAATCCACAAACATCTCGTAAACATAGAGGAATATTTCGAAATCAATAGCGTATCATCTTGGTACACATCGTAGGTATAAATGACGTTTGAATTGGATTTATGGTAAATATGAGGTTACGAACTTGCGAATAATATTAAAGACAAACCGTATGAGCCATGTCAGATGGTGCGCCCTATCATTGCACACAAGGGAAGATCGATAGATGGCGCAAAGTCAAGCTCAATCATTTTTCAAGAAAAAATAGAAGCAAAGGATATTGGTCTCTGATTCAACGTAATGGTGGTGTTTTAAAGACGAATAAAGGCGGCCAAGAATATGAAATTTCGGCTGGTACGCATATTTCACAATTTTCGACTGTTCTTGTTCATTGCGAAGCTTATTCCGTTCTATGGAGCGGCGGTACGCTATAATGATGATTTAGAGCTATGCTGATACCTTCACTATGATCTATACAAGATGTGCTTCAATGAAGTAATCTTCATTGAAGCTCTATCATTTCTGGAGAATGTAATGACATCAATTACTCTTGCTGGGAGTGATTTATTTGTCTTAACTTTTTTTTTAAAGGTGAGAGTTGAATAGATTTTCATGACCTTAAGCTTATTTCTAATTTTTGGAGCTGTATTTTTTACCTTTGCGCTTGTGTCTAAGCGCATAGAAGGCAGCTTTTTAACTCCGCCTATTTTGTTTACTGTGGCAGGCTTAGCTTTGTCACAACTACTACTGGAAAAAGCGGGACTGTCTTATAATCATGACGGCCTTCACTTGCTTGCTGAGTTAACCCTTATTCTTGTACTTGCCGCTGAGGCCTCTCAAATTTCAGTTGATAACCTTAAGAAAATGAAAGCCATTCCCGTACGGCTTTTATTCATTGCGTTACCATTGATAATTCTTATGGGCGCTATTGTTGGTTTCATAATTTTCCCAGGGATAGGATGGTTCCAAGCGGCTCTGATTGCCGCAATTCTGGCCCCGACAGATGCCGCTTTGGGGGCATCAGTTTTAGCTAATAAAACAGTCCCCCTAAAGATTCGCCAAGGATTGAATGTTGAAAGCGGGTTGAATGACGGTATTGCTCTGCCCGCGGTACTTTTCTTTGCTTGCTTTTTGAATTTGGTTCATCAATCGGGGGAAGAAAGTTGGATTATTTTCCTAAGTCTACAATTAATTATCGGTCCTGTTGCAGGGATTGCTGTCGGTTGGTGTGGTGGTCATTTAATTGCGTTTGCTGCTAAAAATGATTGGATGACATCAGAGTTTCAGGGTGTGGCGGCTATAGCTCTAGCTATTCTTGCTTTTGCCGTCGCAGAAATTTTTCACGGAAATGGCTTTATCGCGGCCTTTTTTTCTGGCCTAACCTATGGCAATCTGCATGTTAATTATTCAAAATTTTTGCATGAATTTACCGAGACCGAAAGTCAATTTCTCTCTTATCTAACGTTCTTCTTGTTCGGTGCTCTTATTCTGCCTGAAGCTATGACCCACTTTACCCCGGATATGTTTATCTACGCATTTTTATGCCTGACACTTGTTCGAATGGTGCCAGTAGCAATGTCCATGATGGGATCAGGTTTACGTCTGCCGGAAATTGCCTTTATAGGGTGGTTTGGCCCGCGCGGACTTGCTTCGCTCCTATTCGCTTTACTCATCGTTGAAGATTTAAAGGTGATGCAAGCCGAATTTGTTCAAACGGTTGTGGCTGCTACAGTTCTGTTGAGCATTGTTTTGCACGGCATAACAGCCGCGCCGTTGAGTCAAAAGCTTGGGCGTCGTAACTCTGAAAACGTTTAGCCACGCGTCATTGTCCTCCGCTTAGGGTTTAAGGTGGGTAGGACGTGTTTAAATTGCGCATTACTCTTAAAAGGGTAAACAAATCAGAAAGTTAAAGGCTAACATTGAAGGGTTGAG
>CAZNWH010000053.1:0-15466 GCA_964576765.1 uncultured Hellea sp.
CTAAATCGGAATACCCTCTTCCAGACAAAACTTACGGACGATATCGCGTAATGTCGAGAGACGGGAATTGATATTCACATGGGGTTCCATCTTGGCTCGCAGCTTACCAGAATCCAGCTTGAGAATAGCTGATTTAACAGGCCCAATGCCTGTGACGGGCATAGACAAAGACGTATAGCCCATCGCGATAAGAGCCAGAGCTTCAAGCGGTCGGCCTGCAATTTCGCCGCATACGGACACAGACTTTCCATTACGCTTACATCCATCAGCAACAAATTTCATAATGGAAATCGCGGCGGGGTGGAGCGGATCATAACGGTCGGACACACGAGCATTATCGCGGTCAGCGGCAAAGAAGAACTGCATAAGATCATTAGCCCCAACGCTGACGAAATCAGCATGATCACAAACCGCGTTAATCTGCCACGCCAGTGACGGCGTTTCGAGCATTACGCCAACCTCGATCTTCTTGGGCAGCTCTTCGCCTAGTTTTTGCGCGCGCGCGACTTCGCGGTCAAAAAGGGCGCGGGCGGCGATAAATTCATCAACCGTTGTCACCATCGGGAACATCACGCGTAAATGGCGACCGGCTCCGGCGGCGACAAGCGCGCGCAGCTGATAGCGCATAAGACCGGGCCTATCGAGCGCGATGCGAATAGCGCGCCATCCAATAGCCGGGTTTTCCTCAGGAACAGGGTCGATATAAGGCAGAATTTTATCGCCACCCAAATCGAGCGTACGAAAGGTCACTGGCCGGTCCCCTGCAGCTTCTATGGCTTTACGATAAAGTTCTGTTTGCTCTTTCAGGCGCGGCATAAATTCGCTGACCATGAATTGAAATTCTGTGCGGAAAAGTCCAATCCCGTCCGCGCCCGCTTGATCAAGCTGTGGTAGATCAACTAACAGCCCGGCATTAAGTTGGAGGGACACTAGCTGGCCGTCCAACGTAATCGCAGGCGTAAACTTTTGCGCCTCATAAGTACGGTTCATTTCCCCGCGAATATTCATTCTTAATTTAAATCCGGAGATTTGGGTTGCTAGAGGACGAATATAAACACTACCCTTTTCACCATCGACAAGAACAGGGTCGCCGACTTCGATCTTATCTAAAACGCCTTCCGCGCGGCCAATGAGCGGAATGCCAATCGCACGACAGATGATCGCTGTATGGGAAGAAGCCGAGCCTTCCTCCAAAACGATACCGCGCAGTTTTTTGCGATCATAATCAAGCAGTTCAGCGGGGCCGATTTCTCGTGCAAAAATAATAGCGTCATTAGATATATTTTTATTACCAAGCCCTAAGGCCTCACCAGACAACGCCCGTATCAAGCGATTGGCTAGATCTTCAAGATCATGCAGTCTTGCACGCAAATAGGGATCTCGTGATTTCATTAAGCGCGCGCGGTGCTCATTACGTACCCGCTCCACGGCTGCTTCGGATGTCAGGCCTGAATGCACGGCCTCACGAAGACGCCCTACCCATTTGCGGTCATAGGCGAACATACGGTAGGTCTCGTAAATTTCTTTACTCGCTCGCGAGAGCGCCGCTGTCTCTCCAGCCACCAAAGCATCGACGGAGGCCCGTAATTTGGCGATACCTTCCTCAAGCCGGATTTCCTCGGCTGCAATATTATCCGAGAGCAAATTAGCCGGCGCCACAGGCGGTAGATGCAAATAGGCATGGCCTTCAACCAATCCATCCGCAAAAGCTTTACCGGTGATCGTTTCCGGTTTGACCGGAGCGAGGGTAATCCCTTTCAGGGCCGCTTTTTTACCGCCAATGCGTTCATCATCAATAATTATTTCGGCCAAGACCATAGCTACAGTCAGCAAGTCTTCCACTTCCTCTTCATTGAAACTGCGCGCGTCTTCAGACTGCACAACCAGAACGCCAAGCGTGCGGCCGCCCCGCAAAATAGGCACGCCAAGAAAAGACTTAAATGGGTCTTCCCCCGTTTCAGGTCGGTATGAAAAGAGCGGGTGAGAAGGCGCGTCTGCAAGATTAAGAGGCCGTGCTGTTAAGGCCACATGCCCAACCAAGCCCTCGCCTGGTTTCAGGCGTGTTTTATGAACGGCGGATTTTTTAAGACCCTTTGTGGCCGATAACTCTAAATCTTTTCCAGCGCGCTGGAGGTAAATCGAGGCTACCTTGACGCGCATAGCGGTCGATATTGCTGCAACGAAGTCATCAAGACGCTCTTGAACAGACTCCGTTCCGGCCATGGCTTTGCGGATCGCACGCATTAATTTAGGCGGTTGTGTTTTGATATTGGGATCGACGCTCACACGACCTTATAGCCTAAAGAATCGGCTCTCTCCTAATTATTTTTAAGACAGGTATTAGGGGTGATGAAGAGTCTAAATTTTCCGGTTCAATCGCAACCAGTCGCGTTTGGGTAAACCGTAAATCTGATCCATAAATTCAAGCTGCAAACCGATAGGACGCGAATGCGGACTATTCCACATCATAGCGATACCTGAGCGTTTTTCAGGATCAAAGAGTACAAGAGCTCGGTAACCTTGAACGCCGCCGCGGTGCCCTATCACACGGTGCCCCGCATAATCATAGACCCGCCACCCCAAACCATATTGCGCATTGGTTAGCGCCCTATATTTGCGGCGCATAAACCGTCTCTCGCGCGGCGTGTCCACACGCGGCTTTTGCATCTGCTCAATGATATCGTGTGAAATAAGGGGCAAGTTTGCTATCTGTTCGGCTGAATATTTCTCAGCGATATCTTGCTCTATTGAGGCCATCGCAATCAATTCTATATCACTGCGCTTATCGCTCAACTCTATGTCAGCTATCTTAAGATCCGGTAGATCCGGCGCGCCTGCAAGAATGTCTGCTTCGGCAGGAACAGGCATTTGCGCGATCATCCATTTCGCCAAATCTTTGACAGATGAATTTATACCCGCCGCAGCGGGAACACGGTAATAATTTTCTTTTACGCGGCTAATACGCGAACCGTGACGACCATGTGGTCGGGCCCAACTTTTAGAGCGTTTAAGACCCGCTAAGGTCACACTCGCAGTATCCATGTCTAGGGGGGCAAAAATACGCTCTTGCACCACGGACTTATAAGGTAGCCCTGTAATACCCTCAATGATCTCGGCCGAGGCATCAAAGGCGACATTTTGATAGGTATGACAAGTTCCGGGCTCGCATAAATATTTCAAATTTTCTAATGCACCGCGAACACGTTTTGCGGCTTGGCCATCTTCGATACGTCTATCATAGGCATTACGAACAATCCCAACGCGGTGAGATAAAATATCCTCAATTGAAACATCAATTTCATTTGGCGGTAATTTGAGGGATTGCGCATGTTGCGTGGCAGGTTCGGCAAGTTCGAAATGACCATCTGCTTGTAAAGACAATATCGTAGCTGCCGCTACGCCTTTGGAGACAGAAGCCCAGCGAAACACGGTATCGGCATTGACCAACTCATTACTATCACGTTCCACTTCACCATAGCCTTTGGAGAAAGTAATTTCGCCATCTTCAACTACGGCGAGGGAAAGCCCTACCATCTCAAGCTGCTGCATGAGTTGGCTGGCACGTTTATCCAACTCTACTATATCTGCACCCGGAACGCGCATTTGGCCAGCACCATTAGCCGCGCTAGAGCTAGCCCATAGGAAGAACCAGAATACGGTAAAAACAAGTTTAAATTTCAACCGTGAGACCTTCGACAAACTTTCATGTGCCAGCCCTCTAAAAGAGAGTTTATTCTTCTGTCTAGCAAACATTACAGTTAACACAGAAAATCAGCCCATCCTATGAAACGCCGTAAAAAATCCATAGCAATAAACCGGCCCCTAAGAGAAGGCGGTACACCATAAAGGGGAAAAATCCGATTTTACTGACCCATTTCATAAAAAGCGCAATACAGGCATAGGCGGACAAAAATGAGAGAAAAGCTACGATGAGCCCATCACTTAGGCTCGCTCCTGCATCTTCAGCCTTTATAAGTTTCAATAAAACATAAAGACCTCCAGCCCCTATAATCGGAAGGCTCATGAGCATCGAAAACCGCGCGCTTTCCACGCGTGTCATGCCCATAAAACGAGCCGCCGTCATTGTAATCCCAGAACGTGACGTTCCGGGAATAAGCGCGAGGGCTTGAGCCACTCCCAAAATAGAGGCGCGCTTCCAGGTCAAGTCTTCGGTTGTATAAACCTCTTGGCCTTTTAAATCTGAGATCCACAATAAAATACCGAAAATGATGGTTGTAGCTGCAATGATCAACGGCGAGCGTAAAACCTCATCAAAACCGCCTGCTGCCAGAACAAAACCAAAGACAAGCGCTGGAGGTGTGGCGATAATCAGATTAAGCGCCAGAGCCGAATTTTTATTGAGTTTGCGCTTAAGAAGGTCAAAAAATCCCGTGATTATCGCCGAGACGTCTTTACGAAAATAAGCGATAACAGCGAAAAGCGTACCGAAATGCGCCATAACATCGATTAAAACCCCTTGATCTTCGGGCCAGCCTAATAATTGCGGCGCAAGGATGAGATGCGCAGAACTGGAAATAGGTAAAAATTCGGCAAGACCCTGAATAAGGGCTAAAATAACAAGATGAAACCAAGACATAGGCTAGAAACTAAAGCGAAACGGTTACTGCTTTATTTACTTTCTGCCGGGCAGCCCCAAAACTTCAAATGAAGCTTAAATCTTATATTTTATATTTTTGTAATAATTCAATCTATATAATATTTGAGTCCATTTGCATTTTAATGTTATATTTCAATATGTTATATGCATATATTTTATTTTTTTTATCCTAAATTGATAAATTGTCGCATCTTGCATTGTTAACGTAATATCTCTATAGCACATCGCTCTAAAGCTTTAGGCGCACAATCGAGTAAAATAATGCCCAATAAAATGTTACAATTCGTCGAAACAGATCGGGATATGCCCGAGAAACGCGATGCTACGACCCGCAAAGACGATTTTCTTGAAATTTATGGCGACTACATAGACGCTAAGGCCGAAGAACAGGCCTCGCGCTGTTCCCAGTGCGGTGTTCCATTCTGTCAAAACCATTGCCCGCTGGAAAATAATATACCTGACTGGCTCAAACTTACGGCAGAAGGCCGCATTGAAGACGCTTACCGCCTGTCAGCCGCGACAAATTCAATGCCCGAAATTTGTGGCCGTATTTGTCCGCAAGATCGGCTTTGTGAAGGGTCATGCGTGATTGAACAATCAGGCCACGGCACGGTGACTATCGGTTCAGTCGAGCGTTACTTAACCGATACAGCTTGGAAAGAAGGCTGGATCGAGCCGATCAAACCGCGCAAAGAGCTGCCTTTATCTGTCGGAATTATTGGCGCTGGTCCAGCGGGCCTCGCAGCAGCTGAAGAATTACGCCTGCAAGGCTGGCAAGTTACTATTTATGACCGTCACGACCGGGCCGGAGGCTTGTTAATTTACGGCATTCCTAATTTTAAACTCGATAAGGAAATTGTGCTTCGCCGTACCAAACGCCTCGAAGAAGGCGGCATTAAATTTGTTTTGGGCTGTGATGTCGGCGTAGATATAACCTTTGATAAATTACGTCAGAAACACCAAGCGCTCCTCATCGCCACAGGCGTCTATAAGGCACGTGATTTGGAATGTCCCGGATCAGATGCCAAAGGCGTAACCCCTGCCCTACCATTTTTGATTAACTCCAATAAGCGCGGGCTTGGAGATAAAATTAAAGAGATAACAGCCGAGAATAAAGACGTTGTCGTCATTGGCGGCGGTGATACCGCCATGGACTGTGTACGTACAGCCATGCGCCAAGGCGCTAAATCCGTGACATGCCTTTACCGTCGTGACCAAGCCAATATGCCCGGCTCTGCACGCGAGACCGCCAACGCCCAAGAAGAAGGTATTCACTTTGAATGGCTTGCCGCACCGAAATCTATCACAGATGATGGCGGCAGCGTTAGCTCCGTCAGAGCGGATAAAATGCGCCTTGGCAAAAAAGACGCGTCTGGCCGCGAAAGTGTTGAGCCAATTGCCAATGCTGATTTTGACGTCAAAGCCGACCTTGTTATCAAAGCGCTTGGCTTTTCGCCTGAAAATATGAAAAACATGTCGGATGACCTCACAGTTACCCGTTGGGGCACATTGCGGGTTAACCCCCTCACCTTTGAAACCAACCTGCCGGGCGTTTATGCAGCGGGTGATATTGTGCGCGGAGCCAGCCTCGTAGTCTGGGCTATTCGCGAAGGCCGGGACGCCGCCGCCCACATGCATAAATATCTGAAAGCTCAAATGGCGGCGGATGCAAAAGAGGCGGCGGAATAATGTCTATGCTCAAAGGACATTGCGAGTGCAAGAGTGTTACCTTTGAAGCACCCAGGGCCGACTCTATTGAAACATGTCATTGTGACATGTGCCGCAGAATAACAGGCGGAGGGTCCTATTTTGGGATGAGTTGTCATGATGGCATCACAATTACATCCTGTAAAACTTTAAGCTGGTATGACAGTTCCGCGTGGGCCCAACGCGGATTTTGTAGCATCTGCGGGACGGCCCTCTTTTATAATCTGAAGGGATCGGAATTTTATTCTGTTTCCGTTGGCACGCTAGATACACCGCCTGAGCTACCGCTCGGGAAAGAATATTTTATCGACCGAAAACCTAATTATTACGCTCTGGAAGGTGACCGCCCCCGCTTTACGGCAGAAGAGGTTATGTCAGGCGTAGCGCAAGGAAATGATCAAGGACAAAACGATGAGTAACTGGCTCACTACATATGAATCCAATCGTGACAAATTGATTGAGGCTAATGCCTATGATCCGGCGCATGAGCATAGCTCTTGCGGCGTGGGTCTTGTCGCGTCTATTGACGGCACAGCGCGGCGGGACGTCGTTGAAATGTCCATTCAGGCGCTTAAGAATGTCTGGCATCGCGGCGCCGTTGATGCCGATGGTAAAACGGGGGACGGGGCCGGTATCCGTCTTGATATTCCCCAAGAATTTTTCCGCGCCCAAGTCGAGCGCACAGGTCATAAACCGACCGCCGCCAAAATCGCTGTCGGTATGTTCTTCCTACCCCGAACAGATTTCGGCGCGCAAGAAGCCGCCCGCACCATTGTCGAAACAGAGCTCTTAAAAGAAGGGTTTTATATTTATGGGTGGCGACAAGTTCCCATCGATATCAACGTCATTGGCGATAAGGCCAAAGCCACACGTCCGTCTATCGAACAGGTTATGTTCCGCGACCCGCAAGGCCGTAAAGGAAATACATTAGAACGAGAGCTTTATATCATTCGCCGCCGTATTGAGAAGCGCGCTATAGACGCCGCTATTCCAAGCTTTTATGCCTGCTCGCTTTCCGTTCAAACAATTATTTATAAAGGCATGTTCCTTGCCGAGGACATTGATAATTTTTATCCTGATCTGTGTGATGAACGGTTTATTTCCCGAGCGGCGATTTATCACCAACGTTATTCAACCAATACTTTCCCGCAATGGTGGCTGGCCCAACCCTTCCGTATGCTAGCCCATAATGGCGAGATCAATACACTAAAGGCTAATGCCAATCACATGAAAAGCCATGAAATTAAAATGGCCAGTGCTGCCTTTGGTGAACGCGCGGGTGACGTAAAACCAATCATTCAAAAAGGTAGTTCTGATTCCGCTGCCTTAGACTCAGTCTTTGAGCTTTTGGTGCGCGCCGGCCGGCCCGCGCCTTTTGCAAAAACCCTGCTTATTCCCGAAGCTTATTCAAAGCGCGGGGACCTCATGCCGGAAAAATGGCGCGCCCTGTACGAATATTGTAATGGCGTCATGGAACCTTGGGATGGCCCCGCTGCGATAGCTGCCTATGATGGGCGTTGGTGTATTGCCGGACTTGACCGCAACGGCCTCAGACCCATGCGTTACGCGATTTCCCAAGACGGCATCATAGCTGTGGGATCGGAAACAGGTATGTGTCCGATGGACGAAAAAGACATTGTTCGTAAAGGCGCGTTAAAACCGGGGCGTATGATCGCCGTCGATCTGGAAGACGGCAAATTTTATGACTCCCGTCAAATATTGGACGCCATGTCAGAAAAACGGCCTTATAAAAAATGGCTTAAAAAAGTCGTTAATCTAGACGAAAAATTATCCGGACCGGAAGCCAAACCAACATTATCAGGCGAAAATTTAACCAGACGTCAGATGTCTTGCGGGCAAACCCACGAAGATCTCGAATTAATTCTCTCGCCTATGGCAGAACTGGGAAAAGAAACTGTGGGGTCTATGGGTGATGATACGCCGCTTGCTGTTTTATCGGATATTTACCGCCCGCTCTCTCATTTTTTCCGGCAAAATTTTAGCCAAGTGACTAATCCACCCATTGATCCTTTACGCGAAACCCGCGTTATGGGTCTAAAAACACGGTTTAGAAATCTACGAAATATTTTGGCCGAAGACAGTTCTCAAACAACGGAAATGCTTGTTTTGGATAGCCCTGTCATGACAAGCGGAATGCTAACGCGGTTTATGAAAATGCTTGGCCCGGAGAAAACTCGTGTCATTGATTGCACATTTGATGTGGCGACCATTGCCGCGAATAATTCCGCCGGTCGCAGCTTAAAAAATACACTGGCCAGAATAAAGGACGAAGCCGAGGAGGCCGTTCGGGCCGGGGTTGAAAATATTGTTCTGACAGATGAATTTGTCGGACCTAAGAAAGTTGCCGCCCCAATAATTTTATGCGTTGGTGCCATCCAGACACACCTCGTCAATCAAGGTCTGCGGTCATCATGTTCTATTCTTGTCCGCTCTGCTGAATGTTTAGATACACATTATTTTGCCGTTCTCATCGGCGCCGGAGCCACTTGCGTTAACGCCTATATGGCTGAGGACAGCCTGTCAGAACGGGTCAGCCGTAACCTATTGGATATGAGCCGTGACAAAGCTATTTCCCAATATAAAAAGGCTATTGAAGCGGGTCTTTTAAAGATCATCTCAAAAATGGGTATTTCCGTCATTTCGTCTTATCGCGGGGGTAATAATTTTGAAGCCTTGGGGCTCTCCCGTGCGCTCGTGGGTGAGAATTTCCCCGGTATGACAAGCCGTGTTTCCGGCATTGGTTTAGCGGGTCTGGAAAGCAAAGCTTTAGACGCTCATGAAAGAGCTTATGATAGCGCCGTGGTTCACCTACCTGTTGGCGGCTTATACCGTGTGCGCGCCAAGGGCGAGCGCCATGCCTATCAAGCAGAGATGATTCATATGCTGCAAGAAGCGGTCGGATCTGAGGATTATGAACTTTATAAACGTTACGCCAAAGTCGTAAATTCAGCCAAGCCAATCCAGGTCAGAGATCTGCTCGATATTAAGCCCGCGGGAAAACCGCTCCCCTTACGGCGCGTACAGTCCGTCAATGAAATCCGCCGCCGCTTTTGCACGCCGGGCATGTCACTTGGCGCTTTATCCCCCGAAGCTCATGGGACGCTGAATATCGCTATGAACCGCATTGGCGCAAAGTCAGTATCAGGCGAAGGCGGTGAAGACCGCGCGCGTTACACGCCTCTTCCCAATGGAGATAATCCCAATTCTGCGGTTAAGCAGATTGCGTCGGGACGCTTTGGCGTTAACGCCGAATATCTAAACCAATGCCGCGAAATTGAAATCAAAGTCGCGCAGGGTGCAAAGCCCGGTGAAGGCGGGCAGCTCCCCGGCTTTAAAGTCACAGACATGATCGCCAAATTTAGAAATGCGACACCCGGTGTGAGCTTAATTTCTCCGCCGCCCCATCACGATATTTATTCTATCGAAGATTTAGCCCAGCTTATCTACGATCTTAAGCAAATTAACCCTACGGCGCGAGTGGCGGTAAAACTCGTTGCCTCTTCCGGCGTTGGAACAATCGCAGCCGGTGTTGCAAAAGCCAAAGCCGATACAATCTTGATTGCAGGACATAATGGCGGAACAGGGGCCTCGCCCAATACATCACTTAAATATGCAGGCATCCCGTGGGAACTTGGCCTCTCTGAAGCTCATCAAGTTTTAACCCTCAATAACCTGCGTTCAAAAGTAACCTTGCGCACGGATGGCGGATTGAAAACAGGCCGTGATATTGTCATTGCCGCTCTATTGGGCGCAGAAGAATATGGCATCGGTACTCTTAGCCTCGTGGCCATGGGCTGCATTATGGTGCGTCAATGCCATTCCAACACCTGCCCTGTCGGGGTTTGCGTTCAAGACCCCCGCTTGCGTGAAAAATTCACAGGTACGCCAGAGAAAGTCATCAACCTTATGACTTTTATTGCAGAGGATGTTCGCGAGATTTTAGCCGAATTGGGCGTAGAAACGCTGGATGAAATTATTGGGCGAACCGACCTTCTTACCCAGGTCTCTCGCGGAGCAGAAAACCTTGACGATCTTGATCTCAACCCAATTCTCGCCCGCGTCGATAATGCACTTGTTGAAGATACGCGCCATGTCAGAATTGAGGTTCCCGATACTCTGGATACACAAATTATTGTCGATGCGAAGCAACTCTTTGAAAGAGGTGAGAAAACGAACCTTACCTATTCGGTGCAAAATACACATCGCGCCGTCGGCACACGGACAAGTTCTCATATTTACAAAAACTTTGGGGCTAAAGGGCTTCCTGACGGACAACTAACCGTTCGTCTTCGCGGCTCGGCAGGTCAATCCCTTGGCGCTTTTGCTATGCACGGTCTTCGTCTTATTGTTGATGGCGATGCGAATGATTATGTGGGTAAAGGCCTATCAGGGGCTGAGATCATTGTATCACCTCAAGGCCATACACCCATTGAAAGGCATGATAGCGCTATTATTGGCAATACCTGTCTTTACGGCGCCACTCGAGGCTCTTTGATGGCTGCGGGACGGGCTGGCGAAAGATTTTGCGTACGTAATTCAGGCGCGCTGACTGTTGTCGAAGGCTGCGGCACAAATGGTTGCGAATATATGACGAACGGTATTGCGGTGATCCTTGGTTCTGTCGGCGACAATTTTGGCGCGGGCATGACGGGCGGCATGGCTTATGTCTATGACGAAGATGGTATGTTTGAAAAAGCCGTCAATCCGGACAGTGTTATATGGCAACGCTTTGATTCAGAACACTATGAAGAAAACTGTAAGAACCTTATCCGCAAACATGCAGCGCAAACAGGGTCAGAGTTTTCTAAGAAATTACTGGGCGAATGGGAACTTGAGCGCGGTAAATTTTGGCAAATCATCCCAAAAGAAATGTTAAGCCGCTTGGACGTTCCGTTAACTCAAGCTGCCGCAGAATAACTCTCAGTAATAAAAAGGCGGGCTATGGGTCCGCCTTTTATCTTATTCGCTAGGGGCTACTGAATAACTTCCTGAGCTTCCATCACGATAATGTTCTCACCTGACGACGTCTTTGTCATATTTTGATGTGGCTTCATGGCCTGTTCAGGGCCAACCTGAATGGGAATAGAGAATATACGCGGCATAACCTGCCCATTTCCACTATCTGCCATCGCTTGAACATTAATATAATGCCGTCCATTTGAAGGGGCGGTAAAGGATACATCGATGATATGGCTTGTCACGCCGCCCATATTAAACCGAGATTGAGTATTTGTCGCAAACATCTGTAAGCCCCCATCCGACGTCAGTCCAACATTTAAATCCCCGGTATTATAGGTCTCATCCAGTGTAAGTTGAAACGTAACAGTTTCGCCCGCCGTAATGTTTTTGGGCATATCATAGCTATACTCAATCCCGGCACCGGGTTTTGAATATTGGCCATGCGAAGACGTTTTAACTCTTTGGATATGCTTTGCGGTCTTAACTGTTTTACTAGAAGGCGAAGTGACTTGCAAAGTGGGTTTTGCCGAGTTCTGAGCTGCAGAACACGCTGAGGCTAAAGTCAGTGGCAAAGCCATTGCAACGAGTAATGTTTTTAAAGAAAGTTTCATTGTGATCTCCATTAGCGTGTAATTCTAAAGTCAAAGCAGGCCTGACCATCATTGAAATCGAACAGATCAATAATATGTTGTCCTGCTGTCGTAAGATTGATCGGATCTGTTTCAGTATTCGGCGCACCTGATTGTCCAATTGCTAAAAGCGTGCCAGATCGAAAAACGAAAAAGTCCGGATCTGTTGATGACGAGCCCGAGGTTCTCGTTGCCCTTAATGTATGAAGACCAGGAGACGTAACATCGAAAGTCAAATAAACCCTATTCCCTAACTTATTTGTTGTTCCTGCCGTAGTGGTTACGCACACCTCGGTATCTGTCCCGTTTACAGGTATGCTTTGGTAAAGAGGTAAAGCATTTGAGACGCTCCCCGTATTCGTTTCATCCGTTGCTTCAACATTGGTTCCGCTTATAGATTGCGTTGTTGTTAAGGCATTTACGGCCGACACATCAGCGGGATTATTCGCCCGATATTCATCTAGAAACGTAAATATAGTCGTGAAAAAATCAGTTCCTGTATAAGAGGGACTGGTCAAGACATTATAAATGGGCTCTAAGCCAGCAGAAATCGTATCGGAACCATCATCATCCGTATCGTATATATCGTACAAAATGCTCTGAACCGAGCCTTCATTGAACCATCCTTCATTAAAGTAATTATTTGATTCAACATTAATTTGAAACCCAGACGCTTGGCCTGATCCAAAACTATCCCGATAAAAAGGATCATCTGTCAACATGCCGGATAATGCATTGCCAAACCCCTCGCCTAAGGCGACACGAGGATCAAGACGGTCCCCTAGACTATGTGGGCCGCCTATGGAATCAGAACGAGATAATTGATCTTCAAAATAATGACCCCATTCATGTATGACAACGTGCTCATCATATTCGTCCGTGTCAGTATTTGCAGCTCCCAAAATCAAAACGCGCCTATCACCATTTGATGACGTGACATAGGAAGAGGTGCCAATATCACCATTTGCAATATTTTGGTCAAACGATAGGTTATCATTCATACCGGGCCTATTATTGACACTCCAGTTAAAATCGATGAACGGAAAGACAACATCAGGGTCAACGGCTACGATCCGTTGAAGACTTTCATATATTGGGGCAAGTATTGCAAAAGGACCTGCGGCCCGGGTTGACGTATAGCTGGAGCCTCCCCAACCTGACGCCGCATTTAAATTTCTCGTAGAATTAACCGTCCCTGATGTCGCTAATGAACCTTGCAAGGAATAAAGCGCCCCTGAACTTGTATTATCAACAACTCTCACATTCCACTGCGCTCCACTTGTTTGAAGCATCTCAGCTTTAACACGGATGCGAACATCTGTATTCGGATTTACTTCGACACTATAATTCCCATTTGCGTCTGTCACAGTTGATTGTAGTACGGCTCCCGTACTGCTCAGGGCTTCAAGCGTTAAGCCAGGCGCAGGATCCTGCGTTATATTATCGTAATCTAAAGCGCTATTGGACGTATTAAATGGGACATGATCAAAAGTGATACTCCCGCTGATCGTGACAGCCGCTGGCGGTGGTGTCACCTCAACGGTTAAATCCGCCGTTGACGAATTGCCAGATGCATCATTTGCAGTTGCTGTACAAACTACGGTCGTATTCGCTGTGACGGCTGGCGCCGTAAATGTATTACCAGAAAAGCTGCCCCCATTTGTACAGCTAAATGTAGGCGTTATTGCGACCCCCGAATTATCTGTTACGCTCACCGTAGACGTTCCTGTACTCGCCGAGACAAGTGTCAATGCAGCTGGGCTAAACGTTAAACTTGGCCCTGTCGTGTCTGGCGTTATGGAAACGGTTAACTCTCCTGTTCCAGAATTCCCGGCCACATCACCTGCTGTTGCCGTACAAACACTTGTCGTCGCGGTTGTAACAGCTGGCGCGCTAAACGTTCCCCCCGTAAACACCCCGCCATTCGTACATGTGATTGTCGGACCGCTTGTAACGCCGACATTATCCGTTGCTGATAAAGTTGAGCTTGCGCTTGCGCCGCCTATCACAGTCAGTGTTGCCGGATTAAAAGAAACTGTCGGAGCCGCGTTATCCTGAGGAGGAGCAGACTGAACTGGGGGCGTCGTTGTTCCTGTAGACGATCCCCCCCCACCGCAAGCGACACCTCCGAGAGCCACTAAGGCTATAGTACTTACATTAATAAGCTTTTTAAGAGCCAAAATATGTCCTCCAATGAATTTAAAATAGGTATGTTTTGATTAACCTAGGCTGAAGTAAATGAAATATGACTTAATATAGAGGTAAGGTAATTCACGTTTACGCGATTTGTATGTTATCGGAGTGTCAAATCATCCAAAACAATAGCAGAACTTGCATCTACAACTCCTTCCAGGGCCAAAAGCTGATTATCAATAAAGTCAGATAAGGCCTGAATATCTGGGAAACTGACATTGACGAGATAGTCAATATTACCTGATAATTTATAAAATCCTTGTACTTCAGGGTAAGCGGACAAAGTTTTCCGAAACGCAATCGCGGTTTCTACGTCCTGGCGTTGGACTTTAACCTGAATAAAGGCTCGAATTGGTCGCCCCATTTTTGGATCATCCAGATCAACCGTAAACCGCCGAATGATCCCTGAAGCCTGAAGCGCCTCAACCCGGCGCTGGCAAGCAGACGGGGACAGGTTGACCGTTTTAGCTAAATTCACCCAGCTCATCCGGCCATCTGCCGTAAGAGCCTTTATTAATTTGTCATCCGATTCATTTAGCAATTTTAATATTCCTGCGTATATTATTATAATATGGATTATTCCTGCATATTTTTATAAATTAACACAGTAAATAACATGATAATTACATTTAAGCTATGATATACTCCTTTTAATTGAGGAGCTATCATGTCTTATCTTAAAAAAATCGACCACATCACCTATGCCTGCGCAAAAGGCCAGATTGAAAAATGGGCATGGTTTCATATCGAGGTTGAAGGCGGAACTCTTATCAAACGCATTGATGATGTGAACCCGGACGGAAAATCGTCCATGAAAATCTGGTGTATTGATTATGGTGAGTTCGGGATTGCTTTAATCGAAGGCATTGACCGCGCCGAAAAATCCCAAGTCACAGCCTTTGTCGATCGTCATGGCGATCATAGTTGTCAGCACGTCGCCTATGATTGCCATAGTCTTGATAAATTCATGACCCATATGAAAGCCATGGGCGGTCATCCGCGCGGCGATACAATCATTCAAGATGACGGCTTTGGTATTTTAAAGCAAATGTTCGCCAAGGGCTATGCAACGGGCCATGCGGGTGAAGCGACCTTCCCTGAATATTGCGAGCGGCCAAAAACGGATGGTGCTATCCGTGATATGGAAATCACCTTTAGCGAAATGGCCGGCGAAGGCTTTTACGACCAAGTCCAAAAAGCGATCGAGGCCGACGACCAGACCCCGTTCTTTGATTTTGAGCACATGCCCGAAAACTGGAACGTACCAGACGTCAAAGAAAAAGCGGCCATAAAAGCGGCTTAAGTTTTACCTGTCAAGATTTCCACCATAGACGGCCTT
>CAZNWH010000054.1:0-15184 GCA_964576765.1 uncultured Hellea sp.
CGAGAAAACCCTCTTGGGGCCATACGTCCTGCTCCGGCGCGGTTCCCTTCATGAATATGCCAGTCTGCAACGCTATTGGTACGCCCTGCGCTATCAACAAAACTGAGGCCTTCATCCCCTGAAAATGTTGTAATATCGGCTAGACCACCATCTTTATATTTTTGTAACCTGACGCCCTTACCGCGTCCCATCTGAGGCAATTGATCAATATCGAAAATGAGAATTTTTCTATTTTCACCAATAGCAGCAATTTTATCACCTCTAATCTGAACACATCTGACGGCTTCGACATCGCCTTTGACATTTAATGTTTTACGGCCACCTCGTGTTGAAGCCACAACTTCTTCTTCTTTAACTCTAAAGCCATAGCCCGCAGAACTCGCCAGTAATAATTCTCTTTCAGGATCATGGAGAAATAGCCCGATGGGCGTGTGATCATTTTCTAAATCTACCATCAATCGGATAGGTTCTCCATTGCCTCGCCCGCCGGGTAATTTGTCTCCTCCTAAGGTGTAAAACTTCCCATTAGATGCAAAGAGAATGAATTTATCCGTCGTTTCACCCTTCACAGCGAAAGCTAATTTATCACCTTCTTTAAATTTCAAACCCTTTAAGTCATCGACTTTGCCTCGCAGAGCTCTAATCCATCCTTTTTCAGATAAAACGACAGTGATTGGTTCTTTGGTGATAAAGGCTGTGGCTAAATCAACATCAATATCCGGCTGGTCTTCAAAGGTTGTCCGCCGCGCGCCAAGCTCGGTCTTAAGGCTATAGGTGTCTCTGACAGCTTTGACCTCGTCGGCAATAACAGCCCATTGTTTTTTCTCTGAAGCCAGAAGGTCTTTGATATTTTTCTTCTCAGCATTTAACTCGTCATACTCAGTCTGAATTTCAATCTCACGTAGTTTTGAAAGCGCCCGTAAGCGCATATTTAAAATGGCTTCAGCTTGACGTTCTGTGAGCTTAAACGCTTTTATAAGTTCATCTTTCGGACGGTCTTCAAAACGCACGATCCGTATAACCTCATCAATATTGAGATAAGCAATTCGAAGACCTTCTAATATCTCCATACGGTCATCAATTTTACCGAGGCGGAACCGTGTGCGGCGCTGTAAAACTTCACGGCGGTGATCAAGGAATGCTTGTATCACCTCTCGTAAGTTCATAACTCGCGGCGTCCGGGTCGAATCAAGCACATTCATATTCAAAGATGTTCGGCTTTCCAAATTTGTAATCTTGAACAAGCTTTCCATCATCATATCTGGATCTATGTTCTTGCTTTTAGGTTCCAAGACAATTCGTATATCTTCGGCGCTTTCATCATTCACATCTGCAAGTGCGGGGGCTTTTTTAGTCTCTATAACCTCAGCCAGTTTTTCGATGAGGCGTGACTTTTGAACCTGATAAGGAATTTCCGTAATTACAATTTGGTAAGTACCGCGTCCCAAATCTTCTTTGTGCCACCGCGATCTGACTTTAAAACTCCCCTTACCCGTTTTGTAAGCCTCCAACATGGAAGCCTGAGGTTCAACGATAATGCCACCCGTTGGTAAATCTGGCCCTTTCACATAATCCATTAATGTTTGAATGCGGGCCTTAGGCGTCTTAATTAAGTGTAATGCTGCAGAACAAATTTCTGCTACATTATGCGGTGGGATAGATGTTGCCATTCCGACAGCAATGCCCGTTGATCCATTTGCTAAGAGATTTGGAAACCCTGCCGGCAAGACCTGCGGCTCTTCATCTTCCTCATTATATGTCGCGATAAAGTCAACGGAGTCTTCTTCGAGGCCTTCAAGCAGTGACACACCCGCAGCCGTCATCTTCGCCTCGGTATAGCGCATGGCCGCTGCACTATCTCCGTCGATATTTCCAAAATTCCCCTGACCATCCACAAGAGGATATCGCGCGGAAAAACTCTGACTAAGCTTTACGAGAGCATCATAAATGGAGGCATCGCCATGGGGGTGATATTGGCCCATAACATCACCAACGATACGGGCACATTTCTTATGTCCATTTTCCGGATTAAGCTTGAGTTGACGCATAGCGTAGAGAATGCGGCGGTGAACGGGTTTTAACCCATCTCGTACATCCGGTAAGGCCCGCTGAGTAATCGTGGACAAAGCATAAGCCAAATAACGCGAGGAAAGAGCGTCATCTATATGCTCTTCAAAGACCGCATTGCTAGGCAAACCTTTTTCAGTGGTTTTATCGTCAGTCATAGATTTCTCATGTGATTCGCCCTTAATATAGCAGGGCTAGAGCTAGCCACTATAATTTGTTGATTAAAAAGGCTGAAACAGCATTACATCAACAACCTTGACCTTTAGGGCGGCATGGCTATGTTGCGCGAAATTGAAGCACAGGATGGCCTGTGGTTATTGTCTGAAAGACACACATTTGAGTTCCGAGATAGAAACAGAAGAAATCGCGGCAGATGAAGCCGTTAAGGTCACTTTTAAAGAGCTTGGCCTAGACCCTAAGATCATCAAAGCACTTGATGACATGGGTTATGAAAAACCGACTCCTATTCAAGCTCGCGCTATACCGTCTGCCTTAGAACAACGTGATGTCTTAGGTATAGCCCAAACGGGAACAGGTAAAACCGGGGCCTTTACATTACCAACCATGCATAAATTGACCAAAGGCCGTGCTAGGGCCCGTATGCCTCGCTGCCTTATCGTTTGTCCGACACGTGAGCTCGCAGCACAAGTCGCAGAAAATGTCGAACTCTATGGAAAATACCTTAAATTAGAGATGGCGCTTCTTATCGGCGGTGTATCCTTTGCGGAGCAGGACAAAAAACTCATGAAAGGCGTGGATATTCTAATTGCGACGCCGGGACGTTTGCTTGATCAATTTGAGCGCGGTAAAATACTTATGACTGGTGTTCAAACGCTTGTCGTTGATGAAGCTGACCGAATGCTGGATATGGGATTCATCCCTGACATTGAGCGTATATTTAAGATGACGCCTTTTACACGACAAGTTTTGTTTTTTTCCGCCACGATGCCAAATGAAATCAAACGTCTCGTTGATCAGTTTCTCCATCAACCTGTCTCAATTCAAGTTGCCCGTAAAAACATGACAGCCGAGACAGTCACGCAACGTATTGTCAGAATGCCCTCCTCTGACCCTAAACAAAAGAGAACAGCTCTAAGGTGGCTTATTGAGAATGAAAATGTCGTAAATGGGATCGTATTTTGCAATCGTAAACGCGACGTAGACATTGTAGCAAAGTCCTTAAATGTCCATGGTCTTTCAGCGGCACCTATTCATGGTGATCTTGCACAATCTTTACGAACCAAGACATTGGAAGACTTTAAAAGCGGTAATATTAAGTTACTGGTTGCCAGCGACGTTGCCGCTCGCGGACTTGATGTCCCATCTGTGAGCCATGTTTTTAATTACGATGTTCCAAACCATTCAGAGGATTATGTCCATAGAATTGGCCGAACCGGACGAGCTGGCCGCGAAGGTGACGCGATAATGCTTGTGGCAAGGCTTGATGAAAAAAATTATGACGCGATCCTGAATTTAATAAAAGTGAAGTCGATCGAAGAGATTGATATACCCGGAATTGAAGACTTTCCTAAAGATGGTGGTAAAAGACGCAGATCGGGACGAGATGACAAACGTGGCCGTGGCCGCGGCAGAAATAGCGATAGAAATGGTAAGAACACTAGACGTTCAGGTGAGAATGTGTCGAAGTCTCGCTCTGATAAATCTGAAATAGAGAACGATACCAAACCCCAAAAAACAAAATCCCGAAGAGCCGCATCAAGAAGAGCGGCACCTAAACGAAAATCAGATAATTCAGAAAAAGAAATTCCTAAAAAAGCCGATAAAGCCAAAACATCACCAAATAAGAAAAAGTCATCTAAGGCCAAAGATCAAAAGACAAGAAACGAGCCGAGAGATAAAGGTAAAAAACGCCGCTACAAAAACGAATTGGATAAAAATACAGAAGAAGGTTTCGGGAGTTCGATGCCGGCTTTTTTCAAATCTAGTTTGAAGTAGACTCTAAAACACGAGCAGTCAGCACGTCTAAGCTATCAAACATCTTCGATAAATGCGCATCTGACTCTTGAAACAAGCAATGTCCAGCCCCCACTAAATCTAACGTTTCACAATTAGGGAATCGTTCTGCGCATACCTTTTGGTTGAGTTCTGTAACAACGAAATGATCAACTTCGGCAGATACCATCATCAGAGGAACATCAATTGATTCCAAATATCCATCCTCACGTATATATTCACTACTCTCAAAAAACTCAGCTCCCCATTGCGCAGTTATGCCGCCAACACGTTCATTAGGATTTCTCGTAAAGACAACATCCCGGTTTGGTAATCGTTTGGGATTAGAACTGCACATATCTATATTTGCGATAGATAGATCATCATTAAAGGGCTTCCAGTTATCTTGGCCGGATAGGTAATGCTTTGATTTTCCGAGACGCCGTGCCCATGTCATTAAAAACTTGGCCTCATAAAATGACATCGTTCCTGCCTTAGGTTGAATCGCAGGTGCCATGAGGTAAAGTCCATCAATTAAGTCCGGGTAATCTCCTGCCATTCGCACGCCAACATGCCCACCAAAAGAGATAGCCATAGGAATAATTGGGCGCGTACTCTCTGGCATTGCGCGAATAAATTCTGCTAAATCATCAGAATAAACACGAAACTCATCCACCCACAATTTTTCGGGTTGATTAGACCTATGGCGATCAGATCCTCCCTGCCCACGAAGATCAACGCCGACCACATGATAGCCCCTCCGCGCTAGCATATCAACATGTTCGCCATACATGGACATCGTGGCCGTATAGCCCGGCACCATTATCAAGGTTGCCTTAGCAGCGCCTGCATTTCCGGTTTCACCCCACCGAAGGCCCGTTCCATCACGCGTTTCAAATCGCTTCCATGTCCAATCGGGAGGCATATCAGGAAGGTGATAAGCATCAACTTGTGCTTGATAGGCGGCGTCAACCTCAAAAGCCATATAACGTTTTTCAGGCCAGAAATAGAAAGCTATTGCACCTAAAAGTAAGCCTATGCCAAGGATTTTAAGAATACGGGAAATCATGTTTTAATGAGCTTCATCATAAGCATAAGTCTCTTTATAATTTTGATCCACCTGAAATTGTTTGTGCCATTTTGCAAGCTTTGGCGCACGTTTTTGCCATTCCAAATGCCCGGCTCTGAAACTGGCATAATCAAGGGCTGTGATAATTGCGAGGTTTCCAAATGTCCATGGCCCCCCAATCCATTCGCAAATACGGTCCAACGTCTCTACGCTCCGAATTATAGCTGTTTCGTGTCTTTCAATCATCTGGGCCCAGTGCAGCTCCTCAGGCCTGACAATCTCATAACGATAGTTATAGACAGCATCAGCAAGCCCATCTCCTAAGGCATGTTGCCATAAATTCAAAAATCTGGGATGACCTTCCGCAGGTAATATTTTCGTTCCCCCAAGACTGTCTAAATATTCACAAATGACAGGGCTATCAAAAAGATATTGTCCGGGTTTCCATTCAAGAGCGGGTATTTTCCCCAAAGGATTATCCCCGGCTTTATATCCATTGGCCCCATCTTTCCCCGGCCTGACTTCCTCGATATCTAGGCCATGTAATTTGGCTACAATCATAGCCTTACGAGCATATGGCGATATAGGGTGATAAATAAGCTTCATAAAATTCTCTTACCAGATATTATTCCCATTCAATAGTTCCTGGTGGTTTTGATGTTACATCATAAACGACGCGGTTTATGCCGCGTACTTCATTGATTATACGCGTTGCGGTCTCTCCTAAAAATTCGTGGCTATAGGGGTAATAATCAGCAGTCATACCGTCGGTTGAAGTCACGGCTCGTAAAGCAAGAACATTTTCATAAGTACGTCCATCGCCCATAACTCCGACAGTTTGGACTGGCAATATAACTGCAAAAGCTTGCCATATTTCATTGTAAAGATTATGTTTTTTTATTTGATCCAGATATATAAAATCAGCTTCGCGCAGAATATCAAGACGGTCTTTGGTAATCTCACCCGGGCAACGGATCGCTAGACCCGGCCCCGGAAAAGGGTGCCGTTCAACAAAGTCTTTATACAGTCCCAATTCTTGTCCCAAGGCTCGCACTTCATCTTTAAAGAGTTCCCGGAGGGGCTCAACCAATTCCATATCCATACGCTCGGGAAGCCCACCAACATTATGATGGGATTTAATTGTGACAGACGGACCACCATCAAAAGATACAGATTCGATGACATCAGGATAAAGCGTACCTTGAGCTAAAAATTTAGCTCCTCCGACCTTTTTGGCTTCGCGCTCGAAAATATCAATAAATGTCCCACCAATGATTTTGCGTTTGCGTTCAGGATCGGCCACGCCCTCTAAAAGACCAAGAAATTCATCCCCTGCATCTACGTGGATAAGATTCATATCGTAATGTTCTTTAAAAAGAGAAACCACCTGCTCGCTTTCACCTTTGCGCATCATACCCGTATCAACATAAACACAGGTGAGTTGGTCACCTATGGCTTCATGAATTAGAACAGCCGCGACTGAGCTATCGACACCGCCTGACAGGCCACAAATGACTTTCTCGTCTCCAACTTGGGCCTTTATGGCCGCGATCATCTCCCCTTTAAAGGCCGCCATAGTCCAATCGCCCTTGAAACCCGCAATATTATGCGTGAAGTTTCGAAGCATCTTTGCGCCATTAATAGTATGAACAACCTCAGGATGGAACTGAACTCCATAAAACTGTCGCTTGGTATCTGCTATCGCTGCGTAGGGTGCGTTCCCCGATTTTCCAATAATTTCAAAACCTTGTGGGATGGAGCTTACCCGATCACCGTGGGACATCCAAACGCGTTCAGTTTTTTCTAAGCCTTTAAACAGCTCATTCTTGGCCGTGATTTCCAAATCTGCCCGCCCAAACTCTTTCTCATTTGAACTTTCCACTGTCCCGCCAAGCTGCGCGCACATAGTTTGCTGGCCATAGCAAATCCCTAGAACAGGAACGTCCATCTCCCACACATGATCATCTGCTCGAGGTGTCCCGATACCTGTGACGCTATTGGGTCCGCCTGATAATATGATGGCTTTCGGATTGAAGGCCTTAAGCATGGCTGTATCAACACGGTTAAAGGGGTGGACTTCAGAATAAACACCACTCTCCCTCACCCGTCTCGCTATTAGTTTGGTAACTTGCGAGCCAAAATCGATAATCAACAGCTGTTCGTGTTGTGTATCAGGGCTCATATGTTTCTCTCCATCACGGCAAAAAAGAAGCCGTCCGTATTTGTTGAGGCTGGGGTTAAGGTTAAGGTACACCCATCAGCTGACCACGGTTTAGGCGTGTCCGCGCCAAATTTTTCTTCCCACACCTCTCCGGCTGATAATAGCGTAAAATTCTTGTTGTCTTCCAGAAAGGAATAAACTTGCGCTTCGTTCTCTTCGGCCAACATCGAACAGGTCACGTAAAACATAAGTCCGCCAGGGCGCACAAACCCCTTAGCACTATGAAGAACAGAGCGCTGTTCATTATTGCGGCGTTCTAGCGCTTGTTCATTAAGCCGCCATTTTGCATCGGGTTTACGCCGCCATGTTCCAACGCCAGTACACGGCGCATCAATTAACACACGGTCCATCTTTCCAACAAGATCTTTTAAGCCTTCAGAGGGCGGTTGCCGCACATCTATTATATTGGCACCAGCGCGCTGTGCGCGCTGATAGAGCGGTGCTAAGCGGCGTTTATCAATATCAAACCCAAAAACGCTTCCTTGATTATCCATATCCGCTGCCAATGCCAAAGACTTACCACCCCCGCCTGCACAATAATCAAGGACTTTCTCATCTGGTTTTGCGTCAAGGAGTAAGCTTACAATTTGAGAGCCTTCATCCTGTATCTCAACCGCTCCGGTCTGATAACCTTCTTCAATTTGAATATTTGGAAGACGCCCGTCACCTTTCATAGCTTGTATACGCAATCCAATAGGAGAAATATCACAAGGCTTAACCCCGTGATGTTTCAAAGTCTTATACACTGAAGCTAAGTCTGATTTGATTGTATTGACTCGCAAATCAAGTGGTGGCCTATGCGTTAAGGCCTTGCCTTCAGCAATCGCTTCTTCACTAAAATTATTTTCAAATGCGGGCCAAAGCCATTCAGGAACATTGGCTTGTATCCATGCCGGCGCATTTTCTAACTTTATCACTCCGTTCAAATTAGAAAACTCGTCATCACTTAAAGGAGAAGGCGCATGTTTATCATCCGTAAAGCCGAGAGTTAATCCCTCTGGTGTTTGCTTTCCATGAAAGACTGCTGCCCCTAAAGCCAAGGCTCTAGGCATTTCGCTATCCATACGAAAGGCAATCGAGCTTTTATTCCGCAAGGCATCATGAACGTAATTCCCGATAGCCGAACGATCTTTAGAGCCTGCAAAACGGTGCGCCTTGCCCCAATCTCGCAACGCCATCGTCGCAGGCGTTTTACGCTCTAATATATCTTCCAGAACTTCTGCTGCGGCCTGTATCCGCCCGCCTAGCCGCACATCTAGCTCGGCATCGAGTAGTTAGGTGCTTCACGGGCAATATGTACATCATGCACATGGGACTCGCGGAGGCCTGCATTTGTAATTTTTACAAATTCAGCATTTTTATGCAGGTCTTTAATTGTCCGAGCCCCCGTATAGCCCATAGCCGCTCGAATACCGCCCAATAATTGATGTAGGATCGGACCAACAGGTCCCTTAAAAGCTATACGTCCCTCAATGCCTTCTGGCACTAGCTTCATCGAGTCATTCACTTCTTTCTGAAAATAACGATCTGCTGAGCCGCGCGCCATGGCAGAAACTGACCCCATACCTCTATAAGACTTATAAGATCGTCCTTGGTAGAGGAAAACCTCACCTGGTGTCTCTTCTGCACCAGCCAATAACGATCCGACCATAGCGCATTCTGCGCCAGCGGCTAATGCTTTTGCCATATCACCTGAATATTTAATTCCACCATCCGCGATAACAGGAATACCTGCCTCGGATGCTACCGAACAAGCATCAATGATCGCCGTTAGCTGAGGTACGCCTACGCCCGCGACGATACGGGTTGTGCAAATAGAGCCTGGACCGATCCCAACCTTGATAGCATCAGCGCCTGCATCAATTAATGCTTTCGCAGCAGAAGCCGTTGCTATATTTCCCGCAATAATCTGGGCTTTGGGATAATTCTTTTTAAGCCGCTTAACCGTTTCGATAACCTTGGATGAATGTCCGTGAGCTGTATCGATCACAACAGCGTCCGCCCCTGCTGAAATCAGAGCCACAGCCCGATCATATCCAGCATCACCGACTGTTGATGCTGCGGCAACCCGCAAACGGCCCTTGCTGTCTTTACAGGCATTTGGAAAATTTTCAGCCTTGTCCATATCCTTGACAGTAATCAGGCCGACACAATGATAATCATTATCAACAACCAATAACCGTTCAATGCGATGTTTGTGTAAAAGCTCTCTAGCTTCCTCTTCGCTAACCCCAGCTTTGACAGTAACCAATTCCAGTGTCATCAAATTTTCAACTGTTTCATTCGGGTCTTGTGCAAACCGAACGTCCCGATTGGTTACAATACCGACAAGCTTTCCATCATCTTTAACAACCGGAATACCGGATATTTTATGATGCTGGCTTAAGGTCCGTAGCTCTGATAAAGTTGCTTCGGGTCCAATGGTAATCGGATTAACAACCATGCCGCTTTCATAACGTTTGACTTTACGGACTTCCTCGGCCTGTTCAGCGATAGATAAATTACGGTGAATAACACCAATGCCGCCTGTTTGAGCCATGGCAATCGCGAGTGTTGCTTCTGTCACTGTATCCATAGCTGCTGAAATCAACGGCACATTAATATTAATCTTTCTCGTGAGGCGCGTTTTCAAAATCGCATCTGCAGGCAATATATCGGAAGCCTGCGGCTGCAAAAGCACATCATCGAAGGTCAGCCCTTCTCGAATCTCCATTGGAGTCTCCTACTTTTGCAAGCGGCACCTATCAGAGATAATGAAAACGTGCAAAGGGAAAGTTAAGCACAGATAAATTCTTATCCAATAATATTGAGCTAACCCATAATATGGTTGCCTAAAGCAGGCCTGATTTGTTCTAAATTATAACCGGCAGTTACCGCTGCGCTTAAAACCTTGTCAATGCCAAGTGTCTTCGCATGAGCAAATGCCCAAAGGGCCGCAGAACGAGTTCCGCTGGCACAAAAGGCTACGATTGGTCGAGGCAGCTCAGCATAGGCAGTTTCCGTTGCTGTGATGAGACTTAGTTTCAAACCTCCTGCCATTGGGATGTGAAGATAATCAACGCCTAACTCTTGGGCTGTCTTTTCAAGCTCTTCTGAAAACGGTTGAAGCGGAACCTCCATATCGGGACGATTATTGATAAAGCTCATCACGCCCTGTTCCGCTAATGCTTGCATTTGAGCCGCTAATAGCTGCCCTGTTACAAAAACATCTCCGGGAAGTTCTTTCATTATTTATCCAACATTGCCTTGACCTTGGCGATGACTGCGTCAGACGTAATACCGAAATGTTCAAATAGTGCCGCACCTGGCGCAGAAGCACCGAAACTATTCATGCCGACAAATCCACCCTCACGGCCAATCAAACCATCCCAACCTTGACGAATACCCGCCTCAATCGCAATTTTGGGTAAATCCTTACCAATTACGGACCGGACATATTTCTCGCCCTGATCAAGGAATAAATCCAAACATGGCACCGAGACAACTCTTGCAGAGATACCTAACTCAGCTAAAGCATGGTGTGCCTCTACAGCCAAGTGGACTTCGGACCCGCTGGCGAGTAATACTATTTCATCTGACCCTTTACCTGCTTTGAGGACATATCCGCCTCGGGAACACATATTTTTATCCGCAGACGTACGAACTGTTGGCAAAGCTTGTCGGGTTAAGGCATGTAGTGATGGGCCTGATGTTCGCTCTACCGAAAGCTCCCAACATTCAGCCGTTTCTATCGCGTCGGCTGGCCTGAATACATAAAGGTTTGGAATCGCACGAAGTGAAGCCACATGTTCAACAGGTTGGTGCGTAGGACCATCTTCGCCTACGCCAATTGAGTCATGTGTCATCACATAAATAACTCTCTGTTCCATCAGAGCTGAAAGACGGATAGAAGGCCGACAGTAATCGGCAAAGACTAAAAACGTTCCTGAATAAGGTATGATGCCGCCGTGAAGTGCCATTCCATTCATAATCGCCGCCATACCATGCTCGCGAATGCCGTAATTTATATAGCGGCCTCCATAATTATCGGCTTGTATTTCAGAGCTTGTCGCAGGCGTTTTTGTCTTATTTGACCCTTCCAGATCAGCAGAACCGGACATCATATCTGTCAGGCTTTCGGTCAAAACTTTAAGCGCATTACCGGACGAAACGCGAGTCGCCTCTTTTGGCGCTGCCGTTACAAGAGCTTCTTTGTAACTTTGCATGGCCTCTTTCCAACCATGATTAAGCTCGCCCTTAATCGCTCTGCTAAAGTCATGAGCTTTTTTGGAACTTGCCAAACGAGCCTTCCAGGCTTTCTGAGCCGCACGACCTTTTCGTCCCGGACGCTTCCACATTTTGTAAACATCTTCAGGAATATCAAAAGGAGCATGACTCCATCCCAAACTTTTCCGCGTTGCAGCAATTTCTGCATCTCCGAGCGGAGAACCGTGAACTTTTGAGGTCCCGGCTTTATTCGGCGAACCTTTACCAATAATTGTTTTACACGCAATCAAGGTAGGTTTATCCGACTTTTTAGCTCGGCGGAGCGCATTGGCGACCTTACGTGCATCATGTCCGTCGACCTTAACAACATTCCAGCCTACAGCCTTAAAGCGCGCCGCTTGATCAGTGCTGTCAGAAATACCAACCTGCCCATCGATCGTAATGTTATTATCGTCCCACATGACAATAAGCTTATTGAGTTTTAGATGGCCGGCCAGAGAAATCGCCTCTTGGGAAATACCTTCCATCAAGCAGCCATCACCTGCAATGACATAAGTATGATGATCTACTAGCTCATCTCCATAGCGTGCATTCATATGACGTTCTGCAAGCGCAAACCCAACAGCATTAGCGACACCTTGTCCAAGCGGTCCTGTAGTGGTTTCCACCCCTGGGACATGGCCATATTCAGGATGTCCGGCCGTTATCGAGCCCAGCTGACGAAAATTTTTAATTTGCTCAATTGTCATGGCTTTGTAACCCGTCAGATGGAGTAGCGAATATATCAACATTGAGCCATGACCAGCCGATAAAATAAACCGGTCTCGATCCGGCCAATCGGGATCGGATGGATTAAATTTTAAAAATTTGGAAAAGAGAACCGTTGCGGCATCAGCCATTCCCATCGGCATACCCGGATGGCCTGAATTTGCCGCCTGCACAGCATCCATTGAGAGCGCCGCAATCGCGCTGCTCATTTCTTTATGTTCTAATTCTGACTTGGACAGTTCGGCCATATGTTTTCACCTGAAATTTAACCGTCTATGCGGTTTGATTCTCACCAGACTTGCCACGGGAAAATACTCAAATCCAGTAGCATAGTTGCGCATTATGTGGATTACAGACCAAAGGCGCGCGCTGTATGATAGGTTATTCCTGCCGCCACATAGGCCAGTACAAAAAGATAGGCAAATGCAAAAATAGGCCATTTCCAACCATTTGTCTCTTTTTTCATTATAGCTAAAGTCGAAAGGCATTGCGGGGCAAATACAAACCAAGCAAGAAAAGCCAGGGCTGTAGGCAAGCTCCAAGCATTTTGTAAAGTTTGAGATAGTTTTTCATCAGCAGTTGCGCCGAGAGCGTAAATCGTGCCCAAAGCCCCAACGACAACTTCACGTGCGGCCATGCCGGGTATCAAACTGATAGCTATTTCCAGGTTGAACCCGATGGGTTGAAGTGCAGGTTCCAAAACACTTCCTATTTTCCCCGCAAAGGTTTCGCGAATGGAGTCAGCCTTGACGGGGTAACTGGCAAGAAACCAAATCAGAATGGAGGTCGGAAGAATGATACGGCCAGCACGGCTCATAAATATCATCGCACGTTCCCACAAACCTCCTATATAATCTCTAAAAACAGGTGTCTTGTAACTGGGAAGTTCAATTAGAAGCGTTGACTTGGCTCCCTTCATCAAAGTCTTCTTGAATAGAAATGCCATGATCATCGCAAACAAAATACCGGCGATGACCAACCCAAAAGCGACCAAACCCTGAAGGCTTAAAACCCCTACTTTTTGAGCGGGTATAAAGGCTCCTATAATAAGAAAATAAACGGGCCAGCGCGCGGAACATGTCATCAAAGGCGCTATAAGAATTGTTGTTAGCCGATCTTTCTCATGTTCAATCGTACGTGCCGCCATTATACCGGGAATAGCGCAGGCAAAACTTGAGAGCAATGGAATGAATGCACGGCCATTTAAACCAATACGGGCCATCAGGCTATCAACTAAGAAGGCCGCACGCGCCATATAGCCGGAAGCTTCCAGTAGTAATATAAATGCGAAGAGGATAACAATCTGAGGCAAAAATACGATAACGCTACCTACGCCAGCAATAATGCCATCCGACAATAGGGACTGAAACCATCCTTCCGGCACGATCTTATTCACGCCGGATTGGAACCATCCTATTCCTGTTTCAATAACCTCTATACCAGGACCGGCCCATGAATAGACAGCCTGAAACATGACAAAGAGTATACCGAGTAAAAGCGCCAGTCCTATAACAGGATGAAGGACTAATTTATCAACACGCTGCGTAAAAGTTTCAGCTTGTTGTATGTGGCTTACGCAGCCCCGCGTAATAGTCCGTGCGCGATGTTGCAAGTCCTTTAAAGATTTAGCTTCGGCCTCAGGAACTTTTGAGGCGCCATATAATACATCTTCAGTCCATTCCTGAAGGAAATCTATTAAATGCGCTCTACCGGAAGATCTCACGGCAACACAGCTAACGACAGGTATACCTAATTGAATTTCGAGTTGAGTGATATTGATGTCTATCCCGTCCCTTGCGGCCATATCCATCATGTTCAACACTAAAACCATCGGTAGCCCATAATTCTTAGCTTGGAGAACATTGTGAAGGTGGGTCGTTATGTGAGAAGCATCCATCATAAAGATAAGACCATCAGGCTGTTTTTCGCCCTCAAGATTACCTCTAACAGCATCGATCGCGACGCGCTCATCCATAGAGTGACCGCAATCTCCGTAAACACCAGGAAGATCTAACAGTTCAACATTTTGATTATTCGGGAGCTTGAAGCTCCCTTTACGGTACTCAACCGTCACGCCGGGGTAATTTGCAACTTTTGCCCGTCCCCCTGTGAGGGCATTAAATAGTGATGTCTTCCCGCAATTGGGGGCCCCTAACAGCGCGAGCCGTATCGTTTTGGATTTTTCAAGAACTTCAGCCATTGATCATTTGAACTATAACGGCTTGCGCCTCAGATTTGCGCATGGCTATCAAAGCTCCGTTCAGCCGTACAGATATTGGGTTTTTACCAAATAGACCAAAATGAAGTGTTTCAACTGTATCGCCTTCTGCAAAGCCAATTTCTCGCAAGCGTGTTTCAACCTCTATATCATTTGCAGAAAATCCAATTATACGCGCGGGTTTGTTTTTACTGAGATCACGTAAAGTCATGCCACTTATTAATGCGAATAATTCTCAAAAGCAAAATATTACTGCGGCAGAAAATAGCGACATTTTGGGTAAATCATCATAGACAGCTCAATAGGCTTTCCCTATAACGCCGCTTCATTCACGAATGTTTACCGTGATTTGCCCGAATAGCTCAGTTGGTAGAGCAACGGATTGAAAATCCGTGTGTCCCTGGTTCAAATCCAGGTTCGGGCACCATAAACCTTACCTAAGTAATTGATAGTGAATGGTTTATTGAATATAGATAATACCTACCCATCCAACTACCCATCCATCTGTAAACGAATCAATTTGAAGCTCATCTTCATTGAATAAAAAAAGCGGCCTTGTGAGCCGCTATTTGATTGGAAAAATGGATAGTCAGTGAATTCATATGTCTATGAGTTCTAAGTCATCCATCCATTTTTGAATCTCAGATAATTTCCAACGTGTAAAACCGCTTCCATCTTTATA
>CAZNWH010000055.1:0-14958 GCA_964576765.1 uncultured Hellea sp.
AAGCCCCCAGCTTAGTGCGCTACCGGACTGCGCCATACTCCGAAACCATCGAAGGGGGTAATAGCTTGGCTTTAGAAAAAGGCAATAGCCTGTGTCGATATAGTGGGATCTATATAGTGGGATCTATGATTTTGCGTTTTTAAATTCGGCCCAACGCGACCTTAAGGATATGAGACGCGCTAGAGCCTCTTCAAGGGTGACTTTATCTATATTCTCTCCAGCCTCTTCGGCCTGAACAGTCTCTGCCTCTGTCTTAGGCTCCGGATTCGGAACAAGCTGAACAATCTTGTCATTTTTAGCAGGGCGAATGTTTAGGGGTTTGGCTTTTTGGATCCGTTCAGGAATAAGAACCGTTTCAGATACATTTTTCTTGTGTGACGCTCGTTCCAACGATTGACCAAGCTCTATGACGCGTCCAGCCCCTTTAACACGAATGAGTTTTTGAACATCTTTAATCGGATGTTTTTCATCATGGAGAAGAATTTTTATACCGCGCAGAAACTCAATATCTTCCGGTCGGTAAAAGCGGCGTCCACCCCCGCGTTTTATCGGTTTAATATCAGAAAATTTGGACTCCCAAAACCGAAGAACATGTGGCTGGAGGTCAAGTTCTTCACCGGCTTCACTAATTGTTCTAAAGGCTCTTTTGGTCTTTGCCTGCATATTTGGACCGTCTTTGGTTACTACGAATCAGACTATATCACTTTTTTACTGTCAATGACGAATCAACGCGTTCACGCAAAATTTGAGATGGCTTAAAGACCAAAACCCTGCGAGAGGTTATCGGCACAGCTTTACCTGTTTTAGGATTACGTCCCATACGTTCTTTTTTGTCACGAAGCGAAAATGTTCCAAAACCTGCAAGCTTAACTGTCTCTTCGCGAAGCAATGCATTGCTAACATGATCTATAACTGACTCAACAAGCTCTGCACTTTCAGAGCGTGACAATCCAATTTCTCGATACACGGCTTCCGCAAGGTCAGCGCGCGTTACTGTACCTATGCCCATTTAGATATCCCCTATCAATAGATACATTCATTAAACAACATTCCCAACATGAAGCAAGTCAAATCGTAATAAGTCGTTGAATAACACCACATTTAATCCAGTTTTCATTTGCCGAAGGGCGCGAAATATCGTTATTATACTTGAAAAATATATAGCATCTAAAAATCAGGGGAATGATATGCGGAAAATTATTCTAGGGTCAATTCTATCTCTTGGAATGATTGCTTGCCAACCATCAACCGACACCAACACTGCTACGGAAAGAAAACACGCTGCTAAAATCAACGAAACCGCCAATGTCAAGCTGGTTTCTGAAGTGGATATTTTAAACACACCTACGTCAAGTTGGTTAACACATGGGGGAAATTATCAAGAACAAAGGCATTCAAAACTCACCTCAGTCAACGCAAACACTGTCAAAGACTTAGGACTGGAATGGTCATACGATCTTGGAACGAGTCGGGGCATTGAAGCCACACCCATTATTCATGATGGCATCATGTACGTCACATCGACATGGAACATCGTCCATGCTCTAGACGCCAGAACAGGCGCGAAAATTTGGGAATTCGATCCTGAAGTTGATAAAGAACAAGCCGCATATGCGTGCTGTGATGTTGTTAATCGCGGCGTGGCGATATGGGGTGATAAAATTTTTACGGCCACAATTGACGGACGGCTTATCGCTCTTGACGCCAAGACGGGTAAAGTCGCTTGGGATGTTCTGACAATCGACAAGTCCAAACCTTATACGATCACTGGCGCGCCTCGAGTTATAAAAGGAAAAGTCATTATCGGTAATGGCGGCGCTGAATTAGGCGTTAGAGGTTATGTTGGAGCTTTCGACGCAGACACCGGAAAACAGCTATGGCGGTTCTACACTGTTCCCGGAAATCCAGCAGATGGGTTTGAAAACGACACCATGAAAATGGCCGCCGAGACATGGACTGGCGAATGGTGGACAGCGGGCGGGGGCGGAACAGCATGGGATTCCATGGCTTATGATCCTGAGCTCGATTTACTTTATGTTGGTGTCGGCAATGGCTCACCTTGGAACCAATCTATCCGTAGTCCAGAGGGCGGTGACAATCTCTTTTTATCATCTATCGTCGCTGTCAAACCAGATACGGGGGAATATGTTTGGCATTATCAGACTACGCCTGGAGAAACATGGGACTACACAGCAACCCAGCACTTAATACTTGCAGATATGGAGATAGAAGGCTCGCCGCGCAAAGTTATCATGCAAGCCCCTAAAAACGGTTTCTTTTACGTTATTGACCGTGAGACGGGTGAATTTATATCCGCTAATAATTTTGTACCAGTCAATTGGGCGACTCATATAGATAAAGAAACGGGACGCCCAGTCGAAGTCGAGGGCGCACGTTATTCCGGCAAAGCTCCATACCTTCAATTACCCGGCCCGTTAGGCGCTCATAATTGGCACCCGATGTCATATAGTGCAGATTCTGGTCTTGTTTATATACCAGCTCAAGAAGCCCCTTGGGTCTACGGAGATATCCCGACAGGCTACGAATATACTGAAGGTCTTTGGAATACCGGCACTGAGTTTAGTTACGGATTACTCCCCACGGATAAGGCAACATTCAGAGCTATAAAATCAGCTCTTAAAGGGCGCTTATTAGCCTGGGACCCTATTGCCCAAAAAGAAGCTTGGAGCTTCGAACATAATGGTCCCTGGAATGGCGGTATTCTCTCCACAGCAGGCAACCTCGTTTTCCAAGGGACCAGTGACGCACATTTTGCAGCCTATGACGCTAAAACCGGCGAACAAAAATGGAAATATTTCACTCAAACCGGTATTGGAGCTGCTCCTGTTACATTTGAGCTTGACGGAGAGCAATATGTCAGCGTCGCATCTGGCTGGGGCGGCGCTTTCGTTCTTGGTTTTGGCGGCGTCCTTCCTTCGGGAAGCGTTGCAAATGTCGGGCGTGTTCTGACTTTTAAACTCGGAGCAGACGGGAAATTGCCCGAACTGGAAGAAAATGCTGAAACAGAATATGAACTCCCAGTCTTAGAAGCTAGCATGACTGAAGAGGTCATCAAACTCGGCGGTACGGCCTATGCTAATAGGTGCGGTATATGTCATGGCGATCAAGCTTATTCATCAGGTCTGGTTCCTCAATTACGCTTTTCAGGCATCACGAAAGATGCGCAGGCATGGAGTGAAGTCCTGTTGGAAGGTTTATTAGCCGAAAATGGAATGCCAAATTTTGCCGGTAGAATTGACTCTGAAACGTCAGAAGCCATTCGCGCCTACGTTATCTCAGAAGCCAATAGTGACCGAGGTAAAGAATTTTATGATGATGTATCGCTACCAAAATAACTAAAAACGGAATAAGGCGGCACCCCATGTAAAGCCGCCGCCAAAAGCTTCAAGCATCACGAGGTCGCCGCGTTTTATGCGGCCATCTTTAACAGCAACATCCATCGCCAGAGGAACGGATGCTGCGGACGTGTTAGCATGAAATTCGACGGTTGACACAACCTGCTGCGGATCGAGTTTAAGCCGCCGCGCAACACCGTTGAGAATGCGTTGATTAGCCTGATGAGGCACGAACCAATCAACATCTGAAATAGAAATTCCTGCTCCTTGCGCACATTCTTCCATGGCCGCAGCAATGTCTTTCACTGCATATTTAAAAACCTGATTACCAACCATCCGAACATGGCCAACTGTTTGTGTTCGGGACGGACCACCATCAACGTATAATAGCTTACAGTGAGCCCCATCTGATCTCACAAATGTATTTAAAACGCCGACATCAGATTCCTCCGATGCAGACATTACAACTGCCCCTGCCCCATCACCAAATAACACACATGTTGTACGATCTTCCCAATCCAGAATTCTTGAAAAAGTTTCAGCCCCAATCAAAAGCGCATTCTTTGCGCTCCCAGTACGCAACAATGAATCAACGACATTTACGCCGTAAATAAAACCACTACAAACAGCCTGAACATCAAAAGCAGCGCCGTGATGAATTCCCAAGCCTTGTTGAATCATCGTTGCTGTAGACGGAAACGTATAATCTGGCGTTGTTGTCGCAACCACTATGAGGTCTATATCCTGCGCGTCCATATTCGCATGCCTAAGAGCTGCTTTTGCTGCCGCAAGGCCTAAATCAGATGTGAACTCTCCATCCGCAGCTATGTGACGCTGGCCAATTCCGGTACGTTCCCTGATCCATTCATCAGAGGTTTCAACCGTCTTTGACAATTCCGCATTGGTCAAAATGCGTTCGGGTAGATAGCTCCCCACACCTTTGATAATTGATCTTATCACGCAATAAACCCTATATTATCATCTTCGTCATGAAGTGCTTCCAGTGTCTTATCGATTTCTTCAAGGAAACTACTTTCCGCTAGGCCAATCGCGACATTCAATGCATTCGCATAACCTATATGATCTGTACCACCATGACTTTTGACAACAATACCATTTAGCCCGAGAAAAACACCCCCATTAACACTACGAGGGTCGATACGTTTTTTAAGCTTCATCAAAGCTAAGCTGTTCAATGCAGTGGTAAATTTAGACCAGATGTTTCCAGAAAGAGCACGGTTGAAAAAATGTCCAATTAGCTTGGCCGTGCCTTCTGCGGTTTTCAGTGCGATATTTCCGGTAAAACCATCGGTGACAACAACATCCACATCGCCAAAGGAAATATCATTGCCTTCAACATAGCCAATATAATTTAAACCTAATTGGCTCTCTGCAAGACGTTCATGCGCCGCTTTAATCGTCGCATTCCCCTTTAAATCTTCGGTACCTACATTCAACAAGCCAACTGAAGGATTGTCCTTTTTATGAAGCGCGCGGTAAAAAGCCTCTCCCAACACCGCAAATTCAGTGAGCTGCGCTGCGTCACATTCAATATTTGCTCCAACATCGAGTACGACGCACCATCCATCTAATTGTGGCCAGCTTGCCGCAATAGCCGGGCGCTGAACCCCTTGTTTCATCCTAAGCTGTAATTTTGACATCGCCATTAACGCCCCGGTATTGCCCGCTGAAATAGCGAAGTTAGCCTCACCTGATTTAACAGATGCAATGGCATTCCACATCGATGTCCCTTTACCTTTACGCAGAGCCTGCGAGGGCTTTTCATCCATACTTATAGATGTTTCCGTATGGCGTATTTCGGATCTGTCGGCCGTTTGTTTGCATTTGGCTAGCAGGGGAGTCAGTAAAGCTTCATCACCGTGAAGAACGAAACGGGCACGACGATTTTTCCCCTCACGTTTCAGGAAATACTCGATACCTTTAACAACAATATCAGGGGCGTTATCCCCCCCCATTGCATCAATTGACAATATAAGTCCTGTTAGCATCCCTGACCTTTGGTATGTGCAAGATGCAGGCTATACTGTAAGCCTATAGCGGTGGCGAGTGTTATTTCGGAAAAGAAAAATCTGCCATAGCGATCTCACCTAAAGATTTTGAAGCTAGTGATTGTGAAAATTCAACCGCATAGGCGCTCAAATAAGATATAAAATCTTCATCACCATTCGCAACTAATCCCACTGAGAAGATAGGCGAAAAATCCGAATTAGCCTCAAGGGTTTCAACATAGATTTTAATCCGGGTAAAAAACAGTTGCATCATAGGCTTTATTCGCCGTTTTATACCTGTGTCAGACAACCCTTCTTCACGCATGGCGACTTCGAAATCATCCCGCATAACGTCATATATAGCTTGGGATAAACGTTCTCCTTGTTGATCAAAATTATTGAGAGCATTGAGGATGATTGCGATGTTCAACGTTAATAGATCTATCCTGCCATCATAATTATCTGGCACTTTACCATCTCCAAAAAACATTGGATTTCGCGCTTGAGCCATGAGTTTAGTATAGATACGCTTTGCATCTTTGGCCGCGGTGTCTTTTTGACCAAATAATTGCGTGAAAAAACCTGCCATTTCGGCTCCATTAAATTTACACAAGGGGATTGCCAGCCACCCAAGCTTTCGCTAGGCATAGCGCAGATTTTAACAAACCAAAGTGTTTTATGTCGCATAAGCTTGTGAAAACTGTCGCAGTCTTGGTAATAGCCTCTCTGTCGACAGCTTGTAACCCGATCCTTAGAACACACGGCTATATCCCAACAGCCGATAATAAACCTCAAGAAGTCAATCCTGAAACAGATACTAAAGCAACCGTCTTAGCTCGACTTGGCAATCCGTCGGTCAAAAGTACTTTTGATGAGGATCTGAGTGATGACACGTGGTTTTATATGAATGCTGTGCGCCAAAGATATGCCTATCTACGTCCCAAAGTCGAGGATCGTAATATAACGGCCATTACCTTTAATGAAGACGGACAAGTCACCAAAGTCGCTGAATATGGAGTCGAAGACGGCAGATATGTCAATTACGTCGACCGTAAAACGCCAACCCGCGGTAAAGAGCTATCAGTCCTAGAACAGATTTTTGGTACGATTGGACGACTCCCAACTGACCGTATCGGCGGACAACAAAACATTCCCGGGGGGGGAGGAGGACCAGGTGGTGGCCGTTAGCTAACGACATCAAGGTCTTCTTTGAAAAGCCTGAAGCAAGATCAAAACTTGCTTCAGGCTTTTTATATTAAAAAACATGTTTATATCCTCTAGGTTCCACGGCATGACCATCCACCCAAACACCCTCACCTTTGCTAACATGTCCACATCGCGTTAAAAGCAAATCCAGATTTTCTGCCTGCATTCTGAGGACTTCGCGATGCTTAGGATCTGATGTAAAGAGTATCTCATAATCATCCCCAAATTCGGTGTCTTTGAGATAGTCTGAAGCAACATTAAGCCTCTGCTTACTCGCTTTTGCAATATGACTCGCTTCAACCAATATCCCATCTGAAATGTCAGCGGCAGAACTTGCATAATCACGAAGCATTTTGCCTAGAATAAATCGCGGAACAGGGCGTAAATAAGCCTCTTCACAAGCGCGGCGTTCCCTATCGGATCCTTCAAACAAACTTCCTTGCACAAGAGCTAATCCAGTTTTGGCACGGCCCAATACTCCTGTGAACCAGATATCATCTCCAGACCTTGCGCCAGAGCGTAAAACCATGCTCCCTTCTGGCACCTCACCAAGTACAGTCGCCGTGGCAATTAAAGGGCCAATCGTTCGTGTTGTATCTCCGCCCAGTAAGGGGCACTGAAAAAGAGCCTGAACATCTGCTAACCCAGTGGTAAATTCACTTAACCATTTTGAATTTGTGTTTTCTGGCCAAGCAACAGACAGCATATAACCAATAGGCTTAGCACCTTTAGCGGCTAAATCAGATAAAGCTGTACGCAATAAGCGTCCTGAAAACCCAGCTCCAAGACGGCCTTCAGGAAAATGTACCCCCTCAACCATTGTGTCGTTGGATATAACTAACTCATGTCCGATAGTCGTTTTTATGAGCGCAGCATCGTCAAGTAATTTCAAAGCCCCACGCCCCGCTAAGGGTCTTAATAGTTTGATGAAATCAAACTCATCCATGTCCTACTAAACCAAATTCCGCTTTGCGTACATCTTTGGCCATCTTATCAAGCGCGCCATTGATAAATCCCGATTCTTTGCCTTCGAAAAAATCGGCCGCGATAGACACATATTGATCAATAATCACGAGAGCCGGAACATCAGGACGGCGCTGTATTTCATATCCTGCAGATCGTAGGATAGCCCGGAGTGTTAAATCCAGTCGTTTAAGTGACCATTTTTCCGATAGGTTACTGGCAATACCAGCATCAATGTCGCTTTGAAATTTGACTACGCCTTCAACGATATCTTTGAAAAACTCTTCATCCACAGAACTAACGTCCCCGTCGCCGTTCTTGACAAACCGATGTTCCATAAACTCATTAACAACCGTCCCTGATAATAGGTCATCACCTATATCCAACTGATAGAGCGCTTGAACGGCTGCAAGACGTGCAGCACGACGGAGTTTGGCATGAGGGCCTATCGACATTATTTTTTGCCTGATTTCGACGTGTGTAATTCTGATCGAATTTTTATCATCTTTAGCGCCGCATTTGCCGCAAATCCGCCTTTATCCTTTTTACCTTTGTTAGCTCTCGCCCAAGCTTGGTCTTCATTTTCAACCGTGATAATCCCGTTTCCAATGGCGAGTTGTTGATCGATGGCCAAATCCATTATCGCGCGTGCACTTTCTTGACAGACATAATCATAATGTGTTGTTTCCCCGCGAATAACACAGCCCAATGCAACATATCCATCATAGTCGGATTTAGCGGCCTCAGCCATTGAAATCACATGCGGAATTTCAAGCGCTCCCGGAACCGTTACCTTGGTAATATCTGCTTTAGCGCTCTGTAGAACATCAAGCGCGCCTTCCAATAACGCATCAGAAATTGCCTCATAATAACGGGCTTCGATAACAAGTATTTTCATTATTTTGATCCGCTGATTAGAGGCGTAATTCCAACCAATTCAAGGTCATAAGCTTCAAGGCCAATGAGTTTGGGCATCGTATTTGTAATCAGTCGCATTTTTTGTACGCCTTGATCTACGAGAATTTGTGCGCCGACTCCATATTCTCGAATATTTTGCTCTTTACGGTCGACGAAGCTTTTATGCGCACCAAGGCGTTCCAGCAGGGTATCAATGGACCCTTCGCGAATAAGCACTAAAACTGAATGTCCGTTATGTGATGCTAGCTGCTTCATGGCGTCCCAAATCAAACCAGAGCGCGGGCTTTCTTCGTATAATATATCTCCCGCAAAATCGACCTTATGTACGCGAACAAGGCTTTCTTGATCCTCTTTAGCTTCCCCTTTAGACAAGGCAACATGCTCTTTGCCGTCAAGAAAATTACGATACACATGAATTTTGAAATCATCGCCATTCTGGGAGGTAAAGTCTGATGACGCCACGTGCTTGACGAAGTGATCTTTCTTCATTCTGTACGCGACAAGATCTTCGATGGTGCCAATTTTTAATCCGTGAAATTGGGCAAATTTAACAAGATCATCAAGACGCGCCATTGTCCCATCGTCATTCATAATCTCACAAATGACAGCAGAGGGATTGAGACCTGCCATGCGAGAAATATCTACAGAAGCTTCGGTGTGACCTGTGCGCACTAAGACGCCACCGTCTTTGGCTATAATCGGGAACATATGGCCGGGCGAGACAATATCATCTTGACGAGAGTCAGGATCAATCGCCGTTTGAATGGTATGGGAGCGATCTCCTGCGCTAATCCCGGTAGTGACCCCTTCGCGAGCTTCAATGGACTGCGTAAAAGCGGTTTCAAAACGCGAGCGATTATCGGCTGACATATTAGAGAGACCTAAAACCTCAGCTTTTGAATTTTCAATAGCAAGGCAAATCAGACCACGTCCGAATTTCGCCATAAAATTAATCGCGTCAGGAGTCGCAAATTGCGCTGGTATAATCAGATCACCTTCATTCTCACGGTCTTCTGCATCGACAAGGATATACATGCGGCCATTTCTGGCATCGTCGATTATTTCTTCAGGCGTAGCTAGATTATACACGTCTTCAAAGGTCGCTTCATTTAAATCGGTTTTGGCCATATCAGGCTTTCATATGCGCTAAGTATCGCGCCACATAGCGCGCTATCAAGTCAATTTCCAGATTTACTTTGCTGCCAAGCTGAAGTTTCCCCAATGTGGTGACTTGCCACGTATGCGGGATAATATTGACGTTAAAAGTATTCCCCTTCACTTCATTGACCGTCAAAGACACACCATCGATTGTAATCGAGCCTTTCGGCGCAATCCCAAAGGCAATATCGGTCGGGGCTTCGAAGCGTAATTTGTGAGAGCCCGCAATCTCTTCAAGTGATATCAGCGTGCCAACACCATCTACATGCCCTGTTACCATGTGTCCGCCCATTTCGTCTTTACCTGTTAGAGCGCGTTCGAGATTAATCTTCGTGCCAACCGCCCAATCCCCCATGGTCGTTTTGGAGAGGCTTTCATCTGAAACTTCGACTGCGAACCAATCCGGTCCTTTTTCAATCACGGTCATACAAGCCCCAGAGTGAGAGATAGAAGCTCCAATATCAATCCCGGCCGTATCATAGCGGCAAGTCACATCCATACGTGTATCCCCCCACTCTCCAGATGTATCGCGAGAGATGCTTTTAACCACACCAATATCAGTGATTATACCCGTAAACATCGTTCATATCTTTCATATATATCTTCACCAAGCTCACTCAGTTCTACACGGTTAAAACGCTTGGCAAGGGTGAGGTCTTCAAGGCCCAACGCACCTATAGCCCCGCGACCATCTCCACCTAATATAAGAGGCGCGCGAAACCATTCAATGATATCAACCGCGTCCAGCCGCAAAAAACTCGCTGCGAGCGTCCCCCCACCTTCAACAAGTAAAGTCGAAACACCGTTTTCTTTCAAAATTTTCATAGCCGCTATCAGGTCAACGCCGAGACTAATAGGAACCTTTATTAAACGCACACCTAAATCTTTCAGTGAGTTAGCCACGGTTCCTGTAGTCACTTCGCTAAATACCCAAACGGGTGTATTTTTAGCGGTTAAGGCCAGATTTGATTTTGGTGATAATCGCAACTTAGTATCAAAGATCACTCTTATAGGATCAGGCTGACCTTCAATGCGTGTGGTAAGTTGGGGGTTATCAAGAACCGCCGTATTTGCGCCTACGGCTATGGCGTCATGACTAGCCCGGAGTTTCCTCCCCTCGACACGGGATTTTTCCCCGGTAATCCATTCGGACATACCATTGGCGAGCGCAATTTTACCGTCCAATGACGTTGATAGCTTTAATGTAACGTGAGGTCGGGACAAGGCTTATTTTTTTTCCTTGGGGTCATTAACCTCATCATCTGATTGACTGGCAGTGTCTTCATTGGCAGCAACTAGTTTTTCTTCTTCGATAAAGGTCTCAAAATCAGCAGTCGCTCTAAAGTCTTTATAAACAGAAGCATAGCGAACATAGGCCACTTTATCGAGCCCAGCGAGACCTTCCATGACAAGCTCTCCAATCTGGTCAGAGGTAATATCTGAATTTCCGGAACTTTCGAGCTGGCGGACAACCCCGCTAATCATTTGTTCAATTCGTTCGGGCTCTACCGAGCGCTTCTGCATAGCAATCATAACGGAGCGCGCCATTTTATCTCGGTCAAATGGAGTCCGCCGTCCGGATTTTTTAACAACCGTCAGCTCACGCAATTGTACGCGTTCAAAAGTCGTAAACCGTCCAGCACATTTCCCACAAAGACGCCGCCTCCGTACAGAGGTATTATCTTCAGCTTGACGACTATCTTTAACTTGGGTGTCTTCAGAACTACAAAACGGGCAACGCATAAAGGGTTAACTAGCACGTAAATGCTAATGCGCAAATCAGTTTGAAGATACGATTTGATACTGAATGTGTAATATCCCTCTGCATAAGAAATTTATGCTCGTCTTGCGTAACATTTGAGTAACCATAACTGAACCCTGCCATGACAGCGATGTCATATTAAATTGCTGAAATCTAAGGACATTTACGAGTTATCAAGTTGATTATGTTAAGAGGTCTGTTACTCACCGCAACAATCTGATGACAGGGGATTTCCATGAGCGCGAATATACGCAAACTTGGCGTTGAAGGCTTTGAAGCCGATTACAATATTAACTGGAATTGGAGTCCAGCTCGCTTTTACGAGATGGCTGTGCGCGAAGAAGGCGCTAACATCGCGAAAGGTGGCGCGCTGGTTGTCAAGACAGGGAAACATACAGGACGCTCGGCCACAGATAAATTTGTCGTCCGCGATGAAGTTACGGAAGACAAAGTTTGGTGGGAAGCCACAGATCATATCTCGCCGGAGCAATTTGACGCTCTAAGAGAAGATTTCGAAGCCCATATGAAAGACCTCACCCTCTATGGCCAAGACACATTTGGCGGCGCTGATCCGGAGCATCGTCTCCCCGTTCAAATTATAACTGAATATGCATGGCACGGGTTATTTGTGCATCACTTGCTGCGCCAACCCACATCGGATGAGCTAAAATCATACACCCCTGAATATACGATAATCAACCTTCCTAGCTTTCGCGCTAATCCCGCCAAGCACGGTGTGCGCTCCGAAACGGTCATCGCAGTCAATATGAAGGACAAAGTCGTGTTAATCGGCGGTACTTCATATGCGGGCGAGACCAAAAAATCGGTTTTCTCAATCATGAATTATCTCCTGCCAGAAAAGCGGGTCATGCCAATGCATTGCTCAGTCAATGTGGATGAGAACGACAATGGCGCTATATTCTTTGGTCTTTCGGGTACGGGTAAAACTACCCTCTCCGCTAACCCTGACCGCACGCTTGTTGGTGATGATGAGCATGGTTGGTCAGAAAACGGCCTCTTTAACTTTGAGGGTGGCTGTTACGCCAAAATGATCAACCTCTCACCAGAGGCTGAACCAGAAATATATGCGACCTCTAAAATGTGGGGTACTGTATTAGAAAATGTTGTTATGGACCCTGTAACGCGTGAATTTGACTTTGCTGATGACAGTCTAGCTGTAAACAGCCGTGGCGCGTATGATCTAACGGCCATTCCAAATTCGAGCCCGACAGGGCGCTGTGGTCAGCCTAAGACGCTTGTGATGCTTACAGCAGATGCTTTTGGTGTTCTACCGCCTATTTCCAAGCTCACACCTCAACAAGCTATGTATCACTTCCTTTCCGGCTATACCGCAAAAGTCGCGGGAACTGAAAAAGGAGTTGTAGAACCAACAGCAACATTTTCCGCTTGTTTCGGCGCGCCCTTTATGCCGCGTCATCCAGCGATTTATGGCGAGCTTTTACGTGACCTTGTTGCCGAGCATGATGTCCAGTGCTGGCTGCTTAATACAGGCTGGACGGCTGGCCCTTATGGAACAGGTTATCGCATGCCCATTAAGGCAACTCGAACGATGCTCAATGCCGCCCTTGATGGTTCTCTGACTAAAGGCGAATTTAGAACAGATCAGAACTTTGGCGTTAAAGTTCCAACAGCCATTGCTGGCGTGGATACAGCCTTACTTGACCCGCGTAGCACTTGGACGGATGGAGACGCTTATGATGTTCAAGCCCAAAAATTAGTCGCTATGTTTATCGAAAACTTTGCAAAGTTTGAGAATCGCGTAACTGATGATGTTAGAGCGGCGGCTCCAAAAGCTGCGTAATTCGTAGCTTCACTATGCAAACACCACCAGCGGCTAAACCAAAAGTCCTGCTCTTTGATCTCGGCGGCGTCATTGTGCGCTGGACGGGATTAGAGGCCTTATCGGACATGACAGGTATGAGCCGCGAACAGGTTATTGGTCACTTTTCCTCATCCGAGATATTTACGGCCTATGAGGTCGGGAAATGTAATGATGAGACATTCATAAAAGAGCTCATATCCGTCTTTAAACTGGGCATTAGTCAAGCCCAAGCTCGCCAACTCTGGCAAGAATGGGTCGAAAAAACCTATACCGGAACCAAAGAGGCGCTGACGATTCTGAGAGAAAATTACACGATTGCCTGCCTCTCCAATACGAATGCGTTACATTGGGAATGGCTTTCAATCCATATCGTCATTGAAGACTATTTTCATCATGGATATGCCTCTCATCTGATAGGTGCGGCAAAACCAAGTGCAGAATGCTATCATATTTCGATTAAAGATATGGGCGTAACCCCTAGTGATATATGGTTTTTTGATGACACGGAGGTCAATGTCGAGGCGGCAAAGCAGATCGGCATGAGCGCGTTTCATGTCGACAGAAATTTGGGGGTTGTTCCCGTGTTAAAAGAGCTAGGACTGCTCTCTTAAGACCATTTGGCTTCATATACAAATTTGATAAAACCCTATTCAACGCCGTGGATTGTAAATTCATAGGTTTTAGGCTATAAGCTGGCCATGACTTCACGACGCATACACCCGCTTAAAGCTTATAAGCACTTTCGAAAGCTCATCGCTGATAAGGAAGATACGACACAGGTCTTCTATATTGTCGAAGCCTTGGACGGTTCAAATCTTGAGAGAGACTTTAAGCGCTTTATGAGTTCGCCTGAAGGACAAACCCGTTTTGCAGAGCGCAAAGACCTCGTTCCCCTCCTCGATGATCATGAAACGTTGCGAAAACTCCCTCTAGGGTCAGTGGGCCAACATTATTGTGATTTTATGGAAACGCAGGGCCTCTCTGCGCAAGGCCTTGTTGATGAATATGACCGCTGGGGTAAACGTCTCGAAGATTATTATGATGCAAATGTCGCCTGGTTTGGCAATCGCCGCCGTGACGTCCATGATTTAATGCATATTATGACAGGCTATAGCCGAGACGCATTGGGGGAAGCCTGTGTTTTAAACTTTACCCATAGCCAACATGGCGGATTAGGCATCTATTTCATCGCGCATATGGCCTCGCTTGAAGTCCGCAAACACGCCCCCAAAGGCGCGCCTGTCTGGAAAGCCGTTCGCGAAGCCAAGAAAAACGGGGCTCTGGCTGATAATATTAATCAACAGGACATTATGGCCCTGCTCGCTGAGCCTCTGGACGTCGCAAGAAAGCGGCTGGGCATCCGGCCCGCGGCGCAATATCATCATGTTCACAATATGATGCACAATGCTGGCATTGACCCTTTTGGTGTTATCAACGCTCAAATAGCCTAAATCCTCAAAATTTAATTGGCCTTTTGAACAGTTTAGACTCTCTAACCTCATTATCGAGTGAAGAAGAACAGACCATGTGTTGAAATTGAAAACCATTTTTTTGCAAAACCACTTGGGAAGCAAGGTTATCTATCGCCGTCGTTGCTCTTAAAACGTCAATATTAGTAAACCTAGTCGTATATGATACGGCATATTCAACCATTTCCGTTGCATAGCCATTATTCCAAAAATTTTGAGCAATCCAATATCCTATTTCGGCTTCACCCTTCGATCTTTTATGAATGTTGATATT
>CAZNWH010000056.1:0-14693 GCA_964576765.1 uncultured Hellea sp.
CGCTCAATATCATGGCTTAGCTCGGACTTTCATGTTTCCTTTGCCGTTCATAAAGAGCAAACTTATTAGCGGCAAAAATCATATGAGCTTAATTACGTTTATTCAATTTCTATAAAACAGAAATGTTCTTTGAAATACTGCATCCGAATGCAATAAAACATATATATCATTTTTGGTGACAAGTATGGATCATTTTGGAACGCTCAATTGGGCTATCGTCATTGCGTATCTGCTGGGCAACCTGCTGCTCGGCTATATGATGAGCAGGCGCGTTAAAACGTCAGAAGACTACTATCTTGGTGATCGTTCTGCCCCGTGGTGGGCCATTGGAATTTCTGTCATTGCCACCTATGTGAGCGCCCTGTCCTTCTTAGGAGGCCCTGCTTGGGCTTATGGCGACGGTATGGCGGCGCTGGCCATCCACATAAATTACCCTCTTGTTATATTCGTTGTTGTCGCGGTCTTCCTCCCGTTCTTTTTTAATAGCGGTGTTGCCTCAATATATGAATATCTTGAGCGGCGTTTCGGCCGTAAGTCTCGCACGATAATGAGCCTGCTATTTCTGATTACGCAAAGTATAACCGCGGCTTCAATCCTGACAGCAACGGCTGTTGTCGTCACATTTGTCACCGGTATAGATGCCAAAATGGCGGTATGGATAATGACGGCTATTGTCCTTGTTTACACGCTTATGGGGGGCATGAACGCTGTTATCTGGACGGATGTATTACAAGGTTTCATCTTATTCCTTGGGGCTGGCATTGTGCTTTATTTTTTACTCGGCGCGGTCAGTCCTGTATCGGGAGCCTTAGAAAACCTTGCGCAAAACGGAAAATTAAATCCGATCAATACTTCCTTAGATTTCACAGTCGCCCCGACAGTCTGGGCGGGAGTCTTTGCCATGACATTATTTCATATTACCGTTTATGGGGCGAACCAAATGATGGTGCAGCGCGCACTTGCGGCTAAGACGATTGGCGACGCTAAGAAATCCTATTTGCTGATGGGATATGCGGCGTTCTTTATTTATTTCCTATTCTTCTTTGTGGGCGCTCTCCTATTTGTGCATTTCAAAGGCGAGCCCTTTAAGCAGCCTAATGAAATCATTCTGACCTTTGCAAATTCATTAACCATCCCTGGACTTATGGGCATCCTAGCCGCCGCAGTATTATCTGCCTCTATGTCGAGCCTGTCCTCTGCTTTTAATTCCCTTGCAACAATTACTGTGACGGATTTGTACCGTATGTTCTTTAAAAAAGACGCAGATGAGAGCCACTACCTTTTCATGTCTCGTCTGTTTACGGTCTTTTGGGGCCTTATGGTTATCCCTATGGCCTATGCCTTTATCAGTAGCGGCGGCTCGATACTCGAAGCTCTTTCCAAAGCAGGCTCTTATTTTGTAGGCGCGAAGCTTGCTATGTTTGGAATGGGCTTCTTTTCAAAACATGTGAGCGAGCGCGGCCTTTTGATTGGCGTGGCAGCTGGCTTTATTGGCCTGATCATTACAGTTGGTTTTGGCGGACTTATGGGCATTAAAGGCCTCATGCCAGAAATTGCTTGGCCTTGGTATGTCGTAATTGGCGGCGCGGTTAATATTGCTGTTTCATGGATCGCCAGTGTCATATTGGATGGCTTCCAGAAAGACTGGCACCCCCAAACCGTTCCCGGCCAGCTCAAGGCTTTTCGGGACTCCGGAGCCTCACAAAAGGAAGAGGGTTGGTATATTGTCCCTGGTAAAATTGATCGCGCGGCCTGGGGCCTGCCCTTTATGTTTGTGGGTATTATCCTCTTCTTGCTGTGGTTTGGAACCCTCGGTTAGAAAGTGCCGCGCGGAACAATTTTTATTTTGCATTCGAATGCAATGTGATAGTAGAAAATGCAATGTGATAGTAAAACGGGCTACTCAAGCTTACGGAGACCAAAATGGCAAAGTACCTCAAAAACGGTATAGATGCTGATACCAAGATGAAATCCGACGCAAAGGTTAGACAGACAGTTGAAAATATACTGTCTGAAATCGAAGAGCATGGTGACGCAACGGTTCGTAAATATTCAGATGCCTTTGACAAATGGACCCCTGAGAGCTTTCGCCTCTCCCGCGCTCAGATTGATGCTTGTTATGATGAGGTTCCGCAATCTGCGCAGGATGATATTCGCTTTGCGCAAACTCAGGTTCGTAATTTCGCCCAAATCCAGCGTGACTCAATGCTTGACGTTGAAGTTGAAACCCTGCCCGGCGTCACGCTTGGACATCGTCACGTTCCCGTCAATGCAGCCGGGTGCTATATTCCGGGTGGAAAATATCCCCTTATTGCCTCTGCGCATATGTCGGTCGTCACGGCCAAAGTCGCCGGCGTTCCCCGCGTTATAGCTTGCGCGCCGCCATTTAATGGCCGACCTCATCCCGCCATTGTCATTGCTATGGATATGGCAGGGGCGGATGAAATATATTGCGTGGGCGGGGTTCAGGCCGTAGGCATGATGGCGATTGGCACGCAGAGCTGCCCGCCCGTCGATATGCTAGTCGGTCCCGGTAACGCCTATGTCGCAGAAGCGAAGCGACAACTTTTTGGCCGCGTCGGCATCGACCTCTTCGCAGGGCCGACGGAAACGATGATCATTGCAGATGACACTACAGATGGCGAAATATGTGCCGCTGACCTATTGGGGCAAGCAGAACACGGCGTTAATTCTCCTGCTGTGTTAATTACGAATTCTGAAAAATTAGCCCATGACACAATTGCCGAAGTCGAGCGTCAGCGCCATATCCTCTCAACTGGAGACATTGCTGGTAAAGCTTGGGATGATTACGGCCAAGTTATTTTATGTGACAGCTATGAAGAGATGGTCGAGATGGCCGATTTTGTGGCCTCAGAACATGTTCAAGTTATGACAAAAGATCCCAATTACTTTCTTGAAAACATGACCAATTACGGGGCGCTGTTTCTCGGACATGAAACCAATGTCGCTTATGGCGATAAAGTGATTGGTACCAACCATACCCTGCCCACAAACAAGGCCGCGCGCTATACGGGCGGCTTATGGGTCGGCAAGTTTCTTAAAACCTGCACTTTTCAGCGCGTAACTGAAGACGCCTCTGTGATAGTGGGAGAATATTGTTCGAGGCTTTGTTCCTACGAAGGATTTGCCGCGCATAAAGAACAAGCTGACATCAGGTTAAGGCGCTTTGATAGCCAAAATATACAAGGACTGGATATCCTACCCTCCCCGCGTAAATCCGCCTAGCGCTTGGATATTTTGTGACGGATTTCCAAAAAGAAAAGTCTGTTATTCGGGCCTATATGGATGCGTTTGACAAGGCCGATATTAGCCATCTTGAAAGCCGTCTGGCCTCGGTAACAACGCCTGACTATCATTGGCGCGGCATGCATCCATTTTATGAGCAGATAGGCGCTAAAAATGTTGCCACGCAATTTTGGGCTCCTTTGAAAACAAGCCTGACGTCACTTCAGCGCCGTGAAGACATATTCTTTACCGGTCAGAATATTTACGCTGATGATAACCAGGTATGGAGCTGTTCTATGGGGCACTTTCTTGGTCTTTTTGATCACGATTGGCTAGGCATACCAGCGACACGAAAAATGGTATTTCTGCCTTATGCAGAATTTCACCGCATTGAAGGCGATAAAATTGCGCAAAGCGCTCTGTTCATCGATATTATTCGCGTAATGCAACAAGCGGGTATTGATCCTTTCCCTCACCAAACGGCTAGCGCGATTATCCAGCCTGGTCCGCGCACACATGATGGTCAACTTTATAACGCCCATGATCCAAAGGACGCTCAAGATACACTTGACCTAATAGAAGAGATGGTTGCGGATCTGTCTGCACTGAATAGTTCAGGTAATGACCGTCCAGGGCCTGAGCTTCTGGCTAAGACGTGGCATGATGACATGATCTGGTACGGCCCTGCAGGTATCGGGGCTGCCTTCACAATACCCCGTTATCAGGAGCAGCACCAATACCCATTTCGTGAACAGCTAGGTGATAAAGTGTTTAATGGGCATATCACGCGTTTTGCTGAAGGCAATTATGCGGGCTGGTTTGGCTGGCCCAATCTTAATAACCGTAACTTAGGCGGTTTTTTAGGTCTGCCTAAAAGTGACATATTGGCTGAAATGCGAGTTGTCGATATCTACAGACGAGATGGCCATAAACTGGCAGAAAATTGGGTGTTCATTGATATATTATACTATCTTATTCAGCATGGCATCGATTTGCTTAAAAATCCAAATGCCGTAAAAGACCTTCATGGAGCCTCAACCTAAATCACGTCTGCGCGCTACGAGCTATGATGTAGCACGGCTGGCCGGAGTCTCCCAATCTGCCGTTTCACGCTGCTTTAAACCCGGCGCGTCAGTCTCCAAAAAAATGCGTGATAAAGTCATGGAGGCTGCAAAAGAACTACACTACCAGCCTAACGCTATTGCGCGAGGCCTTATAACGCGGCGCTCTAATCTGATAGCTGTACTTGTCTCCTCACAAATGAATTTCTATTATCCTGAAGTTCTCTTTCAATTAACGGACCGTTTTTCGAAACAAGGCCTACGCGTTTTACTCTTTACGATAAACGAAGAGGCTGATGTGGAAGAGGCCTTAAACCAAGTGTGGCAATATCAGGCAGACGGCGTCATATCCGCCTCTTATCTCTCAATTGAGCAGCACAAATTACTCGAGGAACGCCATATCCCCGTGGTCATGTTCAACCGCTATTTTGATGATTATGAGACCAATTCTATCTGGTGTGACCCTGCAGGGGCCACTGACACAATGATAAAACACCTTGTTGATTTTGGGCATAGAAAATTTAGCCTTTTAGAAGGCCCTAATTATTCAATGGTCAATGCGCAGCGTATGAAGCTCGTCCGAGAAGCGATTAAGACCTATGCTGGTGACATTGTCTCAGAGGCACGCGGGAATTACCGCTATGAAAGCGCAGCCGCCGCGACGCAGTCACTCATGAGCGGAAAGATAAAACCAACGGCGATTATCGCGGCAAATGATATGATGGCTATGGGGGCGTTAGATGAATTGAAAAACGTTATGGGGCGCTCTGTCCCGAAAGACGTCTCAGTGGTTGGCTTTGACGGTATTGGCGCGGCCCGTTTTGCCAGTTATGAACTCACAACAATCCGGCAGCCTATTGGCCGCATGGCTGACGCCGCGGTTTCTGTGCTCGTTGACCGCGTTGAAAACCCTGAGCTCTCACATGAAAAACGCGTCTTAACAGGCTCCTTTATTCAAGGCACGTCTACCGGTTTCGCCAAAAATTAAAACCTGAGAATTATAAAATTGCATTCGAAGTCATTGCGGCTTAAATTCCTTTGAAAGAAGAGGAATTTGCCATGAAAACGAGCACCGATCGTATCTTAACCACCCATGTGGGAAGTATGCCCCGTAGCAAAGCTGTCACGGATTGTGTGTTCTCACATGAACAAGGCAATCCCCTTCCAGATGCGGCTCAAATTATTTCTAAAGCCGTTAAAGATGTTGTCAAAAAACAAGCCGAAGCCCGAGTAGATATTGTCAGTGACGGCGAGATGTCAAAGATATCCTATGCCACCTATATCAAGGATCGCATCACGGGTTTTGATGGTGATAGTCCGCGTAAGCCTCCAAAAGATTTGGAAGATTTTCCGGGCTTTCTAAACCGTCAGGCCAGCGGCGGCGGAACGCCTACCTATCGTCGTCCGTGCTGCGTAGGCCCTATTAAAGTCAAATCTATGCAGCCCCTTCAAGAAGACCTTGATAATTTTTCTTCGGCTCTCAAAGGAGTCGAAGTGGAAGAGGGCTTTATGAATGCCGCATCCCCTGGCGTCATTGCCCTCTTCCAACCTAACAACCATTATAAAACCCAAGATGAATATCTTGAAGCCTTGGCCGAAGCCATGCGCCCTGAATATGAAGCTATCGTTGAAGCAGGCTATATCTTACAGCTCGACAGTCCTGATCTTGGGCTTGGTAAACATATGATGTTCAAGGATGAGCCTGAAAACTATGCAAAGCTCGCGGGCGCTCACGTTGAAGCTTTAAATCACGCTCTTCGAAATGTAGATGGTTCACGCGCGCGTATGCATATTTGTTGGGGTAATTATGAAGGGCCGCATCACTATGATGCCCCTATGAGTGAAGTTATGCCTGTTGCTCTGACAGCCAAGCCTCAAGGCCTTCTCTTCGAAAACTCAAACCCGCGTCACGCGCATGAATGGGTAGAAGTCGCGGCTATGGATATTCCGGATGACAAAATTCTCATTCCTGGCGTTATCGATAGCACCACGAATTTTATTGAGCATCCTGAACTTGTTGCGCAACGCATAGAACGTTTTGCCAATATCGTTGGCAAGGAGCGCGTTATCGCCGGCAGTGATTGCGGCTTTTCTACATTTGCCGGCTTCGGCGCTGTCGATGAAGATATCGTCTATGCCAAACTAAAAACGATGGCTGAAGGCGCTGAGATAGCAAGTCAGCGTTTGTGGGCTTAAGTCATCCCGCTTGGGACTATAATGGGCTCAATATTTCGAGCCTTATTAAATTCTCGCATGCGGCCCAGCACATCAATACCGATCTGATTATATAAATCTAATAAATCAACTAGCACCCAATTTTCACGTATTAATCCGTCATGAGCCCCGCCCACTTCACGCCGCCAGAAGTCAAGACTACGCAGTAGCACTTCTTTATGTGTTGGTGCTATCCCCATCCAACCATCATCGGTAATGGTCAGGCGCATATTAGGCCAACCCGTTTCGCAAACATAAGCGCCCTGTCCAAACCAATGGGACCTTAAATCACCTGCATCATCAAGCTTGCGGTCTGGCATACCTCTTAAAAACGGAATTTGGTGCCAATGGCGAAACCCTGAAATACCCCGCCCCGTGCCAATACCTGCAGGGCCATACCAGTTAAATCGTGGATGCCAGTATGCTTCCAAATTCATAACTTTTGGATCAGGGTTAGATGGATATTTACAAAGATCCGTAAGCATATTTATGACGTGGTCCATCGTGGCTTGGCCGTCTCCAGAAGCGCTCAAACCATCTGCACTCATAGGCGCTGGCGTACAGAGATATTTCCCAAGCTGCGGGGCCATTGGCCATGCGCAGGCTTGCATCATAACTTCAGGGATATCCCAAATAGCTTGCATTTCGATAACGTGATTGTCTTCAATTTTAAAAAATTCATGGTAGCGCATATGCGTTACATGCCCAGTGGGCGGGATATCTAGAAAAGGAGACGTAAACGTTCCCATATAATTTCCCATAAAGCCGACCCAGTCTTGGCCTTCAGGCGTCGTTCCCGCGAGAGCTATCATATCTCTACGTTCTAAATCAGGCATCGCCTTATAAAGCGGAGTAAGAGCGGTTTGATAAAATGCCTCCCCACCCTTTAATGTCCCGAAGGGATGACATAGCTTTATCTTTGCAGTTTCAGAGAATAAGTTTTTAATAGATTTTTGAACAGAGGAGCCCTCAAAAGTCTCTGTTGTCTGGCGATAGCTTTTAAATAATGATTTGAGATCCTCAGGGGTCATTATGTTCGGGCTTTCTCAAATAATTTCCAGGCTGCTATCAGCTTATCAATATCAAAATCGTCTTGCCGCGCTGGCTCTAAGATAATTTGTTCGGTTGATAATAAGCTTTCAATAGCATTTCCAAGTTTTGGCAATACGTCATCAGGGATGACCACAGCGCCGTGCAAGTCTGCATGGATGAGCTCTCCGGGCTGAATGGTTAAATCAAAAATCGTGACAGGAACATCTAGCTCTGTCACATGGACAAACATATGACTTGGACCGATAGAGCCTGCTACAACAGGAAAGCCTGGCTCATGATCTGCCAAATCCCGCATGACCCCATTTGTCAGGGCCCCCGACATACCTAATCCTTTATGGATAGCCGTGTGAACTTCACCCCACCAGGCCGAAACACAATGCGGGGCGTCAATATCTTCGATCACACAAACCGTCGGTACATCTTCTTTTGCCATATAACGATAATATTCAAGCCGCCGGGCTTTTATCACATTCGCTGGCTCGTTAGGGGGGGCAATACCAGAGAGCTTTGCCGTGCGAGCATAACCACACATGGCTTTTGCCCCATTCATTGCATGAACTGGCGTACCGCGCGTGAAACGCTCATAGCCGCGCCCCCCTTGAGCGATTTCAATAGCATTAGAAATTGTTGGGGTATCAAATTTCGTTAACTTGCGAATAAACTCATTCATAAATCAATCCGGTAAAAACGTTTTGCCGTCTCAAAAAACATATCATGTCTCTCAGTTCGAGAAAAACCCTCCGTCAATGTCAGAAACGCTCCGAATGTTTCCTCATAGCTGGCATAAAGTTTATCAACAGGGAAATTTGATCCAAAGGCAATGCGCGAGGGACCAAACACATCAATCGTCCGTAAGACACGCTCACGAATACTCTCAAGGCTCCAGTCATGATCAAACATACCTAAGCCGGAGATTTTACAAATCATATTTTCATGTTCGGCAAAGTCTTTCAGACCTGCTTCCCAATCTCTCATGCCCGCGACCGAAAAATCCTGAGGGCTGCCTGCATGACAAATCGCGACAGGTAATTTTTCTATTGTCTTAAAGAGCTTGGCCGCTGCAGATAAAAGCGGCGGCGTCAGCTGTAAGTCAAAAGAAAGCTCACTCTTAATGAGAGTTTTCAGACCGTCTTTGAAAGCGGGGTTTTCAAGCAAAGCATTTGTTCCGTTCTTTGCATCCTCAACCGCATCACGGCCCACAATCTGCCGAATGCCGCGTAGGTTTGTATAAGATTGATGCTCATCAAGTTCGCTTTGAGCGCCGCTCTGGGTAATATCGCAAAAGGCTATAATTGCGTCAGCCATACCGTGCCTGTCTGACTGCGCTTGGACAAACTCGGATTCCCTGACGTTATGCTCTAGGGCTACCCCGCATTGAACATGGACACTGCCGACAATCGGAAGACCGCCATGGTCTAATTTAAAGTCAGGCACATAATAATTTTTTTGGATGGGCGCAGGATCGCCAAAGAACCGTGTAACGCCGCGTTCAGCAAGCCACGTATGTTTGATGTCATCAAGTTCCCAGAGATGGTGATGCGCGTCAATTATCCGGCCAGGAAGCATTAGCTCTGCCGCGCTGTTTCTATCTGGCGCCGCACGGCGACATCATCCCAAACCGTCACCTCTTCACGGATACGCCCGTTCATAACGCGCCAATGTGTTACGCCCAGAATATATACTGGGGCGCCAGAAGGCGCGCCGTATAAACCCTCACCGGTATGATGAGCAGCTAAAGACCAGCGCACCGCTATATCACGCGCGCTACCCAAATAAGGAATATCCGCGACATGCTCCAAGCGGAATTTGGCATCGGGCAAGGCTTTAAACAGCGCGCTCCAAAACGCGCCTAATTCATCATGACCGTAAAAATCACGATCTCCTGGATAGAGAGTTGACACCCGAAAATCATAAACATCAGAGAGGCTATCGGCACCCAAAGGCGTTAGGTAATGGCCCAGCATGGCTTGGGCAAAACGCTTCGGATCATCTTCTGGATGATCTGGTTTATCCGATTTGGATATAGACTGCCCGGATACAGCCATGTGACTGCTTTCGTGAAAATCAATAAGTGAATTGCCATTTGCAATATCATCAGCTGCGAGCTTTGCCGCAATTTTATCGACATCAAATCCCATGTGGATAACCATGGCAGCATAATCTCTAACAAGCCATTCTTCGAAGATCTTATTGGCTTTAGCGGCACAATCCGCAATGGTGCGCACTCTTACTTTTTTACCCGTTGGCGGACCAAACTCAGAAGGACCTAGGTTCGTCATTTTTGAGGTGATCAAATGAGATGAATATAGCGTCCCGTCACCCTCATCTGACCAGATGACATTGTCTGCATCAAGCACGCGGTCTGGAAAAGATTTTAATGTCGCATGGGTGTTATCAATGACAGTTTGAGCGCCGATAATTTGTCCTGTCAGCGTATGTATAAGACAGTCATCCGTATAATATTTTGCGCAAAGATCTACGTCTCTATCGTGCCAGATGCGGTCCGTGATCCGAATAATATAATCTGGGAAATCAACAAATTCAGCATCGAACCCCGGAAGCTTCATACGGCGCCCACCTTCAGGGTTAAGCATATCCGATATATCTGTCGTTGCGACATGTGTGATTGGCAAGCTCATTGCGCCGTCCAGCCACCATCCACTAGCATGCTATGGCCCGTCACCATTTTAGCTCCGTCTGAACATAGATAAATAACGGCGCTGGCGACATCTGCAGGCTGCCCAACTTTTCCAAGAGGGATCATACGGCGAACAAATTCCATAAACTTAGCATCTGATAACCACCCCCGCGTCATGTCGGTTTCAATAAAGGTCGGCGCAACAGAATTAACGCGGATGTTTTTAGGCGCAAGTTCTACAGCCATGGCTTTGGTTAAACCTTCAATGGCGTGTTTTGTCATACAGTAAGTCGTACGGTTGGGCGAGCCGACATGTCCCATTTGCGATGTAATATTGATAACCGAACCACCAGAGGTCATCCGCTTTACGCAGTCTCGCGAAATTCGAAAGGTCGACCTGACATTTAAATTCAACATATCATCAAGATGCTCATCACTAACCTCCGTTAAGGGTTCGGGATAATTTTTGCCGATATTATTGATCAGTATATCAAGCTTTTTCAGCATGCTTATACGGGTAAGAAAATTATCAGTTGTCGCGTCTTCAGCCCAAACTTCGCCATTATCCCCCAATAATTCGGATAAATTATTCAACTCTTTGGACGGCCTTGCACTGGCAATTACAAAGGCTCCGCTTTCTTTAAAAGCTAAGGCTATAGCGCGGCCTATGCCCCGGCTCGCACCAGTGACGAGAACTGTTTTACCGCTAAATTCTTGAATACGCATGCGTTATAAATCACCTCGTACGCGTAAAAATTCAACAGCTTTATTTGAAGTATTCACAAATTTTCTGGCACATCCCTTTGGAAGTGTTGCTGTATCGCCCGGATGTAATCGCCACGTTTCATCCCTTAATTTTACGGTTAATTCGCCCGTTTGCACAAAGAGAACTTCTGAGCCTGGATAAGAGAGTTGATCGGCGCTCGCATCTGCAGCTAACATCAAATGGCTGAGCTGAAATCCATGAGCCCAGTCTAATTTGGTTTCCGGGCCAATGAGTTTACGCTCAACCAAACCCGCTCGGCTAAAACTACTCACGTTTTCATCAGCAGTAATACAACAATTTCGTAATTCATCGTGTGTCAATCGGCTAAGGCCATTGACTTGCTTTTTTGTTGTCATTGGCATTGGCTTTTGACCTTGCGGAATAGTTTCGCCGTTATCTGTGTCAACAAGATTGCCATTTTCCAAAAGAACCAATCCGTAATTTTTTGCCATATCGAAAACATAAGGCGCCCACAGGACGCGTCCAGGATCATCCCCGCCCAATATACCCCAAAGAAAACCTATATCTTGACCAATATTTTCAAATCCACGAAATAGAGCTGTTGGTATAGAAATTAGATCCCCTGGATTTAAGATAACTTCCGCATCCTCACCCGTCTCACCAGTGCGAAAAGCCCATTGCCCTGAATGCACATAGAAGACTTCAGCCGTATCGTGACTATGCTGAGAATTTATACAATTGGGGGGTTGGCGCGCGCCTCCAATATTAAAGCCGTGAGGGTGCGCAATATGGACAAATTGATTTGGATTTTCCGATACGCCTGGACCAATAATCGTAAAATTTTCTTTCTTGTCGGACCCCGGCGTGCGGGTATCAATAAAAGCATCATAGCAAGGACGAAGGTCGCCATATCTTACAATATGCTGTGCGTCACTGCCAGCCTTCGTATGTTGAGATTTAATCATGGTGAAATGAAATAAGGTGACAGATATGCCACCTCAGTTCCGTTAGAACCGAGCTTTGAATTTCACACCATAATTCGAAGGGTAAAGGAAACTGGTTTGCACCACGTCATCCCCATTATTATTACCCCGCGCTAAAACAGCAGACCCTTCCAAGTTTTCGCCGAATACTTCGACGGCATATTTTCCGCTTTCATCATCCCATATTAATCTCAAATCTGTTTTTGTGAAACTGTCTTGGAATTGAGCGGGATCATTTGCCAATAAGTTAGAGGTGTTAAATCCGTCAGAGTAATAAAACTGTCCATAAGGTGTCAGTGTTCCTAACCCTTCAGCCAAATCGATTGTGTACGCCGCGCTTGCTGCGAGTGTAAACTCAGGAGACCACGGCGTTGTATTGCCTGCTTGATCAATAAAGCTTTGAACAGTGCCGTTGAACAACTGATAAGGGTTACTCTGACCAAATGTTCCGAATTCAGAATTTAGGTAGGTTGCATTAGCTGACAAGGTTAACTGCTCAGTTGGCTGCCAGATAGCATCAACTTCAATACCCCATGCATCAATGTCACCGCCATTTTCTGACGTAGTAATCGCAACACCTGTGTTGGGATCAATCGTCTGAATTTGAGTCAGTAGATTTGTGTATTCTGTAAAATGAATAGCTCCATTTAATTGAACTGTATTATCAGCCAATCTAGACCGGAAACCCAATTCAATAACTTGAGATTCTTGCTCATCAGTTGATCCACCCGTTGATACGGCGCCTGATAAATAGCCAGTTGACCCAGACGCATATAATAAGATGTCATCGCTCAAATCATATTCAACACCAGCACGCCATGTCACATTATCATAACTGTCACTAACTTCCACTTGGTCAGCAGCGTCACAATTAAATGTAAACACATCTTCACCCCGCGGAATAACAGCTGGAGACGATCCAGCTACGCCAGGAGCTACATTGACAACTCGGTCAACAGTACCATCACCGTTCAAATCACCGGTAAAGTTACTCCCGCCGCATGTCAGATCCTTGCTTTCGTCATTGTAACGTAGGCCGCCAATCACGCGCAAAGACTCTGCAAAGCTATATTCAACTTGCCCAAAAATTCCTAAATATTGAGTATTAATAACAGCATTATCTGCGAAGAAACCGCCTAAATTTGTATCAAGCGATACGATATTGGTTGAGTCAAGCAATGTAAATGTTCCCTGTGCATTTGTAACGCTTCCGCGTGTGGAATCATCACGCTGTGTTTGTTGGTAGATGTTAAAACTAAACCTATCATCCTGATCCGAATAATAGCCGCCAACAGTATATTGCAAAGGCCCCTCATGTTGAGAGACGAGCTGAAGCTCTTGAGTCCAACCTTGTGTTTCTTCCTCGAACCCACCATTAGAGTTTGGCGTCGGGCTAAAATCAAAGTCAAATTGAATATCATTGACGAAGTCTGTGTAAGATGTGATCGACTTTACCGCTGCAAAACCAAGATCATAATCTAAGGTCAAAGATAGAACATCTTCATAAAGATCAACGGGACGTACGTAATCTTGTGATACAACATAAGGATCGCCGCCATTGGGGTCATTTGCGGCAATACCAAGACCACCAGATCCGCGAACTGGGTTCGTACAATCACTGACAGAGCCTAAGGGATCTGTGAGACCTTCTGGTGTTTCGTTACGGCAAAGACGGGTATATCCAAATAGACCAGCTTCATTGCCATCTTCAGAAATATGCGAATATCTCAATGTTGCCTGAAACGCATCTGTTGGCGCTGCATGAAGGCTAATTCTAAAGCCTTTATCATCATTTGCGCCAAGATCAGGTCCTGCTAAGTTTTCGATATAACCATCGCTTTTATCAAAAAAACCGGCCGCCCGGATAGCGACTTTATCGCCAATCGGCACGTTGATAAATCCTTCGGCACGGGCGCGATCAAATCTTTGGTAACTCAAATCCACACCGGCACTATATTCCTCTAACTCAGCATTATTCGTGTGCAAATTTAAAGCGCCCGCAAATGTATTACGGCCATATAAAGTACCTTGCGGACCTCTCAAAAATTCAACAGACCCGACATCGAAAAAAGCGCGGGTTTGCTGCGAGGCACGGGCTTTATAAACCCCATCAACAAATGCCCCGACGATAGAAGAATTATCGCCGAAGGTATTTGTTGAGTTTGCGCCCCGTACATTAAATTTGGCGTCATTACCTGCGAAGGAGAAATTCACGCCGGGAACCAAAAGTTCGAGACGTGAAACATCATCAATGCCCCCAAGCTCAAGCAGTTCTTCATTTAAAGCCGTTACAGATATACTTACATCTTGCACATTTTCAGCACGTTTCTCCGCCGTGACAATAATTTCGTCAAGTTGTGCATGAGCTGATGTAGATGATAGAATAGCAATTGAGCTAGCGCCCGCGAGTATCAATTTAATTGAGTTAGATTTAAACATATTGGTCCCCTTTTATGATTTTTTAAAATCTAGCATTAATTAAAAGACTTCGAAGTCAAAAACGCAAGTCTTTTTTGACTTCGAATGCAATATTCATGCGCTGTGTTGTATTTTTGCAATAGAAGCGATTTTAGGACACTGGGTGTAACCGAGTTATTTGATCCCGGTTATGAAGCGACAAGCGCAAAATGCGCTGTGTTTCTGAGTTCCTGCGCTAGCTTATACACTCTGGAATAGCCGTCTTGTTTATCCAGCAAGGGTGAAGCCATGACGATTTCCGCTTCGCTGCGTAAGGCCCTGAGTAGCTTTCTCCCTTCAAAGCGGACCTTAGC
>CAZNWH010000057.1:0-14389 GCA_964576765.1 uncultured Hellea sp.
GCGTAGGTTGGTGTTGCCACTGCCCCTGCCAACATAGCCGTTGACGCGGAAATCGCGAGCACGGATTTAAGTGAAAAACGTTGCATAAGTTGTCCTCTGATTTATTGCATTTATATTAGTTGCACCCTCAGAGGAACCTAGGTTTTTTTTTACTCACGGCAATACGTTAAATGTATGTCGCTTAATAATATATTTTGGATGTGACTTTTTTAACACTATAGGTCTTTAATAGTACAATACTTTATCCTTTTTAAAGTTTTGTTTGCCATAGTTATTCACGTATCTAATTCAGACTATTCGCAGGGCTAATCGGGACTTATGTCTAATGGTGTTGGTGCACTTAAAGGCATTGTCACCGAAGAGGGAAGCCAGAATATTGAGTCTTTCATCGCCTGAATAGTCCGTGCCTGATCAAAAACGACATAACCAAGAGCTCCAGCTTTACACTACCTCCATCTCAATCGAAAGTATCAGGAGTGATTTTCAGATACAGCGTCAAGCTTTCTGCTGTAATTGGGCTGCATCGTAGCATGTCAGTCTTTCCTTTTTTGTTTGACAGCACAATTATCTATCAGCCTAACACCTTTACAATGCGCGGCAATTAAAAGCCGCGCGGGTGCATTTAAAATGCCACCCTCCAAAACGGTCAGAGAATTTGGGCTACGTACTTCGATATAATCAACCTCACTAAATCCAGCGGTTAGAAGCGCTTGCTTAGCCATATCTGTGGCTATATCGACATTTTCACCTCGCTCCATTCTGGTAGCGCAGTGGCGCATAATTTCATTCAAGCGGCGAGCCACCTTTAATCCGTTGTCATCGAAATATTTATTACGAGAGGATAAGGCGAGACCTTCTTCATCTCTGGCAATAGGAGCGCCTACAATGTTTATAGGCATATCAAGATCTTCAACCAATCGCCTGATTGTTGCGAGTTGTTGATAATCCTTCTCACCAAAAATAGCGATATCTGGAATAACGCGGTTCAGAAGCTTCGTGACAACCAAGGCAACACCGTCAAAAAATGTGGGTCGATGATTGGTTTCAAGCCCTAAAGCCACACCGCCGACAGTTATCTTTGTCGCATGATGTGCATTATACATGGAGCCATCTTGTGGAATATATACCATGTCCACTCCTTCGGATTTCAACATAGTAATATCCGCCGCTTCAGTACGCGGATAAGCCTTAAAGTCCTCGTCGGGCGCAAATTGTGTCGGGTTTACAAAGATCGAAACGATTACACGGTCAGCTTTCTTCTTGGCAAGGCGTACGAGCGTAAGATGCCCTTCATGCAAAGCGCCCATTGTTGGGACGAATGCAATTGTTTCGCCGTGGCCACGCCATTCCCATATGCGTCCCCGTAATGTGCGCTCTGTTCTAACAATCCGTATTTTATGGGTCATTGGCTACGCCTTAATTCGTAGCGACTATGAAGCATCCTGTAGATAAATTCGCAAGCGCTTTACAGGCTGCTTGGGCTTTTGTGATGTTTAAATTCTCAAAACGCGCACGATAGAGTTTTTGACCATTACGCGTCATTGGGCGTATGACGCCATTTGTAATGCCTGTTACACCATTGACACTATCGAGCTGATTTTGAGCGTCTTTACGATGTATGTAGGCTCCTACTTGTATGCCCCAGTTGTCGTCAGATTTTTTGTCAGAAAACCGAATGGATCTATTATGAGGATCTATTGTTATGGAACGATTATTTCGGCCCCTTAGTCTAATGGCTTTTGAAATGGCGGTTTGAGGTGTGGTCTTCTGCTCTATGGGCTCTCGGATAACAGTTATGGGCGGTAGTGATTTAATGGGGGCAACACCCATGACATCAAAACTTCGCTCGACCAAATCCTGCATATGTTGATTCCGAGATTTTCCACTTGCTCCGCCCAGAACTACGGCGATAAGCCGGCGATTGTCTCGTTGCGCCGAAATAATCAGATTATAACCGCTGTCTCGTGTATACCCCGTTTTGAAGCCATCAACACCGTCTAGCCAATGGAGTAATTTATTAGTGTTTTTATATGACTGACCTGCATAACCAAAATGAGTTAATCCAAAGTAGTGATAATATCGTCTGTGATGGCGTAAAATATTTGAGGCTAGCTTGGCCATATCCCGCGCACTGGTTTTTTGGTCTGGGTGGGGAAGACCATTAGCTGTCTTAAATGTTGTTCTTAACATCCCAAGGTTCCGCGCTTTTGCCGTCATTTTGTCAGCAAAAGCGGACTCTGATCCGGCAAGCCGTTCTGCGAGAACAACTGCGGCATCATTTGCGCTTTTAACGGCTACGGCTTGAATGAGTTTTTCAACGGTTATCGTTTGCCCAGCCTTCAACCCGAGTTTAGATGGCGGCGTTTGAGCGGCTATCCGAGACACTCTAATCGGTTCCTTTAAGTTTAGTTTGCCTGAGTTAAGAGCATCAAATGTAAGATAAAGCGTCATAACTTTGGTTAGCGAAGCTGGAAAGCGTAATTCATCTATTTGACGGGCATGAATAATTTCAAGTGTGTCAGCATCTACAACAATAGAGGCGTAACGCTTTTCAGCAGAAAAAGCTGTCTCTGACAGGCTCCAAAGAAAAAATGATATGAACAAGATTCGCCACATTCTACGGGCATAAAGAGGCAAGGGTTTAGTAAAGGTTAATATCTGTTAAGACGTGCAGTGCATATTATCATCTGAAACCTTATCCTTCACCCAGAGTAAAACTTGCACACAGAGAATTCGTTATGCATGAAAAAATGCCTCACTGGGCCCCTTTTCTTTAAGGTATTAAAGACCTAAATTAAAGTGATGACGGAATCACGACGAATAGAAATGGCTGGGCCAAAAAAAGAAGATGGTGATGGATCTCCTGAACGTGGTGTTGCGACTAAAGTCAGGCCAAAAACTAAAAAACCATCTATGTATCGTGTTCTTTTGATGAATGATGATTACACGCCAATGGAATTTGTTGTCATGATTTTAATGGGGATATTCAAAAAAACGAGAGAAGAGGCGACACAGGTTATGCTCAACGTCCATCAAACTGGGATTGGGACATGTGGGGTTTATACTTTTGAAGTGGCCGAAACGAAGGTCGCGCAGGTTATGGATGCTGCCAAGCGAGCACAACATCCTCTACAATGTACTTTGGAAAAGACATAGTGATGATCAAGCACAGCTTAGTTCACGATTTTGTAATATTACACTGCATAGAATGCGTCTTGATATCGCCGCATATATCCCCACATAGAGTTTCGAAAGGATAATATAATGGCTTCATTCTCTCCTGTTTTGGAAGAAACTATCCATCGGGCACTTACATTTGCGAGTGATCGTAAACACGAACTTGCGACATTGGAACATCTTCTTTTAGCTCTCTTGGATGACAAAGATGCAGCAGCTGTTATTAAAGCCTGTGATGTCGATGTCACACCGCTTAGAACAGATGTTACACGTTATTTAGATCAAGATTTGGCGTCGCTAATTGTAGATGATTTCGAAGAAGCTCGTCCCACTGCTGGGTTTCATCGTGTGATTCAGCGCGCCGTCATTCATGTGCAAAGCTCCGGCCGCGAAGAGGTTACTGGGGCGAACGCGCTTGTCGCGCTTTTTGCAGAACGTGAAAGCCATGCGGTGTATTTCCTTCAAGAGCGGGATATGACCCGTTATGATGCGGTCAACTATATTAGCCACGGAATTTCTAAATCCGGTGAAAACTCGGTCGCTAAGCCCGTTCAAGGTACTGATGGTGGTGAGAGCGAAGACGCTAAGGCTCAAAAGGATCCTCTTAAAGAATATACAGTCAATCTCAATCAGAAGGCCCGCGATGGAGATATAGATCCACTTATTGGACGTGATGAGGAAGTTGAACGCTGCGTTATGGTGTTATCTCGCCGCCGTAAAAACAACCCTTTACTTGTAGGCGATCCTGGGGTTGGTAAAACGGCCATTGCTGAAGGCTTGGCACGGCGTATCGTTAATGATGACGTACCTGAAGTCCTGCAGGATTCAACTATCTTCTCACTGGATATGGGGGCCCTCTTGGCCGGAACACGCTACCGCGGAGATTTCGAAGAACGTCTCAAAGCGGTTATGTCTAAGCTACAAGAAACTGAGGGCGCTATTCTTTTTATTGATGAAATTCACACCATTATTGGAGCAGGTGCAACGTCTGGCGGTGCAATGGATGCGTCTAACCTACTTAAACCTGCGCTTCAATCAGGCAAATTACGCTGCATGGGGTCGACGACTTATAAGGAATATCGTCAACATTTTGAAAAAGACAGAGCCCTATCTCGGCGATTTTTAAAGATTGATGTTTCAGAACCTACTGTGAGTGACACTGTAAAAATTCTTATGGGGCTTAAATCTTACTTTGAAGAATTTCATAAGGTAAAATATACTAATGAGGCTATTCAAGGCGCAGTTGATCTCTCCGTGCGTCATATTACGGATCGAAAGCTGCCAGATAAAGCCATAGATATTATTGATGAGGCTGGCGCCCGCACCAAGCTTGTGACTGAAAAGAAACGCAAGAAAAAAATTGGTATTCAGGAAATCGAGACCGTGATAGCCAAAATCGCTCGGATTCCGCCTAAATCAATTTCACGAGATGATGAAAAGGCTCTTAAGTCTCTTCCGATGGATTTACGCCGTGTGGTTTTCGGTCAAGATAAAGCTATCGATCAAGTCGCTGCTGCTGTGAAGCTTGCCCGGGCTGGTTTACGTGAACCTAATAAGCCGATTGGGTCATATCTCTTTGCTGGCCCTACGGGCGTGGGTAAAACCGAGGTTGCTAAGCAATTGGCTATGACTCAAGGCTTAGAACTTCTGCGCTTTGACATGAGCGAGTATATGGAACGTCATACGGTATCTCGCCTTATAGGCGCGCCTCCTGGATATGTTGGGTATGATCAGGGCGGGTTGTTGACCGACGCCGTGAACCAAAATCCTCATAGCGTTCTGCTGCTAGATGAAATCGAGAAGGCTCATCCGGATATTTATAATATTCTATTACAAGTCATGGATAATGGCTTTCTAACGGACGCCAATGGCCGCAAGGTTGATTTTAGAAATGTCATTATCATCATGACGACTAATGCTGGCGCATCGGATGCTGCCAAAGCAGAGATCGGCTTTGGCCGGGGTATGAAGGATGATGAGCAAGAGGCCGCGATTAAGCGCCGCTTTACGCCTGAATTTAGAAACCGTCTTGATGCTATCGTTAGCTTTGATGCCTTGTCGCCTGAGGACATTGCCAAAGTCGTCGATAAATTTGTTATCCAGCTTGAGGCACAACTTGCCGATCGCAAAATCGAGTTTGAACTCTCCAAAGGAGCCAATATTTGGCTGGCGAAGAAAGGCTATGATAAACGCTATGGCGCGCGTCCACTGGCGCGTACTATTCAGGAATATATCAAGAAGCCTTTGGCGGATGAGATATTGTTTGGGAAGCTAAAATCAGGAGGCTTGGTCAAAGTTGGTGTTGATCGGAAGAAAGAAAATTTGACGTTCAAAATTATCCCGCCGGCCAAGCTTAAGATCGAAGGCCGCAAAGGTGGAAAAGGACTTCCGGCGCCTAAGCCTACAGAAGACGCATAATCATACTTGGTAGTATGGACGGGTTAAAAATTTGAAAGATCGAACTTTCTTGAAATGCTAATAGCGGCATAAACCCCGTCTGTTGAGCCATCGTCAGCTCTTAGTATGGGACTATCTTTTGCGTCGTTTGTAAATTTGCGGTAAGTTGCAATTAATGTCAGGGCATATTTTTCTTGAAATTCAATCCATGTCACAACATTGGCAGAATAGGCATATATGCCTGAGCCGATATCAAATCCGCCTAGGGGTGACCCTGCGGCTTGATCTGCTGTTACGCCAAAGAAACTTTTATTGTGATTGCTATCAGCCCAGCTCACGCTAGCAGAAGGTTGTATAGCCCAGTTGCCAAGGCGGTAAAATGTTCCGACTGAGGCATCAGCGGTAAACCCGTTATGACCGCTGATAACGTCCTGTCCTGCATCCAGTCTAATCCCTAATGGCCCGACTGTACTGCGCACATAGCCTCCAACAGGGATGCTACCACCGACATCCTCGAATCCTATTAAGTTAGGACTATCATTAGAATTTCGTCCGATTTGATAGGCGGCTCTGGGGCCTGCTTGGAGCGACCATTTTTCGAGACCTTCACCCGTTCCTGTATCTATGAGGCGATAAGATAAAGTCGTGCCAAAGACATCAAAGCCTTTGAAATTATTGACACTCAGATAAGGTAGCGGGCTAATATCTTGATCTGCAGATCCTAAATATTCAGAAAAAATTACAGCTCCTGCTCCAGCATAGGCGATATTATCTTCCGAAGATTGCACCCCGGTGTCTTGAGCAAGAACGGTTGTGGGTGTCATAATCAAAGCGGCGTAAGAGCTCAGGCTTATAAAGTTTTGAAATTTAATCATACATGCCCGCTAAAGATATAGAGTGGTTTTGACCAGTAACAATCTTGAGAATATTAGAAGTCCCTAACTGACGAGGTTGTCACATGTGCTAATATCGCCCTGAATAAGCGTTTTGGCCGTCCATGCATTAGGATGGATAGGTTTCCCATTTCTCATATTGTTGAGCGCGTAAGCATATTGGCATGTGCCGGACTCGAATACTGCAAAACAGTGTTTTATAAGTGGCAGAACAGTTTCTTCTGCTTCATATGTGAAGCAAACCGTATCTTCTGCCTCAATGAACCAACGGCCTTCTTGTGTGAATTTTCCTTCGCGGTAATAAGTTGTTCCGTCGGCGTAAAAACTCTCCGTGAATTCATGGGTTCCAGATCGTTCTCGCGGTCTTTTGTAAATACCGTCAATCGTTTGACCTAAATAAGCGTCTTTAAGATTTTTACCGACAAGGCGGTCAAGATCAGGCACAATTTGCGCTGACGACACGATTGGTGTGAGCAGGCATCCAATCATGATAGTGATGAGTTTCACGGTCGTTGTCATGACAAGGCTGCTTCACATCGCGGGGGATCGCCTTTAAGTGTGCTACGAGCTGTCCAATAATCACGATCCAATTCATCTTCGCGTTCAATCAAAGTATCCGAGTAGAAATAATAACAGTTAGCGACTCGGTAAACCCGAAAGCACCCTCCTGCCATTTTATTGCTGTCGTAAAGATAACACAGATTATCTTCAACAACGCGCCATATACCGGTCTCAACGCCTTCACCTTCAGAATAGGAAACGCTACCATCTTTATTGTGCCGCTCTTGGTAAAAATGAGTGGGCTCGCCCTTTTTGGTGAAATTATAAGCCCCGGAATGCGTCTGGCCTATAAAGGAGCTCTTTAAATCATTGCCTAGCACGCGGTTGGCGTGGGGACGTATATCGGTCTTTTGGCTTTGGGCGAGGGCTTGCGGTGCAAAACCAAAGATTAGAAATTGGGATAATAGAGCAAGACTAAGATATACGCGGCGCACAATCAGGCTCCTCCCCTTTAATGACACTGCGAGCCGTAAACCCTTCGCGATCTATGCCGCGAACGGACTTTTGATAGTGATAATAGCAATTACCACGCTGGTAAATTTCAAAACAAGCAGGATTTAAGTCGTCTGCATCATAATGATAACAAATTTCAGATTCCTCGACAAACCACTCTCCCGTGTCAATTCTCTTGCCTTGAACATGACGGATAGAACCGTCTGTCGAGGTTGTTTCTTCAAAAGAAAAGGTTTTGATATTCCGGCGTATAAAATTATAGGACCCTCGATGAGTCTGTCCTTTGAAAACAGTCGTTAACTCACTTTCTGAAAGGGGTACATCACTCGTAGGATCCGGCGTGTTTATTTGTGCGATTGCTGCTAAAGGTATAAGAATATATCCCGCAAAAGAACCAATAAATATGAATCGGAATGAGTTCATAAGATGTTTTTAACATGAAATCAGTTTTTTGCTATGCTAGCTTGCAGTTTATGAACGATGATAGAGTGGATCAATTGCCTCATAAAAATGACACTACTGAAACGCAACCTCAAGAAAAACGTTTACGCCGCGCAACACGCTATCAACGTGTTCAGGAACGCAAGGCCAAACAAGCTAAAGCAGATAGACGATTTCATGGAATTATTTTTTCTATTATTGGAGCCGTCACGCTGATTGCACTTCTTTCTGCTATAATGGCGATGAGGGGCTTGCCCTCAGTTTGAATAAGGCTTGCTCTGCTGACATCTTTGGCCTAGATGGACACGCTATTTTTTGCATAAGTTTAACCTTAGGAGGCTCTTATGGGATATCGTTTTGCAATCGTCGGCGCGACAGGTAATGTCGGGACGGAAATGCTCGAAATTTTGGCCGAGTCTGATATTGAGGTTGATGAGGTCTTTGCTGTTGCCAGCCGGAAGTCTGTGGGACGCGTCGTGAGTTTTGGCGATAAAGACATCAAATGTCTTGATCTTGAAACATTTGATTTCTCCAAATGCGATATTGCCCTTATGAGTGCGGGCGGTGAGGTGTCTAAAAAATGGTCACCTAAAATAGCTGCGGCGGGCGCTATCGTTATTGATAATTCCAGTGCCTGGCGCATGGATCCCGATGTTCCACTTGTTGTGCCTGAGGTAAATGCTGATGCAGTTTCGGAAATGAAAAAAGGTATTATCGCTAATCCGAATTGTTCGACCATTCAAATGGTTGTTGCGCTAAAACCACTTCATGATCGTGCGAAAATTAAACGTGTTGTTGTCTCGACATATCAATCAGTTTCGGGCGGTGGTAAAAAAAATATGGACGAGTTGTGGGAACAGACAAAATCAGTTTTCCACCCGCAGGATACATTTCCGCCTATCAACTTTACCAAGCAAATTGCCTTTAATGTCATCCCGCACATTGATGTATTTATGGATGGTGGCGACACTAAAGAAGAGTGGAAAATGAAGGCCGAGACCATGAAAATTCTCGACTCAAAAGTGAAAGTCACCGCGACATGTGTACGTGTACCCACCTTTGTTGGTCATGCCGAGAGTTTAAATATCGAATTCGAAGATGAATTATCAGCCGACGAAGCGCGCGCTATTTTGCGCGAATCTCCTGGCCTCATGGTTGTGGATAAGCAAGAAGATGGCGGCTATGTCACGCCGATTGAATGCGTTGGTGAATATGCAACATATGTTTCGCGCGTACGTGAAGACAGTACGCAGGATAATACGCTGAACCTGTGGTGCGTATCGGATAACCTTCGCAAAGGCGCAGCGCTAAATACTGTGCAAATCGCAGAAGTTCTCATCAACCGCGGTTTTCAAGGGCGGAAAGCAGCTTAATCAAAATAACAAAAAAGCCGCCCAAAAGAGCGGCTCGTTTAATCTTAGAATTTGCTGCAGGTCTTAACGACGGCGCGGCTTTTTCTTTGTCGGGATAAGGCCCTCTATTTGAGCGCGCTTACGGGCGAGCTTGCGAACGCGACGAACAGCTTCGGCCTTTTCCCGAACGCGTCTTTCGGATGGCTTTTCAAAATGCTTACGAGCTTTCATTTCACGTAAGATGCCTTCGTTTTGAAGCTTTTTCTTCAGGGCGCGTAGGGCTTGATCGACATTGTTTTGGCGGACGTAGATTTCAACCATGTGGTTTCAACTCATTTCTAATTCAAAATTAAAGGCCCCGTATTGCGAGGCCCTTTGGAATGGCGGTGTCTAGCGGCTTGAAAGGGTTTCGTAAAGCATTGTTTGACATAAAAACCTGCCAATTTGGGTCTTTTACAGCTAGATTTTGGTATTTTGACCTATATATAGCCTTTTATGACTACGCGCACAGCACTTTACCCCGGAACTTTTGATCCTATGACTTTGGGACATTTAGATATCATGAAGCGGGCATCTAATCTTTGCGACAGACTCGTCATTGCAGTGGCAATTAATAGAGATAAAAACCCTCTGTTTGCGCTCGATGAACGCGTTGAAATGGTTGAAAATGTTGTCGCGCCTTTTCGAGACCGCATTCAGGTCGAAGTCAGACCATTTGAAGGTTTACTGATACATTTTGTTGAAAGCGTTGGGGCGTCTATGATAGTGCGCGGCTTAAGGGCCGTTTCAGACTTTGAATATGAGTTTCAAATGGCCGGAATGAATGATCGCTTAAATCCGGATATAGAGACAGTTTTTTTAATGGCCGCTCCACAATATCAAACGATAGCATCCCGCCTCGTTAAAGAGATTGCCCGTTTGGGGGGGGATGTTTCCCAATTTGTGACCCCGGAAGTCGAGCTTCGCTTAAAGGATAAATACACATGATTAAACCTTTCGTTTTGACGCTTCTGTCAACAGTTGCGCTATCGACTTCCGCTTGTGCGGCTGAAGAGCAGTCTGCTCCTGAACGTATAATTACCCAAGCTACTGCAAGCATACATACAGGGTTTGATGCTCCGGATGAAGCTTGGCGCTCTCTTGATCCTGAAAACACACTTTATATTGATCTGGAATATGGTCGTGTTATCTTGGAACTATACCCTGAAATCGCACCAATCCATGTTGAACGGATTAAGACTCTGACCCGTCAGGGCTTTTATGATTTCATTACATTTCACCGTGTTATCGAAGGGTTTATGAATCAAACAGGAGACCCAAAGGGGGATGGCACAGGCGATTCTGATCTGCCTGATATTACAGCTGAATTTACCTTTAGGCGGGATGAGACAATGCCAGTGACATTAGTAGGTGCTAGACCATCAGGGCAGGGCGATATTGGCGTTGGGTTTTATAAGGCTCTTCCTGTTGCAACCCAGCCGACATCACAAGCTATATTGACGAAAGATGGTAAAGTCGCAGCTTTTGGCCTTCATTGTAAAGGTGTGACTTCTATGGCTCGAACAAATGACCCCAATACTGCCAATAGCCAATTTTTTCTTATGAGAGATACATCTCCGCATTTGGATAGTCAGTATTCTATTTGGGGTAATACTGTTTTGGGCCATGAACATTTGACCAAGATTAAAGTTGGGTCAAAAGGTGAAAATCCTAATTTTGTCCCTGATGTTATGAAAAAGGTTCAGATGGCTGCTGATGTGCCAACCGCTGAACGCATTAACGTTCAGGTTCTGAAAACAGACAGTCCGGCCTTTCAAAACTATCTAAAAAATCAAAAAAAAGTTGATGGCAACTATCCTGATATATGCGATATTCAAGTGCCATCTCGCGTAAAACCCTAAACGAATTTTAAACAAAGAGAGAAAAAATGGCAGAGAAACTCATTCTAAGCCTTGATGCCAATGATGGCCAAGCAGGCGATGTGACGATTTTATTACGTCCTGATCTCGCGCCCAAACATGTCGAGCAAATAACCCGCCTTGCAAACGAAGGGTTTTATGACGGGCTTACATTTCACCGTGTTATTAATGGGTTCATGGCACAAGGTGGATGCCCTGACGGGACAGGCATGGGCGGAGCGAAAGAGCAAATCCCGGCTGAATTTAATAAACATCCACATATTGAAGGAGTTTGTTCTATGGCACGGTCTTCAAATCCAAACTCCGCCTCTAGCCAGTTTTTTATCTGCTTGGATGATGCGGGTTTCCTAGATGGCCAATATACCGTTTGGGGCGAAGTCGAGAGTGGTATGGAACTGGTTCATGCCCTCCCAAAGGGTGAACCGCCGCGCTATCCGGGTAAAATTGTGAAAGCGACAGTCGCTTAATCATTATATAATTTTCTATCAAAGGCCTATGTAGGCGTATGAAACTCAGTGTCTTTGATTTTGATCTCCCTGAGGAGAATATTGCCTTGAGGCCCGCACGGCCCAGAGATTCTGCGCGTTTGCTGCAAGTCTGGGAAAGCGGAGAATTTTCCGACCACATTGTCAAAGACTTACCGTCGCTTTTAAGGAGGGGTGATGTCTTGGTGCTTAATGAAACTAAGGTTTTGCGTGCCGCATTGAAAGGTGTGCGGCCTGCACGTTCTCACGGCGGAGGTGGTGATGTTAAACTTGACGTCAATCTTCATACGCAAATTTCTGACTCTGAATGGCGGGCTTTTATTCGCCCTGCGAAACGTTTACGCAATGGGGACCATATCCGCCTGTCATCAACATTATCCGCGCAGGTTTTTGATAAACGTGATGGAGGTGATATTGGATTGAGGTTTAATCTCTCTTCTGAAGCTTTATCAGATGCTATAGAAGCAGCGGGTCAACCGCCATTGCCGCCTTATATTGCACGAAAACGTCCAATAGACGAGCAAGATATAGTAGATTATCAGACTGTTTATGCACAAGAGAAGGGCTCCGTGGCGGCACCTACCGCAGGGCTTCATTTTACGGAAGAGCTGTTCGCAGCTTTAAGTCTAAAAGGTATTCAGATCGAACATTTGAAACTAAATGTTGGGGCAGGAACGTTTTTGCCCGTGAAAACAGAGAATACGGAAGATCATCACATGCATAGTGAATGGTACTCAATTTCCGAAAGTGTAGCATCTCGAATCAACCATGCAAAAAATAAAGGTCAACGGATTATTGCGGTCGGGACGACAGCTCTGCGTGCATTGGAATCAGCTGCTATAAAGGGCCGTATTGAGACTCTGATGGATGATACGCAAATCTTTATTAAGCCTGGCTACAACTTTCAGGTTGTAGATGGCCTCATGACTAATTTCCATTTGCCTAAATCCACGCTCTTTATGCTTGTGAGCGCTTTATCGGGTCTTGATAAGATGCAATCTGCTTATGCTTATGCCATTGGAAGTGGCTACCGATTTTATAGCTATGGTGATTCCAGTCTGCTATGGGCCAGACGAGAAGAGTGAAGCATGGCCAAATTCCCTTTTGAAATTTCCGCACGTGACGGGAATGCCAGAACAGGCATATTAAAAACATCTCGCGGTGATATCCGCACGCCCGCCTTTATGCCGGTAGGAACGGCCGGAACGGTTAAGGGTCTTTACATGGATCAAGTGCGCGATGCGGGCTCTGACATTATTCTTGGCAATACCTATCATCTTATGCTGCGCCCCGGGGCAGAGCGGGTCAAAAAGTTAGGTGGCTTGCATAAATTCGGAGGCTGGAGCGGCCCTATCTTAACCGATTCGGGGGGGTTTCAAGTCTGGTCCTTATCGAAACTACGAAAAATGACGGAGCAAGGCGTGGAGTTTCAAAGCCATATTGATGGTTCTAAACATATGCTCTCGCCGGAAAGGTCCATTGAAATTCAAGCTGATTTATTAGGCGCAGATATTTCTATGCAGCTAGATGAATGCACCGATTTTCCATCCTCATATGAATCGGCAGCTAAATCTATGGAATTGTCCTTAAGGTGGGGGCAGCGATCCTTGGCCGCTTTTGGGGCGCGCGAGAATCAGACCTTATTTGCGATTGTTCAAGGCTCAACTTTCGAAGACTTGCGTCGTATGAGCGCTGAAGCGAGTATTCATGAGGATATAGCCGGGGGATATGGAGGTTTCGCAATTGGCGGCTTAGCCGTTGGGGAAGGACATCAAGCCATGTGCGAAACCTTGGAGTTTACAGTGCCGCATTTACCACAAGATCGACCACGATATCTTATGGGCGTAGGCAAACCTATAGATTTAGTCGAAGCGGTTGCCCGCGGCGTCGATATGTTTGATTGCGTGATTCCCACGCGGTCAGGGCGACACGGTCAAGTTTGGACGGATTTTGGACCCTATAACATCAAGAAAGCGCAATACGGAGAAGATGAGAGTTCTTTGGATGCTTCTATTGATTGCCCTGCTAGCCAAAATTTTTCTAAAGCTTATGTTCATCATTTAATACGATCCGGAGAACTTCTGGGGGCAATGGTGCTCAGCTGGCATAATATTGCTTATTTCCAAAACCTTATGTCTCGTATACGGGCCGCTATTGATGGTGGAGAGTTCGACAAATTTTTGCAGGTATTCCGCTCTTCATGGGTAAGGTGAAATTATACGTGACTTACGCATTTTAGGGTTGACGGTGTAAGGTCTCGGTCCTAGATACCACGCACCTTTTCGAAGGCTGTATTTGTGCGCCCGTAGCTCAGTTGGTAGAGCGCCTCACTTTTAATGAGGATGTCCACGGTTCAAGTCCGTGCGGGCGTACCATTCCTTTATAACGGGTATATATAGGCGTTTGAGACGGATTGTGGCACGAATATGGTGAAAAGTGATGCATTTAAGCAACTTATAGAAAGAATTTAGCTGTTAAACTCTCATTGTTTCATCAATGTCTATTCACTTATCTCTAGACATCGTATACTTATTAGGAGAAAATCATTGATTGAATACACAATCAAATAATAGATTAAATGATTACGGAGAAAACATCATGAAGCATAAACTTCTTTTAGCAGTTTCAACAGCGATATTGATGGCGGTTCCATTAGCGGCGAGTGCGAATGACGACGAAGGTTGGTATTTGCGAGGTAACTTAGGTTACGG